>NZ_JBFAKM010000015.1:0-169765 GCF_040655695.1 Polymorphospora sp. NPDC050346 | reverse complement strand
CTCGAAGCACCACAGACCCACGACGTCACCGGACCGCCCGCACACCCATTTTCAGCCCATCAAGGGCGGCCCACCAGGGGCAACTCCCGCTGTCAGGCCAGGAGTAGCTTGCCCGCTGCTACCTGTAGTGCGCGTTCTCGGCACTGCCGGCGTGCCCGTCGATCGCCGCAACCCGGATGGCGTGTCGTACGTGCTCCTGTAGGGCGCTGTCCGCCGCGTGGTCCAGTCGTGCCATCGCCGTCGGGAAGGCGTTGGTGAGGTCGATCAGCACATCCAGCACGGCTTCGTCGACGATGGCGGCCTGGTTCACGCCCACCTTGGAACGGGCGGAGGCAAGGCGTATCGGGTTTGCCATCCGCCCGGCGATGGCAAGCAGGTCTGTCAACGTGAGCGGGGCGCCGGCGTCGAAGGGTTGACTATCGTCGAAGCGTTGCTCGTCGAACTCGGCGATCTTGTGCTTGACGATGGAACGCTTTCCGGGCGGCAGCGCCCGATCAGCGCGCAGCACGACACCTTCTGCCAAGTTCCCCGATAGGGGCGGCAGCCCGAGCGAGTCTGGGATTGTGGTGACGAATCTCGTCGGTACCGCGTCGAGGTCCTGGCGTCGGCCTCGCCCGAGCAGTGGCACGACGTCGAGTCCCGCGACCACCGCCACCTCGCGTACCTGCGCGAACGGCAGGTACGCACCCTCCTCGTCGTCGGCATCCTGCACGAGTACGTCGAACAGCGCGAACCGCAGGTCCGGGCTGTACCAGATACCGGTCTGCACGGCGGTAACCCCGGGTGCCGGTGGCACATCGGGGTGCGGGTAGGCGCCCCCGTACAACTCGCCGTAAAGGCGCACTGCCGCGCCCGGCCCGGGCAGCGCGGCGTGGGCCGCCGCCACCAGCCGGTCGCGTAGCAGCTGCCAACCGAAGAAGGGGTCCTCGTCACGTAGCCATGCCTTACGCTTGCCGACCCGCGTGGTGCGGCCGTCCGTCGCCACGACCAGCTGCGCACCGTGGATCTTCTCGGCCGCAATCCAGGGACCGGCGACATCACGGGCGCTAATCGTGCCAATCTTCGGATACTGGATATGCTGCATCCCCACCATTATGGGCACCGTAGACGCCAGGTCATCCGGTTTAGAACGGCTTACGCGCCTGCGGAAAAGCGAGGGCGCGCTTCATGAGCGGTTCAGAGCCACTCGTTGATCGCGGCGACGTGGATGGTTGCCTGGTAGCGGACGGCGAGCCGCTCGTATCGGGTGGCCAGGCCTCGGTGACGCTTGAGCCGCTTGATGCCGCACTCCACGACGTGGCGCTGCTTGTAGATCTCGGGCTCGAAGGGCGGTCGACTGCCCTGGCGGCTCCTTCTGCTCCTACAGTCGAGCGCGGGTGACCGTCGAGTCGATGCTGACATCCCAGTCGACCAGTCCGGCCGCGTCGGCACTGGCGCGTGTCTGGATGTGCCGCTGGCCGGGACCCCGTAACGGGGTCCCGGCCAGCGGGGTGTTTGGTGTGTCAGCTGTTCCAGTGTTCGGCGACCAGGTCGGTGGCCTGGGTTTCCCACTGCGCGTAGTGGTCGGGGAAGGCGGAGACCTGGACGGTCTGCGCGGCCTCGGTCAGTGGCATGTCGTGCCAGCCGTCGACCTGCTTGAGGCCGTTGAGGAACGCGGTGGTGGCGTACTCGGGGTCGGTGATCTGCTCGACGGTGCCCCAGCCGGACGACGGTCGCTGCTGGAACAGGCCCTGCGAGTCGTGGTCGTTGCGCTCACCCAGGTGTCCCAGGTTCTCCAGCTTCGACTCCTGCAGGCTGGTCGCGATCGCGATGACCGCGGCGCGTTCGTCCATGCCGTTCTTCTTCGTCGCGGCGATGATGGCCTTGACATTGTCGGTCTGTTCGGCGCCCAGGGTGATCTGGGACTGCTCGCCCTGCACCGCGGTGGTGGTGACGGCGGCGGGGCGGGTCTGCGGCGTCGCGGCGCTGGCGGCGGTGACGGGGCCGGCGATGACGCCGGTGGCGAAGGTCAGGCCGGTGATGCCGAGAATCGTTTTGCGCAGGATCGTGTTCATGAGGGTGCTCCGTTCGTGGGGGGATGACGCCGACTGGGGGAGGTCGGCGTACGGGTCCGCGAAAGGTGCGGTGAAGAAGTCTGTGGGGTCACCCGTTGGTGCTCGGGTGGGTCGGGGATGTGTAACGACCGGGGGTGGTCGTTCATTCCAACCGACCTGCCCGGAGGCTGAGCTCACGGGGCGGTGGTGCTGGGTGCGTCGGGGATGTGTAACGACCGGGGGCCGGCCGTCATTCCGTCGACGTGGTCCGGGACCGGAGTTCGTTGTCCTGCTCGGTCCGCCAGGGTGTGTAACGACCGAGGCCTGGCCGGCATTCCGCCGGCCGGGCTTGGCCGGCTACGCAGGGTGGGTCGTAACGGACATCGGGCGCATCGATCCCGCTGGCCGTCGAGAGTGCCGTCCGCGGATATGGCTGCGTGGAGCTGTACCGGGGTGGCCTGTGTTGGGTGGGTGGTGATGTGGCTTGGGCAAGTGCGAGTTGGGTGGTTTGCAGTGGTGTTGGATGGTGTGGATGATGTGTTGCTGCATGGCAGGGGTGACGTGGCTGTAGGTGCCGCGGATGCCGGGTACACGGTGGCCGAGTCGTTGGGCTACCGGATCCCAACGGGGCAGGGGCAGTCCTGGTCTGCCCAGGCGGTGGAACCTGCGCAGGACCTGGCCGAGCCACTCGGTGGCGGGTTCGGGGGGCCGTGGCGGGAGGTGGTCCCAGGTGGTGGCGGCGAGCCCCTCGACGATTGCAGGTTGGCCGATGAGCCTTTTCAACCCGATCTTGCAGGTCAGCACGGGTAGGCGGGCCGCAGGCTTGACAATCGAAAGTGATCGATTAATGTTGATGCCTGCGAGGCGAACCGGACAATCAGCGGCGACTGGCGCCCCTCGTTCCGCCGCGCTGCCGTACGCCGATCTCCGGAGGAATCGCAGCCACCATGAGACTGAAGAGCAGCCTTCTCGGTGTCGCCGCGGCGGCTGTAACGCTGGCCGCCACCCTGCACGGCGCCAGCGCGCCGACCACCGTGCCGGCCAGCACGGCTCTGCCGGCCATCACCGCTGTACCGACCAGCCCGTCGCCGACCGGGGCCGCCTGCAACGTCCGCTACTCGGTCTACACCTGGGACACCTACCTGACGAGCAGCATCACCATCACCAACACCAGCGGAACCCCGATCACCTCCTGGGTGCTGAAATTCCCGCTGCCCGCCGGACAACACATCACCACCGGCTGGAACGCGGTGTACTCGCCGTCCAGCGGCAAGGTCACCGCCCGCGGCCTCGACGACCACGTCATCATCGGGCCGGGCGGCGCGATCGCCATCGGGTTCGTGGCCACCCACACCGGTGGCACCGACAGCCCGTCCTCGTTCACCCTCAACGGGACGCCCTGCTCACTCGGCTGAGACGCCGGTCAGTCAGGGCGGCCAGGCCGGGCTACCGTTGCCGGCAAGCAGCCGCCGTGCCGGAGCCGGGTTCCGGCCCGGCGGCTCGGCCGGCGAGCACGGCGGGTCGGCCGAGGAGGTCAGCCGGCCCGGCGCAGTTCGCCCGAACATGCCATTGAGCCTTCTCATCCTGTATAGCGGTTGCTTCGACGTGGTGCAGAACGAGGATGGCCTGCACGATCGTGGTCGCCCGCTGCGGGCGGCAGCGCAGCTCGGCCAGGCTCTTCCAGGTCTTGAGAGTGGCGATCGCCCGTTCGCCGCGGGCGCGGATCTTCGCGTGGGCCCGATGCACAGACTTCTCCCGGCGTGACAGCTTGAGCCGGAAGCGGCGCCGCTCGAACGGAGTGCGCACGCTGCCGCGGGCACCTTGACAGCCCAGGTCAGCGAAGGTCATCACGTCTGCGCTGGTCAGCGCATCGATGATGCCGTGGGCCCGGACCGCGGTCAGGTCGTGGACCGAGCCGGGCAGTGCCGGCGAAGCTCAAACGAGGCGGCCAGCCGCGTCGGCAATGACCTGCACGTTCACGCCGTGCCACTTATCCGGAGTAGTACGGCTTCTGGTTGGCGACCCGGTCGATATCGGGATCAGGGTGCCGTCCAGGATTGCGCACGCCAGCCGGCGGACCCGGTTCATGGCGGTGTCCAGGTCGTCGACGGCCGTCGCGAGCAGAGCTATCGCTTCCTGCACGTACCGCCGTGCGGTGCTCACGCCGACCTCGAACCCGGCGGCCAGCCGGGTGTAGGTATCACCGTTGCGCAGGTGTGCCAGGGCGAGCAGTGCCTGCCGTCCCGCGTCGAGGCGCCGCCACCTGGATCGACGCTCGTTGCGGTGGCTGCGGATACGGTCAGCGAGATGGTTCAGGGTCCGGCTGGACAACGAGATCGCGGACGGGTGAGACAGCACAGGCGAGGGCTTCCGAGTTGGGGCATCGGGTTTTGGTCGATTTGCTGTCTTACCTGGAGCCTCGCCCTCATCGATCTACGGCCCAGCCTACCCGCGCTGACCTGCAAGATCAGGTTGGAAGGCTCGATGGCGATGGTGAGGCGGGTGATGAGGGCGCCGGTGTCGGTGAACCAGGTGCCGAGGGCGGCGACCTTGTTGGCACGATCGTGGAGCTGGTGTGCGGCCGATGCGGACGACGACTCTGGCCGGTGGGAGCGCGAAGACGGCGTTGTTGGTCAGGCGGAGTAGCTGGGCACCGTCGGAGGGGATCTGGAGGTTTCGGGTGACTCGGTGCAGGGCGGTGGTCATGGCTTCGACCCCGAACCGGCCCGGGGTTTGTTGTGTTCACGTGCCGCCGTCACCACTGGCGACCAAGAGGTGCCGGAACTGACGACCGAGGCCAAGCACCGATCCAGGCGATGCTTTCACCGAGTTATGAGCGTTCTTTAGATCGCATCGGATGATTCCGGAAGCGCAATCTTTAGTGCCTCATAGACCTTCGGGTCCTCGCATTCGATGTCCCAGTCGGTGCTGTCGACCGCTCGTACGATGATGTACGGTTCGGTGGCGGTGTCATCGGTGTATCCGCGTAGTTCGCCGTCGATGATCTGGCCATCCGGGAAGGCGGCGAGTATCAGTTCACGGGTATGTACGCGTTCCCGCTGTGTCAGGGCCTCGATTTCCGAGCCCGCTGGGCCAGGTGCGACCTCGTCGAGTTGTAGCTCCCACGAGGCTTCGGCGGTAATCCTTCCGAGGGTAGTAAGTAGTTCTGCCAGACCGATGTAGTGGTCGCTGCGCCAGGCGCGTACGTAGATATGGTTCATGAGTCGAGCGCCTCTCCTGGGCCGCGCGTGTAGCCGGCTCTCGGGTTGTCCGGGTCATTTGGTGTGTATCGATGCTGTTCGGGTGCGGTGTGATCGGGTCGAGGGCGTCCGTTTGGGAAGGTGGGATGGGTGAAGTCGATGTCGCGCACGGGGACCCCTCCTTCCCCATACTCTCGCGCCTTGTAGACGCGACTATTGACGCTATCCATCTTGAGTACGGTGTGTGGTGCGCCCTCGGCGTTTGAGTCTGGGCCGGTGATCTTATTTGGGCGCTCGCTCTTGTAGACGGGAGTGCCATCGGGGTAGCGGGAGTGGATCGTGTCTGCGCGTTCTGCTTCACGGTCCGAGGAATCTGCCTCTGTAAAATCTGTTGTGTCCCCGCGGCCGGCGGTGGTCGAGGGCGGACGTTCCATCGCGGACAGTATGTCGGTGTTTCTAAACTCCCGTCTGTGAAGGTCGACTATCGGATTGGTTCGCCTCTCGGCGTCGGCGGCATGGCCAGTTGCTGCCCGTTCGACGGTGTTTGCTGAGTCGGGCGTTTCAGCTCGCGCCCTGTTGTCGGAGCTGGTCATCGGTTATCCGATGTGTAGGGCGCCAGGAAAGCCTCTGGCCAACTGCGGGTGCTGGTGAATTCGGCCATCATCGGGGCTAGCGACTCCTTCCACGTGGCGGCGTCGCGTCGCTGCCCGACCACGGTCTCAAGGGCCGACGGAGAATCAATTCCGTATACGACGTCAGCAACAGCAGACTGGTCGGCGAGCAGTTGAAGCGACCATTGGCCAACACTCTCGAGTTGTTCTCGGCAGTTCACTCCGGTGATCGGCTGTCCGTACCGCGTCTCCCAGACGTCGCTGTCAGGATGCCGCCCTGCGTTCGGCTGCTGACTGTTCAGGTCGAGAAGGGCGAGGTGAACCAGATTCCACCGAAAGCAGCCGGCCAGCCATCGGTCGGGTTCGTCAATGCAGCGGGCCTTCACAACCGGAGCTACCTGTGCACGCAGTTCTGCTGCCACGTGCGCAGCGAACTCCCGAGGGCTGTGGGTGTGGGCCAGCGGCGCCGAGCGGGCGATGACGGCGGCGTCGACCGCGTGCCGGACAGCGCAGTCGAGCAATCGGGGCTCGATCTCGCCCAGGGCGGTGCGCATCGCGGGGATCGGTGTCGGCGCTGGCATGCCGCCGAGGTGCCCGATCACGGCCAACTCGGCCCAGGCGACAATTCGAGGTTCCTTCTTGAGCAGCCGATGGGCGCGGGCCATGGTGCGCATGTCGCAGGGGTCGACGCTGCAGGACGCGGGACATCCCGGCAGTGGGGCACCGATCAGCGTGGTGGCCGGGTGTGGCTGGCCAGCCTCCGCCCCCGCTTCGATACTGGTACCGTCCGGCATCACGGCCAAGATCGGATGATCCATGGCGTCGGCGAAGACGGCAGCGGTACCCGGAGGCAGCGTGACGAGGTACCGGGATTGCATGTCGGTGAGGTTGCTGGCCGCGCCCACGGCGTCGCGGTCGTCCTGAGCAGGTAACCGGTGAATGATCTTGACAGCGGTGTTCTTGATGACGTCGGGAACCAGCTTGGCCGGGATCTGCTCGGCGATCACGAGCCCTTCGCCGTAGGCGCGTACCTCGGCGAGTAGTGCGGCGAACAGTTCGACGGCGTGTGCCGCCGGCCCTGGTTGGTCGGGGCGGCGCAGTAGCCGGTGTGCCTCCTCGATCACGGTCAGATGCCGCAACCGGGGTGCACGTGGATTCCGGCGTTCCTCGACGCGCAGATGTTCGACGATCTGGATCAGTACGGAGCCCATGAGGAACGCTTTGTCGCGATCATCACCAATGTCCTCGATTTCGAGGACAACGTTGCGCCGTAACAGCCGGCCGACGTCTAGCCGGTGCCCTGTCTCGAAGAATCGACCGGTGGTTCCCAGACGCAGGCTGGACAGCCGGACGGTGATGAAGCCTCGAACGTTGTCGGTGACCTCCCGTCCGTATCCGACGGACTCGATCACCTGGTGTGCCGCGGCTTGCAGGTCTGCCAGTGTCGGGTACCTCGGACATACCCCGGCGTGGGCCGGCTCGCCCAGCGTCAGGTCCCAGCCGAGGGCCTCGTAACTGCGCGTCAGTGCAGCCGAGAGCACCTGTGGAAACGGTTCGTCGGCTTGGAACGCCGCATTGAACAGCGCACGGGTCAGGTCGGCGTGTGTCTGCAACGGAAAGCCGGGCACGGGAGCGAGCGGATTCAAACCGACGGGCGGGTGGTCCGGCTCGCCGGGACGCATAGCGATCACGTCGTGGCCCGGCAGACGCGCGGCCATCCGCCGGTACTCGGCCTTCGCCGGTTCGATAACCAGCCAGGGCACCTCGGCCCGGGTGGCCTGGGTCAGCAGATGCCGGATGGTCTGTGACTTCCCGGCACCGGTGGCGCCACAGACGAAAGTGTGTCGGTTCAGGCTGTCCATCGGCAGCCGAATCCGGCCAGCGGGAGCGCCCGCACGATCCATCACCTCGCCCAGGTCCACACTGGCTGCGGCAGCCGTCGTCTCCGGGGTGACGTCGAACGTCGGCCGTGGAATGACACGCACCCCGGGAATCTCGACCGTCGGTGGCCGGGTCAGCGCGGCCACCAGCGGCGATCCGGCGAGGACGGGCTCTTCGACCGCGCCCCGGTGCGGATCCGGACTGTCCAGCACGGTTGCGAGATCACCGACAGGCGCCCCTGGTACCAGCGCATACGGCAGGTGGGTCAGATCCACGGCAGCGGCGACAAGCCCGGCAACCGCCATCACCTCGGCCCTGCCGGCGCCACCGACCAGCAGGTGAATCTGCCACAGCCCGGTCGATTCTGCGGCCCGTAGCTCCCGGTGCCGGAGTTCCAGCCGCGAGGCTCGTACCGCGTACTCCGGCGACGAGGTACGGCTTCGCGCATCGCGCTCCTGTGCGGCGACCGCGTCGGCAGCGGCTTTGATGCCAGCCGGCGGGACCGGCTCGGCCACCATCAGCCAGGCGAACGGCGCATGCCACACACCCAGCAAGCCGTCGACTAGTCCTGGGCGAAGATCGCCATCGCCTGCGGTCTCGTCTACCAGCAGCCCGTCAACCAGCGCGCCGAGCCGAGTCCAACACGGGAACGAGGCCAGCAGCGCCACCGTCCGGTCGCCGCCGTATGAGCGACCGCGGCAACCCGGAGGAAAGGAGAGAGGCACCGGTCCTGTATTCGGCTCCGCCCCTCGCGTGGCCGGAACGCGCAATGTGCCGGCCACCGCGGGATACAGCGACGTGCCGCTGCTGGCGAGCACGGTGACAGGAGCGCCGGCATCCGGTCGACACCAGGCGAACATCAGCAGATCGCCCGTGCCGTGCACGGATGCGTGGTAGGCCGCCGATACTGCTGCGAGCCGCCGTGGTCTGCCCCGGTCCCGTTCCTCGCTGTCGTGGCGATCCGGATGCTGCGGCGCGTCCTGGTACACCTCTTCGATCCGGCTGATCCTGGTTCGCTCGAGGGCGGCGAGAAGGCGACCGTGAGCGGTCGCAGCGCCCGGAGGCCGCATGCCCACCAGGTCGGCGCTCATCGCGCCCCCGATGAGGCACATGCTGGTCCGCTGCCCGCGTTGCCCGACCCCGACGAGGTGCTGGTGGTGATGCCGATGGCTGCCTGCGGTCGTCGCCGTATGACCTGAACCCTGATTGAGTCGTCGCAGTGGAGGCCATGAGTCGGTCGGGCCCGCGTGAGCCGCGCATCGGCCAAGCTGATGCGGGCGGGATCAGCTGGGAACGTCATCGGCGGCCGTCCGGCTGCCGGTCGCTGCGTAGCAGCGCCTTCGACCAGCCGACGATGGCGGCGGTGAAGGGCCGGGCGGGCGGGCGGTCCGTGATCGACGCGGTCGGGCCTGCGTCGATCGGTTCCGTGGATGGTTCTGCCGGGCGCATCTGGACGTCGGGCAGGGTGACGATGGCGGGGTTGCAGTCCAGGGCTCGCAGACGGGCACCGTCAGGGCTGTGCTCGACCAGCAGCAGTGCCCGTTCCGGCAGCCCCTGCAGCACGCCTGGCTCGACCGCGTACTCGTAGACGCGTTGGTTGTTGTAGGTGTCGGACCAGTTGGTGCCGGTGGTCGTGGACGTCTGGGTGGAGGTGGAGCGGGTGATGCCCTCGCTGCTGCCCTTGCTGCGGTTCCATGTGTCGGCGGCCTCGATGAGCTGCCACATCCGGCCGGTCCGGCCGCTGCCGCGGTTGGTGCCGGTCGACTCCGAGTCGGAGGTGCCGGTGCCGTCGGTTGTGCTGGTGGACCCGCCGACGGTCCTGGTCAGGCCGGACAGGACGAACTTGTGCTGACGCCCGATGAAATCCGCGGCTCGGGTGGCTTCTTCGGCGTGCCGTAGTCGCATGAACGCCACCGCACCTGATCCGAGCATGCGCAGGGCCGTGTCGCGTAGGTTGCGCCACAAGATGATGAGGGTGACGTCTTGGCGGGCACATATCTCGGCAAGCCGTTCGATGTGCCGGGCTGCGAGGTGGTCGGCGCCGGCGAGAACCAGGGTGCGGCACAGGTCCGGCCGGGTAGCGACCCGCCGGGTTGCCCACGCGACGATCAGATCGTTCAACAGTTCACTGCGGGCGCTGGTGCCGTCGGTGGCTACCCCGACGACCGTCAGCACCGCCGGTGATCGTTCCGCACCGGCGAGGCCGCGCAGCGGATGCAGCAGTGCCTCCAGCTGTTGCAGTGAATCGGTGGACCTGGCGAGGTAGTCGGTGGGGAACAGTTCGTCGGCGATGTGGGCGCGTTCGGCGGCGGTCAACGACGGTGTCGGGCCGGGCAGGCGGAGCAGGACCCTAAGCGCGTCGAGGATCCGGGCCAGGTTCACCTCGTCGCCGAGTGCTTCGACGACCGCGTTCAGGACACGGGTGTCGACGGCGCGTTTCTTGCGCAGTTCCCGGTCGCCGTCGCCGTGGACGGACTCCACCAGCACGTCGACCAGTTGTCGGCTGTTCAGGCCGGTGAGCAGGTCACAGTCGTGGGGTGGCGTCTGCCAGTCGACGCGGTGCGGCACGATTTCGCAAAGCGCCTGCAGGTCGCGGCAGAGTTCGTCGCCGGTGAAGTCGACGACGGTGGACGGCCCGTGGGTGGCCAGGTACGACGCGCCGGCGACCGTTAGCAGGTCGCGCCACCCTGCCTGGCTGCCGCCGACGATGTCCAGGCGCGTCACTTGTGGCGCCGGTCCGGCCGCCCACCATTGGGGCAGCCCGGCAACTCGTGCGTCTTCTACCGACTCGTGCTGGGACCTCTGGCGCTGCCACGCCTTCAGCGTGCGTCGGTATATCCGCAGCGGGCGCCGAGCGGTCCACTTCGCCCGCGACCGGTATGTCATGTGCTCTATAACGAGGACGATGAGCAGGAGGAAGGTGCCGACGCCCAGGATTCGTGCAGGCAAACCGATCTGCGCCTGCCCCTCAGAACCCTCGGCGGTACTGGTGCTGCCCCAGATGGCCAGTGCGACGGTGGCTGCGACGCCCAGGATTGCCGTCCATCGCAGGCGCTTTCCGAGTTGGGACCACGATCGTGCCGCGACCGTCGCTTCCTTGATGGCGGGCTTTTCTGGCTCTGGAATCGCGAACGGTGTCCTGGAGTTGTCGCGGGACCGGAATTGCCAGCCCAGCCGCTCGCCGGGCGCCAGTAATCCACCCAGGGACGCCATCGGCGATGGGTGGATATCATGCCCGGTCACGATCGGTGCCTCCCCGAACCCGCTGCGTGATCGATGCGCTGGAACTATAGCAATCACAAACGACGATTCTCTATATGTCGATCACTGATTTGCCTGGTCGCCGATCGCCACCGGCAGAAAATCCACACCGCACACACTGAAGCCCACGAACCCCTCCAAACCCCACCTGGCAAACCACCCACCCAGGCAACCGGACCGGACCAGCCGCAAACGACCTCGGCAAACATCCCCGGAGCCGAACCAGCCACCGCCGACCCCAGTAGCCCCGCATCGCCGGCGACGATCGTCGGCGGCCAGGCGCTGCGCGATCCATGCCCCACCGCCACTACCTGGCAGGCGGCGCCACATCCAGGCCGCACGCCGAGCCAGTGACAGCCGGAGCAGGCCGACCAGCGGACGGCCATCTGCCCAAGGGCATGTGGCCGGCCACCGAACCGGCGGCCAGCCACATCCGACACGTCCCGAACCCGTCACCGCCGGGGGCAGTCCCCACAGGGCACGCTCAGGGCCTACGGTGGCCGACCCCGTCGCAAGCCGGTTGCCTGACCCAATCGGCCCGGCGAAGACGGGTCACGCATCGATCGGGCGCCGCCGCGCCGGGGGAGCGGACACCGTGGTCGCGGCAGCCTGATCGTCCCCGGGCCGTTCGGACGCTGCCGCGCTCCTGCTTGCCTGCTCGATGGTGGTGAGCAGGTGAGGGGTTTCGGTCTCCGGGCGGGCGTCGGCGTGGATGTGGTCGTAGGCGATGGTGAAGCGCAGGCTTCGGGGTCGTTCGAGGTAGAGGCGTCCGGCGAGGCTCTGGGTGACAGCGACGGGCGGGTAGGGGGCCGGCATGTCGAAGACCGTGAACGGTGTGTCGTAGCGGGCGGCGGCGGCGGTGTGCAGGGGCAGGATCTGGATGGTGTAGCGGCGGTCGGTGGCGACCTTGCGCAGATGGGCGAGTTGCTCGGCCATGGTGTGGTCGTCACCGACCTGGTTACGTAGCGCGTGTTCGGTCAGCACGACGGTCAGGTGGCCGTCACCGCGGTGAAAGGTCCGCTGTCTGGCGGTGAGGACGTCGAGGGCGGCCTGGTGTTCGGGGGTCGGTTTGCGGAGGCCCATCTGCAGCTGGATCAGGTGGGCGGCGTACGCGGGGGTCTGCAGCAGGTCGGGGATGCGTCCGGTGGCGTAGTAGCGGATGTGGGCGGCCCGGTGTTCCAGCCAGGCGAGGTTGACGTAGGGGTGGTGGGGGAGTTCGTCGGTGAAGTCGGCGTCCCAGTTGTTGGCGTGACGGATGTCGAGGGCGAGGCTGAGCAGCGTGTTGCGCTGGCGGTCGTCGAAGACGTGGTAGAGGTCGAGCAGGGCGGCGACGTAGTCGTACTTGAGTTTGAGTTCGCCGCGTTCGAAACGGCTGATCATGCTCCAGTCGACGGGTAGGTGTTCGGCTGCCTGCTGCAGGGTGAGGCCGCGGCTGGTGCGGAGTTCACGCAGCTGTTCGGCGAGCCACTGGCTGCGCAGGGTGGGGTGGTGGCGTTCCTGGAACGGCATGGTGGTCTCCGGGCGGGTGGGGTTGAGGGACGGTGGGCTGGTGTGGTGTAGGTCGTCGGGGTCCCATGCGTCGACGCGGTGGTGGTGCCTGTCGAGGTGGAGCAGCATGGCCCGCTGGTGCGGGTTGGTGATCTGGTAGATGTCGAGGAGGGCTTCGACCCGGCCAGGCAGCAGCGGCCATTGGCATCGTTCGAATCGGGCAAGGGCGGAATGGTCCAGGCCGAGATGGGCGGCGGCGGTCATGAGGGTGATGCCACGTTGCTTACGCAGTTGGCGCAAGAGTTCGCCCAGCCGTTGAGCCCGCAGACTCGTCGGCGTCTGTATGTAGGGCATGCGGTGGCCTGTCTCCGGAAGTGTGAGAGCCGGTGCTGGATCCCGGGTTTGGTCTGCGGCGGCGGAGTCGACGGTTGTGGTGGGGGATCGGGGTTCATCGGCCCCGTGGCCGCCGACGGGGTTCCGGGTTCATGGCTAGACGGGCAGGCTCGAGGTGGCCAGGTCGGCCAGGGATCGTGCCCTGTCGATCGGCTGCCGGCTGTAGTCACCGGTGTAGGTGCTGGTGGCGGCCGTGAACTCGGCGCCGGGAGTAGCGGGGCGTAGGGCGGCGACGCGGACGATCAGGGTTCGCGGCTCGGCACCTGGCCGGTCCGCATCGGCGACGACCAGGTGGATCCATTCCAGCCCCTCGACCTGGAGGGGGCTGATGGTGGCGTCGATGTCGACGACGGTGCCGACGATTGGGCCGGTGCCGCCCAGGTAGTCGCAGGCGGCGATCGACAGTTTGTCACCCGGGCGGGGGAGAACGACCTGTGCCGGCGGTGTGGGTGCGAGGCGGCGGGGCAAGGTACTCGAGTTTGTCATGATGCTTCCCTGGTTCGGGTTGTCGTTGGCGTCACCCGGGACCGGTTCCCGGCTCGTTGCCGGGCCGGTGCGGGGCGCCGGGAGATGGCTGGCTTCGGGTAGAGGACTGCTTCGGGAGGTCGCTTCGACCAGCGGGACGCGCGGCGGTGAACGCGCGGCGGACCGGCGCCGGGGCCACCATTCGAGAGGCACCGGTGCCGGCGGAGGCGGGTGCCAGGCCGATCGGGAGTGGCCCGGCACCCCGCGTCCTAGCGTCGAGGCTTGCTGCCGAGGGTGGAGTAGAGCTGGTGGCCGCGTACGACGAGTCCGGAGTCGGGGTCGGCAACCAGTTTGGTGACCTCGTGCAGGTCGGCGTCAGTGAGCAGGCCGCCGTGCAGGAGCCGGTCGCGATGGGAGGCGATCGCGGTTAGGGAGATCTGCAGGCCGGGGCTGCCGGCGTGCCAGACGGGTGCGTAGATGGCGGTGTCAACACCGCGCACGCCGGCGCCGCGCATAGTGGTGTGGATGCGAGGTGCCCAGTTCGGGTCGGAGCCGGCGGCCTGGAAGACGCGCTGGTTGACCTCGTGCTGGTAGGCGGCGAACAGTCGCCGTTGCTGCCCGGTCGGCGCGTCCAGGACGACGCCGGCGGGTTGGATGTGCCAGTCCTCGACGCACAGGATCCCGCCGGGCGCGAGGGCGTCGACGAGCCGGGCGAGGATCTTTTCGGGTTCGGGCAGGTGCATCAGGACCAGGCGGGCGTGGATCAGGTCGTACGGCGGGTCCGGGATTGGTTCGGTGACGATGTCGTGCCGCAGCGGGGCCAGGCGCGGGTGGGTGCCGGTGTGGCTGGTGTCGATGTCGGTCGCGGTCACGAGGCCGGTCGGGCCGACGTGCTCGGCGAGCCAGACCGGGACGTGGCTACGCCCGGCGCCGATCTCCAGGCAGCGGCGGCCGGTCAGGTCGAGATGCGCCAGCCGGCCGATGGTGAAGTCGTCCAAGGCCGCGGAGAGGCTGGCGAGGTAGCGGCGGGCGGACGGATGGGAGTTGTCGTAGGCGTAGCGGGCCTCGGTAGCGGGGCGGGCCATCACTGCTCCAAAGAGAAGAGGTTGCGGGCGGATGGTGGGCCGGAGGACGCGCGAGGTCGCCGCCCCCAGGCCCACCAGGGCAAGAGGGAGTGGTGTCAGACGGGGCCGGGGGCGAAGCCGGAGGCGATTACGTCGGCGGGGGTGAGGCCGGCCGGGATGACGCCGGCGCCCTGGAGTACGGCGATGGCGCGGGCGATCCGTTCCGGGTCGAGGACGCCAGCGCGGGCGTTCGACAGCACGTACGGCTGCATCAGGGCGACCTCCTGTGCGGCGGCGGCCGGGTCGGCGGACGGGACGTGCTTGTGCAGGATCTGGCCGGCTTCGTCGGGGTGGTCGATGGAGTAGACGAGTCCTTCGAGGATCGCCTCGGTGAACCGGCGTACCAGGTCGGGGTCGTCCTTGATCAGGGTCGTGGGTGCGATGAGGGCGTTGCCGTACAGGTCGGCGATCACGTCGGAGTACGGCAGCAGGTGCACCGGCCGGCCCTGGGCGGCCTTTTCGACGGTGCCGCGGGCGACGGTGAACTGGCCGATGCCGTCGACCCGGCCGGCGGCGAGCAGGCCCGGGGTCTGCTGCGCCGGGGAGTTCACCCACTGCACACTCGCCGGGTCGATGCCGGCGAGCCTGGCGTACGCCGGCCACAGCAGCATCGGCGCGCCACCGGGCACCCCGCCGACCCGTTTGCCGACCAGGTCGGCCGGGGTGGTGATGCCGGACGACTCCAGCACGGTGATCGAGTTCAGCGTGCGTTGCTGGATCGCCGCGACCGCGCGTACGTCGCCCTGGTAGTCACCCTGCCCGAGGGTGATCATGACGCCGGACAGGTCGTTGGCCGAGAACTGCGCCTGCCCGGCCGCCAACAGTTTCAGGTTGTCGGCCGACCCCTGCCCGGGCTTGATCTCCACCTCGATGTTCCGGTCGCGGAAGAAGCCCTTCTCCAGGGCCACCCAGGCGTACGCCTCCCGACCGAAACTCGCGAACGCGGTCAGGTAGACCACCCGGTCAACCCCGTCCGGCTGCCGGGCCGGCGCGGCGGTGCAGGCGGCGGTGACCGCGAGCAGCCCGACCACCGCCGCAGCAGCAGCCCGACGTGCGACTCTGATACTCACTTATCCTCCCCAGATGGATAAAACAGGCGCGCGATGGGCGCGCAGATCCACCGGCCAGACCACCCGCAGACTGCTGCCCGCCGGCTCCGACCGGCGACAGCTACACAGAACTCCGGAGACTCGCACCCGCCCAGATCGGCACCGGGCCCAGATGCGCGGACTCCTCAAGGTCTTCCGGCTCCGGCGACCACTGGTCGACCGGCACCACCCCCGGCGGCAGCAGCTCCCAGCCCGCGAACAGATCCACCACCTGGTCCCGGGTGCGGAACATCAACGGCGACCCCGTCGAGTCCCGGTACCGCTGGATCACCCCAACGGTCTCCCGCGACATCTGCGCCGGCGTGGTCAGGTGCGACACCACCAGGTAGCTGCCCGGCACCGTGGCCATCCGGAACCGGCCGAGGATCCCTGCCGGGTCGTCGTCGACGAAGTGAAGCACCGCCACCGCGAGAACCCCGACAGGCCGGGAAAAGTCGATCAGCCGCCGAGTCTCGGCAGCATCGAGAACGGCCTCCACGTCACGGACATCGGCCTGGACCACCGCCGCCTCATCCACGTCGGCCAGGAGGTACCGGCCGTACCCGATAGCCACCGGATCCACATCGACGTACACGACCCGACCATCAGGGCTCGCGGCATGCACTATCTCGTGCACGTTCCCCACCGTCGGCAAACCCGAACAAAGATCAACGAACTGGCCAACGCCCTCGTCCAGCAATCCCTGCACCGCTCGACGGAGGAAGCTCCGGTTCGCACGTGCGTACCGGTCAACCTGCGGCTCCGCCGCCGGCATCCGACTAGCCATCTCGCGATCGACCTCGAAGTTCGCCGACCCACCGAGCGGCGCGTCGTACACACGGGCGGCGCTTGGACGCTCGCTATCTATCCCTTGAGGGCCGCTTATACCGTTATGCATGATCGCGAGATCCGTTCCGTGCCCCGAAGTGCGGCCGCCTTGAACGGACACGCGCCACCCCGGGCTCCAACTCGGCCACGGCGTGACGATTCAGCACCACCTGCGCCGCGTTCACCTGAGCGCCGACGACATGGGGCGCCCATCCGTACACCTCCCGCGTGGCGGGACGCGTGCCAGCCCACAATCAGCTCACCCCTCCTCGCCGGCCACTGCAGCAAAGCCGCTAGTTAGCGGCCGACCGTCCTCCGCTCGAACTCCGTTTGGCGCCCGGGCCCGCCTCCAACCGGCCGCCCGGGAGCACCCCCAGAATGTCGCCGGAATGTCGTCAAGCGCGACGTCTTTCGCGGCGACGTTCCGGCGACATTTAAGGCGACATTCCGGCGACAGTAGCGCTAGGCTTGGCCGGTGACGATCGAACCGAACGCAACGTTGCGAGCCGTACGCATGGGCCTGCTCATGAGTCAGGACGACTTCGCTCGCGCACTACGCAAGGCTGGAGACCGCGCGGGCGTCCCGAACGACGCGAACAAGCGTCTCGTCCAGCGGTGGGAGGCCGGCGTCATCACGGCCCCACGCCCGGCCTATGCCCGCGCTTTGGAGGCCGTCACCGGCCTACCAATCGGCTCTCTCGGCTTCACGGTGCAGGTTCCAAACAGCGGCGTCTCGGACGATGGCCAAGGCGGTCACGACGTGGAAGTGGCCGAATCGCCAACGCCGGTACCGAACGGAGGCCCGGCTCCACGGAACGCGCCGGCCGGCAACTACTCAGGCGTATGGCTCTCCCGGTACCAGTACTTCAGCTCGGGCCGAGCCGACACGTTCACCGGTCTTCACTACGTCGTCCTGCTTCAGCACGGCGACCGACTCACCGTGCGCTCATTGCCCGGGGCGTCCGACTCGCCACTCACCATGGACTTGACCGTGGACGGCAACGTCATCACGGGCACATGGGTGGAACAGACCGCGCGAGATGGGTACTACCGGGGTGCCCGATACCACGGCGCGATCCAACTCCTGGCTGAACCGACCGGTCGTCGCCTGGCCGGCAAGTGGGTCGGGTTCGGTAAGGAGATGGACGTGAACACCGGCCCATGGGAGCTGGTCTTCCAAGACGCGAGCACCAACAAGGCGACGCTGGCGAAGTACGACCGGCGACCTGAGCCAGGACAGGACTGACCACGTACGACACGACCATCGGAGCATCCCGAGGGCAGCATCTGGGATCACGCAACCGACGAACCAGATCCCACCGAGCATCGGCCACGGCCGACGCGGTCACGAGCTCTGGCGAACGGATCGGCGCCGGACGTCAATCTCGTCGGCCTCCGGAGCCAGCCGACGATGCATCGAGTGCATCCGTTGGGCCCCTAGACGGGCATGGGCCAGGCGTGTGGGCTGTCGGGGTGGTCGAGCCAGATGTACTGCCGGTCGGTGCGGTTGAGGGCGCTGATCCCGTACCGGCTGCGGTCGGGGTGGCCGAGGCGTTGCCACAGTTCGGCGACGTGCTCGGCGGTGTCCCATGGTCTGCCGTCGTACTGGATGGTGGTGTGGCGGCCGTTGGTGGTGTTGGCGGTGCGGGCGACTTGGGCGTACGCGGTGGGTGTGGACAGGGTGAGGAAGGTTCCGTGTGGGTTGTCCATGGCGCCGATGGACAGGCCGGGCAGGTGGAGTTGGAGTAGCAGGTTCAGGTCGTGGTCGGCGTGGTCGTAGACGGCCGGGTCGAGGTTGGTGGTGCCGTACTGGCCGATCCCGTTTGTGGCCGGGCCGAGGGTCCGTCGGTCGGCGAGTGGGTTGTCGACGTCGGTGCGCAGGGGCATGAAGGCGACGTGTTGGTGGTCGAGGCGGCCGGTGACCTCGTCGGCGGCGGTCTTGTCGAGGATCATCAGGGCGCAGCCGGCGCCGGCCAGTGGTGCGACGATCCGGCCGCCGGTGTGGAGTTGGTCGATCCAGGCGGGTGGGATGTGGTTGACGGCGCAGGTGGCGATGATCCGGTCGTACGGTGCCTGGTCGGCCCACCCCGCGGTGCCGTCCCCAACATTGAGGTGGGGGTGGTGGCCGGTGGCGGCCAGTCGCTGGCGTGCGGTCGCGTGCAGTGTCGGGTCGAGTTCGACGGAGTAGACGTTGTCGCCGCCGAGGCGGTGTGACAGGAGTGCGGCGTTGTAGCCGGTCGCGGTGCCGATCTCGAGTACGCGCATGCCGTCGCGGATATCGGCGCGTTCGAGCATGGTCGCCATCACTCCGGGCTGGCTGGACGAGGAGGTCGGCAGTAGCGGTCCTGTGGTGCCGGCGGTGGTCGGTGCGGGCCGTTGCTGGGTGACCAGGACCTGGTCGGCGTACACCTGGTCGAGCGGAATGTCGGGGACGAAGACGTGTCGGGGTACCTGTTCGAAGGCGCGCCGCCAGGCCGGGTCGCTCAGCTCGCCGCTGTCGACGAGGTGGGCGGCGAGGGTCTGGGCCGCGTGCTGCCAGTCCACGCCTACTCCTTGGTCAGTTCGTCGGCCAGAGCGGCCGCGATCGGCAGGTCGAGTTCCTCGGCCAGCCAGCCCCACTGGCCGGCGCCGTTGCACTCCAGGAACACCCAGCGTCCCCCGGTGGTGACGACGAAGTCGAACGCGGCGTAGGTCAGCCCGAACGCCCGACAGTAGTCTGCGACCTGCCCGGCGATGTCAGGCGGGCATTCCACCAGTTCGTAGGACAACGCGTCGTAGTCGCTGCGCCAGTCGACTCTCGCCTGCTCGCTGCCGGCGTGGATGGCCACCGGGAACATGCGGTCGCCGACGACGGTCAGCCGGACCTCGAACCGTTTGGGCACCCACTGCTGGAACAGGTGCGCGGTCGTCTCGACACCGGCCAGGTCGTCCAGGTCGGCGGCGATCACCTTTCGGGTCCACACAGCGGTGTGGGAGCCGGCCTCCTCGACAATCGGCTCGGCGAGCGGCTTGACAATCAGATCGCCATACCGGGCCGCGAACTTCCGCGCCGCCTCGGCCTGGTTCGTGACCAGGGTCGGCGGAACGGCCATGCCCACCCTGCTGGCCGTGACGAGCTGGCGGGGCTTGTACTCGGCGTCCGCCAGGACGGCCGGATGGTTGATCCACCGGGCCGGGAGGCTGGACAGGATCCCGCCCAGCCCGACCCGGGCCTGGGCGCGGGCGAACCTGCGTTCCGGTCCGGACATGCCGGCCGGCAGTGTGAAGTCGCTCGGCCGCCGGTAGAACACCGAGGTCACCTCACGCAGCTCGACCGGCCGCGCACCGGTCAGGCCACCGCTCCAGGCGCCGTCGTCGAGTTCGGCAGCAAGGGCCAGGTCGAGGGGGAAAGCGCCCACGTCGAGCCACGCGTACCGGACGCCGCGGTCCCGTAGCTGGTTGGCAACCTGCTCGGCCGACCAGTCCCAGGGTGTGCTGACGATAAGGACCGTCATCAGTCGTCCGGGGTGACGTAGGTGTCGGTCTTGGTCGTGGGATTCTTGCCGTCCGAGGTCGTCGGCTCGGAATGCCTGTTCTGAGTCGCCGGCGTACGGTGCCTGGCCTCGCGCAAACCACCGAGCCGCGCACCGCGCAGAACGAACGGCCGCATGTGCGTCGGCTGCTCCTGGCTGCTGCCGTCGGACGGTGCCGTACGCGGGAACCGGTGCGTGGCCGGCATCAACGGGTCCAGGTACATCCAAGGACCTCCTTAGTCAGTCGGGTTGAGGTTCGAAGTGGTAGGTATCGGCTCCGCGAAGACCAACCCCCGGCTTTATCATCTCCGTCCACCGTCGCGACACCGACCACCGAACGACGGGCCGGCGCCCCAACTGATCGCAAACGCCCATCCCCGACGGCTGTCCGGACAACCAGAATCGGTGAGGGCCACTGCTGGCGACAGGGCTCCAAACACATCTGAAAGATCGCCGAGGTGGTCCGGCACGGAGAAAGTCATGATGAGAGGTGATGAGCGGCGCCAGAAGCATCCGACACCCCGATTCGCGCCTGCGATAGGCGGTCCTCGGGAACCGGTGCAACCTGCGGCCGGTGTGCGGTCGGCAGGTTCAGGTACTCCGGGCCAGATGGCGGGAGACGAAGTCGCGCCACCGGCCGATAGCCGTGGGCCCGGTCTCGGCGTGTCCGCCGGGATAGCCGGCCAGCTTCTTGTCCGGCGAGCCGAGCAGGTCGAAGAGCGCCAGCTGGCCGTCTTTGGGGAAGATCTCGTCGTGCCGCTGAACGTGGAAGAGCACCGGGGCGGTGACCCGTCGGGCGTCGGCGGCGACTCGCTGCGGCGCGTCCAGGTCCTCGTGCACGCCGGGGGCCTGCCGAAGCCCGGACTTGCCGAAGACCACGCACCGCAGCCTGTCGCCCATGGCCGCCGCCAGGGGCAGACCGAACCGTGTCCCCATGGACATCCCGAGATATCCGACGTTGCTGATGTCGGCGAGACCCACGCCAGCAAGCGCGTTCACGGTCGCCAGCCAGTCGTCGGCCATCCGGTCGAGGACAATCTCGATCCCCTCCCGGGCGATCCTGGCCTGATACTCGGCAGGCGCCAACGGAACCGGGACGCGATCACCGTGACAGGGGCCGTCGATCGCGACCGCCGCGAAACCGGAACGCGCCGCGAACCAGCGGGCAAGGTCGACGATCCGCTGGCTTCTCTTGTGTCCGCTACCGCCATGCCCCAGCAGGATCAGCGGACGTGGCGAACCGGCCAAGGGCGGCAACCACAAAACTCCTGGTACGGCACCCGATGGCCGGTGCAGGGCGAACGGCCGCTCGACGACATCGTGCGCGTTTACACACTGCTTGATCCACTCGATTGGCTCGGACACGACGTCATCCAACCAGCGGTGTGGCCAGCGTCGCCAACGCTGGTTGCGCCGTACCGACCTATTCCGTTCAAGTAGTGCTTCGTTAGGTTCGATGGAGATTCTGCCGTGTAGCGGCTTCACGGGTTGACGCCAGGTGGCGTGGCGCAGAGGGGGGCTGCTGCACCGGTAGGTGACAGTTTCAGTCACGCGGCCTGACTGGCCGGTGGGGTCATGATGGTCTCGTACTCGATGGGGTCAACCGGGACAGGGATCGCTGCCGTCGGCGGCGGTGGTAGGTCCGTTCGATCCAGGTCACGATCGCGGTCCTCAGTTGCTGGCGGGTGGTCCAGGTCCGCCGGTCGAGGACGTTGTTCTGCAGCAGGCCGAAGAACGATTCCATGGCGGCGTTGTCGCCGGCGGCACCGACTCTGCCCATCGATCCGGCCAGGTGATGCTGGTTGAGGGCGCGGACGAACTTCCGGCTGCGGAACTGAGACCCGCGGTCGGTGTGCAGCACGCAGCCGGCCACTCGGCCGCGTCGGGCTACGGCGTTGTGTAACGCGTTGACGGCCAGGCGGGACTTCATCCGCGAGTCGATGGAGTAGCCGATGATCCGGTTCGACCACACGTCCTTGATCGCGCACAGGTAGAGCTTGCCCTCGCCGGTGCGGTGTTCGGTGATGTCGGCCAGCCACAACCGGTTCGGGCCGTCGGCGGTGAAGTCCCGTTTCACGAGGTCGTCATGCACCGGCGGACCGACCTTGCCACCCTTGCCGCGGCTCTTGCGTTTGCCGAAGGCGCTCCACCAGCCGTTGTCCGAGCAGATCTTCCACGCGGTGCGGTCAGCCATCGCCTGTCCGGCGGTGCGGGCCTCATCGACCAGGAACCGGTACCCGAACTCCGGGTCATCGCGGTGAGCGTCCACCAGGGCGTTCGCGCGGTAAGCGGCAACGAGTTCGGCGTCGCCGACGGGCCGGGCGAGCCATCGGTAGTAGGGCTGACGAGCGATGTTCAAGACCCGGCACGTCACCGCCACGGGAATTCCCTCGGCGGCCAACTCGCTCACGAGCGGGTAGAGCCTTTTCCCGGCAGGTTCGCCTGTGACAGGTAAGCCGCGGCCCTGCGCAGGACCTCGTTCTCCTGCTCCAGCAGCTTGATCCGCTTGCGGGCCTCGCGCCGCTCGGCCGACTCGCCGCCGCTGACACCCGCTCTGGTCCCAGCGTCGACGTCGGCCTGGCGCAACCACTTGAACAACGTCATCGGGTGAACTCCGAAGTCCTTCGCGATCTGCTCGACCGTCACGCCCGGGTCACGGTCACGGGCCACCCGGACGACATCGTCGCGGAACTCACGAGGGTAGGGCTTGGGCACAGCAACATCCTTCCAGCCCGCCACCAGGACAAGCCATCTCAGATGTCACCTACCGGTGCAGCAGACCCAGGACCCGACGTAAAGCTGAGGTCAGGTTCGCCAGGCGCGCCTGGCGAACCTGAGTGGCGACCAACGCGATGTACTACGCGACCTGTCAGACATGAAGGCGATAGAGCGGTTGATGGCCGGCGTAGTCCACGCGTACAGCGACGATCCCGACTGTACGCCGTAGCTTGGTACTGACAGTGGGTGAGCCACGGTGCCAGCCGTGATGATCCACGAGGCGTTCTGCGACGGATACGTTGACGCCTCGAGCGAAGTGGACCCATTTCTGCTCATGTGTGCCGAAGCCGCGCGAGACGGCGGCCCACCTGCGTCGCCGGAGCTGTACGACCTCTGAAGAGAAACGACGAACTCGCGGTGCTCGTGAGAGGGGAGCGCGACCAACGGTGGCGACTTCTTGCCACCGTTGCGCTGCCGGGCACGGAAACGCCTAGGTGGAAGTTGGCGTACTGGTGCAAACTTGTGCACCGAACGGAGGTGTGTCGCGCGTTAGCTGGCAGCGTCGGAATGCGATGTGCCAAACTGGTCGCGGGAAATCGGACGCCACGCCATGCCTTGCAGGGCTTACCGTGCGTGTCCCCCGTTGTAGGAGCGCGCCCCGCCCACCGCTGGCAAGCTTGCAGGCGAGACGCCTCCCGTGGTGGCCTCGCTTACGCGGGGCCACTTCCGTATGCAGTGCATACCACCTGCGTGACGAGGGCTGCGATCCGGACGACGAGGTACGTGACCTCGCCGACCTGCCGCCACCGACCGGTGGTCCTGTGCCGGGCTCGCCGGCACCCTCTCGGGCACTGCCGTTCGAAGGACAACCCTTTCTCCCTGCGCTCCGGGGACCTCCTCAGCCCCCTTCTTCTCTGTGAACATCGAGAGGCTGGGAGCCTGGCCCGGGCGGCAGGGCCGCATGGGTCGTTCTTCGAAGAGCAACTCTACTGGCTCAGACCCCGGGATAGACGACGCGCGGAGCGAATCCGTAGGGCGGATCGCAAGCCTTGGCGGCCCTGTCGTGAACCTACGTGCAAGTAGGACTGTCGACGAGTTCTAGTCGGACAGTTGTACGGCTATGGGTAACCGCATTCCGACTTCTGTCGAACTTCCGTCGCTGGATCGGAAGCCTGGCGTCGGGCCCTCCCAACACATCCTGAGATCATGGCAGGCGTCGATGTGCCGCAGGGGGTAACCAGGGGCGCAGCCGTACGAACGGTTCATCGGCGCACTCGCCCGGCTATAGTCCGAGCTCGATGTCACGCTCCGCATCGCCAAGGTGAAACGCGAATCCCCTTCGGAAGAGGGGGGCGCAACCAATCCGTTACGTATGTGGGCCGACCATGCTGGACAAACTTTACGCTGTGATAAACCTCACTGAGCTGTGAGTGAGAGTGCCGTGGCAGAACGAAGGCGTGGAGCGCCACCGTCGGTGACAACGGCGGGTGCTTGTTCTTTCGTCCATCCCGGGCCAAGCCTCCTGCCGGCCGGTCGGCAGGAGGCCGAGTTCAGCACCGCCGGCGAGATGGCCGAGATGACGGCCGGACTGCCCGCCGAAACTCGGTCTCCGCGGCCGAGACCCTACGCATCGACCGAACGTTGAACCTGGAGACCACCCCCAACCAGACCCCCGCGGTGGCCACCATTGTGCTGCTCGGCGACCCGGGCCAGCCGGTCGACGCCGCCGACGATGGCGGGTCCACCAGCACATCCCGATCGAGCCCGGCATCGAACCGGGAGCGATCATCGCCGCCGCCGACGGGGGGCGTGCCAGAGCTAACCGTGCCGTTCAGCCGTACGAGCGAGCCATCCAGGCGCTCGGGGATCTACGACATGGTCACCGCGCTCGGCACCGAAGTGGAGCTCCGGACCCGGATCGAGAACACCCTGACCCGCCCCCGCAACCGGACGACGACGTGAACCCGGTCTGGATCAACGCTCACGACTTGCGCGACGCACTCACCATCGAGGCCGAACGGCTGCGGCATGCGGCGGCCCGAGTCGACGCGTCTCGCAGCCGGCGCGCATCCCGACTCCAAGACGCGCGTTGAATTATCGAGAGCACCGTCGGTGCACCGACCCAACTCCGGCTGGCCAGGTCCCTGGTCATACTCAGGCCGCCCGCTCGCGTCCTATGTTCGTGATGAAAGCCCATCGTGCAGGCTAACGATCCGGACCACGGGAGCTCGGTCCATCGAGCCCGAGCAAGATTGTGGAGCAGTACCTTAGACCTTGAAAGGAACTCCCCAGGTCCCTGGCCTAGCTAGTCAACCAGGCCAGCCAGACGAGGCTGTCAACGTCAGCGCCTACCAGGGGAGGAGTTCGGGTACGAGCTGGTCGAAGCGTGCGCCGCCCGCGGCTCGGTGAAGGAGCTGTCGACCTTCGGCGGGCCCCCCGTCATGCTCCCCTTGCCGGCCGCCAAGTGGCCGATCAGCACCGACGCGACCTGACCGACCCGGTCAAGCGGGCGGCGGCGCGGGCCGGGCTGCTGCGATGGCTGTACCGGCAGCAGGCTGCGGACGTGTACTCTTCCGTCACGGCGCACGTCCTGCGCAGCGAAGAGTCGATGTACCCCGGCGAACAGCTGACAGGCCGGAGACCCTGGAGGCGGCCAACGCCACGGTGGCCAACTACCACCACCGGCTGCCGCTGACCCGCGCGTTTGGTTCGGGCACCCTGTCGAGTTCGGACGGGTAACGGTTCCCGGTCAAGGGCAAGAGCATCACCGCCCGTCACCTGTCGCGGTACTTCGTCCGTAGCCAGGGCGTCTACACCTATACCCACGTCCCCGACCAGCACTCGAAGTTCGACACGGAGGTCATCGTGGCGACCGCACCGGAGTCGCACTACGTGCTTGACGGTCTGCTGGCCAACGAGACCGAGGACGGCCCGGACCGTATGCGTGCGCGGATCGCCGGGCAGATGGCGTGGGCCGAGCACCGTGCCGGCCTGGCCGCAGAGGTGAATCTCCCGACGATCCAGCACCGGCACTGGCGGGGTCGTGTGACTGGTACTGACGGGAAGCCCCGACACCTGCACGAGGTGCCGTGGCTTCACCCCACGTCAGCTTTGTTTGGTGCAGGTCACCACAATCAGATCATCCGGAGCCAACTCCGACCCCGCCTTCGCCGACTGCTTCGTCACTGTCCAGTTCGCCAGCAGCAGCACCATCGTGTCGTACTCGTCTTGGCTGCCGTACTGGATGTTCGTAAACCCGAGCTTGCGTAGCTTGTCGTCGGCGATAGCCGCGTTCAGGCCCTTCAGATCGGGCATAACCAGCTTGGCCGGCGTTGGCGGGGTAGTCGGGGCCGCGGTGGTGGGCTCAGGCGCCGTCGTGGCAAGTGGCGTCGTGGCCGGCGCGATGGTCGGCGCCTCGACGATCGGCGCCACCGGTGCGGCGGCTGCGCTCGTCGTGGCCGGGGCTGGGTTCGCGACCGGCTCAGTCGAACTACCGACGATCGCCGCGATGCCGGTTACTCCGCAGCAGGCAAGGACAACCACCCCGGCAACGATGCCGATGACGGCTCCCGTACCGAGTTTCCGCCGCGGTGGTGCTGGCGGCGGGTAGACGAGGTTCGGCTTGTGCGGCGGCTGGCCGTGGCCCGGCTGGGCCGGGTGATTGGAGGGCTGGTAGGTCACCTGGCGAGTCTGATGGTCAGTACTGGTATTCGTCACCGGCCGATCGGTGATGAGCTGCCAACTAGGACTCCAACGTCACTCCGCCTTTCCGACCCGCTCGTGCAACCGTCGGCCAGGCAGCAGCACGACCAAGAACCCCATCGGACCGACGCAGTTCACCCCACCAGGCGGGATACGGCCAGCCACCCGACCAGAAGAGACCTCCCCGCCCTAACTCACGACACAGCGATGCCCGCCAACACACGACAGACGGACTCCGCCTTGGCGAGATTGGCCCACAGATGCCACCGGTCGCTGACCTGGACCGCCTGCGGTGCCCCGGAACGGATCGCTTCCGCGTACGCGGCGGACCCGTCACGCACACCACCTGGATCTCCGGATGGTCTCGCAGCCAGACTGCCAGGGTGTCCGCCTTCCGATCGGGTAGCACGTCGACGCGGCTGTGGTGACCGCGTCGATCAGCAACGTCGCGTACCGGCGGCCGCGGCGCAGCGCGAAGTCATCCACGCTGAGTACCGCTGGAGCCGGCCCCACGGGTACAGGCATCGCCATCAGCACGCGTAGCAGCGTGCACCGTGAAACCCGCACACCCACCCGTCCCAGCACCGCCGCGCCGGCCCGACCGGCAACCGCGACCGCGAGATCGCCGATCAGCGTGGTCAACTGACGGGTTCGGCGTGCCCACCGGCCCACCAGCGCGGGCAACCGCTTCCGAAACGTCCGCTGCGAACAGGAGGGCGTTAGGCACCGCAACCGTCGGACCCGTTGCGCCACCACCAAGCCACGACCGCCGGCCATGAGTTTGTTAGCGACTTCGGGCGCCGGATGTCAGTTGCTTTCAGCGCCATCGACCTCCGGTCGGAGTCGGTGTCGCTGAGTTTCGGCGCCAGTCGCGGTGACCCTTGCACGCGGAAGGTCGACCAGGCCGGCCAGGCGCTACTGCCGGGCAGCGGGGCGGGTGCAGCGGTCAGCCGGTCACGGTCCATCCGAGGCTGTTGCACCCCGGGCAGTACAAGAACGACTTGGGTTCCTGTCCATCGCGCCAGGGCAAGATCGTCCCCTGCGAGAGCGTCACTCTGCCCCGGCCGCAGCATCGGTCACAGGTGGCTGCGAGTTGCGGCCGCAAAGGCTTCAGGTAGGCAAGTTCCGGATACTGCTCAGCGGCTCTGGCCAGCGCGAAGTCGCGCTCGGCTTGATCGGCCAGCCGCAACGGGCCGTCCTCCTCGTCATTCATGACGACATCGCCCGCCGGGGTCAAGTACATGACGGGTCCCAAGTTGTTGAACAGGGGGAGGTGCCCTGGACGGGCCCAGCCGCTACGCCAGTCAGGTGCTTGGGCAGTCTCCTCGATCAGTCGATCGATCAGTTCAGCGTTCGTCATGTGACCTCCTGGGGCGCAGCATATGAAGCAGCCGCCAGCGCGTCGCGCGTTCCCGTGCGAATGCCTTTCATCGCCGCAGGGATCGAGAGACTGCTGGAGACCCACCCCCTATCCGCGGTCCTGACGTCGATGCCCAGCATCGGAGTCGGAACCGCAGCACGCATCCTCGTCGACGTCGGCGACGCCCGCACCTTGCCACCGCCGGGCACCTGGCCGCCTACGCCGGCCTTGCCCCGGTGACCCGCAGCTCAGGATCATCCATCCGGGGCGAACACCCCGCCAGACGCGGCAACAAACAGCTCAAACGCGCCTTCTACCTCGCCGCATCCCCCTCCCTGCCCAGCCAGAGTCACGCGCCTACTACGACCGGAAAGTGCGCCACGAGGCGCTGCAGGGTCTGTAAAACGAACGGCCCTGTCTCACATTCGGTGGTGACGGAGCGTGCTGCTATCCGAGGAGGATGCGGTGGCGGAGCAGGGTGAACGCTGCTCGTCCGTGCATTTGGCGTGCGATCCGTTTGGTCTTGGTGTTGACGCCTTCGGTGGGGCCGTTGCTGTACGGAAGCGTGAGCGCGGCGTTCACCGCGTCGCGGTCCCGCTCCAAGCCTCGGGTGAAGGCGTGCAGATGAGGCAGATCGACCGCACGGACGCCGTTGATCCAGTGCGAGAGCCTGTCGACGTTTCCTGCGTGAGGCGTCAGGAGTTCGGCGAAGCCCTCGACAACGTCGGCCAGTTGGGTCATCTCGGGGCAGGCCGCGGTGAGCCGTGCCAGGAGATCTCGATGTTCGGGTTTGAGGTTGTCGGGTCTGGTGAGGAGCATCCGGGCGAGCCGGCGTGGACAGATGTGGCTGCGGTCGGCGTCCGCGCGGCCCTGGTTGATGTACTTGTGCAGCAGGTTCAGGCAGCCGGTGTAGCCGAGGGCCTTGATCTGTTCGAACAGGTGCGCGGCGGGGGCGGCGGGGTCCTCGGTCCGGCGTTTGCGTAGGTGTTCGCGGTAGGGGTCGACGAGGCTGGCGCGGTATTTGGGGACGCGGAGCATCCGTTCGGGCCGGTCGGCTCGTGCGTAGCGTTTGACGGTGTTCAGGGCCAGTTGCAGGCGGCGGGCGCATTCGAGCAGGCCCACGCCCTGGTTGAGGAGGCTGTGGACCTGGTGCCAGCGATCCAGGGTGGTTCGGGCTCGGGGTCCGTCGTAGATGGGTGCGTCCAGCACGGCGGCCCAGCAGGTGCTGTGTGCCTTCACCTCGCTCAGGGCGGCTTCGCACAGGTTCTGCCACAGGTGCCACCTGTCGGCGACCTGGACCGCGTCGGGCAGGGCGCGGCGGATCGCCTCGGCATAGGTGGCGGAGCCGTCACGGCACACGACCTCGACGCCCGGATGGCCGCGCAGCCACGCTTGCAGGGTGTCGGCGGTGCGGTCGGGCAGTACGTCGATCCGCTCATGTGTCTGCGCGTCGATCACCACGGTGGCATAGCGGTGCCGCCGGCGCAGAGCGAAATCGTCGACGCCGATCACACGGGGCGTCCGCCCGGTGGGCAACGGGATGCGCAGCAGGGCGCGCAGGGCCGTGTGACGGGACAGGCCCACCGCGAGTACCGCCAGCAGACGTGCCCCCGCCCGGCCCGCCAACTCCTTGACCACCGCCGCGACGTGCCTGGACAGGCGGGCCGTGCGCCGCTGGTAACGCTCCAGCACCCCGGGCATCTGCTCCCGGAACGTCTGCTGGCAGCCGCGCGTGGGGCACACCAGGCGCCGCACCCGCACACGGACCACCACCTTCCGTCCGTCGACCGGCACGTCGGCCACCGTCCGCGGGTGAAATCCGTGCACCCGCCCCGACGACGCCCCGCACACCGGACAGTCCGCGGTCCCTTGTGGAGTCCGTGCCCACACCACGATCCGCGCGCCCTCGTCGGCCACATCCTCTACGACCAGCGGAGAAAGACCCGAAAACACCGTCCGCACAAGCACGTCGACATCCATCAAGCGAGTGTCAACAGCCCTCACAACTCTCCGTCACCACCGAATGTGAGACAGGGCCGTTCGTTGTTTGACAGACCCCTCGGTGGGTGCTCGTCCGTCGAGCTTCCCCACGTCCCGCCCCGTCCGTTGCCTGTGTGGTCGAGGAAGCGGACGATGTGGCGATGGGGGTAGGTGATCGGGTGCCCGACTTGACCGTCCGCGCCGGCTGGTGGGCAGGTATGCGGCGATCAGTTGCGGCTCGGCGTCGGTGCTGTCGGACGGGTAATGGCGTGGACGGGCCGTGGGCAGGTGTTGCGGGGGTGGCAGCCGGGGGCGCGGCGACGGCCTGGCTGCAGACCACGTAGAAACCACTGCAGGGCCTTCGGACGGCATGGCTTCCGCAGAGCTGAGCCCGGCCGCGCTGATCCGGTTCTTCCGCGGGCACTGATATTCTCACCCTCCGTTACAGGCATCGCCCCCGGTACTTCCCCTTTTCGCAAGCGCCATCGCCATCGGAGCTTCCGGGCGGCCGGAGTCGGCGGCGCCAGGCTACGGAAAGTGACGTATGCAGCAGCCGAACTTGCAGATCACGGGCGCGACCCTCGCCGCGCCGAATCCACGTCAGCTGGCTGAGTTCTACAGCAAGCTCCTGGGCTGGGAGAGCGAGATCGAGACCAACTGGGCGCAGGTCCGGTCACCTGATGGTCAGGGTGGCTTGCGGACGCTGAACTTCGAGATCGAGCCGGACTATGTTCCTCCGTCCTGGCCGACCGTTCAGGGCCGGCAGCAGATCATGACGCACCTGGACATTGCCGTGGACGACCTCGACGCGGCGGTGGCCTGGGCCGTGGCGGCCGGTGCTCGAGCGTCCGACTTCCAGCCACAGGAGAGCGTTCGAGTGATGCTGGACCCGGCGGGGCACCCGTTCTGCCTGTTCAGCAGGGGCTGACGGGCTGAGCCCATTCCGGGCCGACGGCGCTTCCGGCAGGTCAGGCAGCACCGACCGGGGACGAGCTGGATCGACCCGTGCAAGATCACAGCGGGAGGCAGGAGCCCGGAAAGGGGTTACTGCCAGGTGATGCAAGTGGGGCGGTCGCCGGTGGTCAGGAACTCCCGTGCGGCTGCCCGTACCTGTTCGATCGGGATTTCGGCGCCGGCGGTGATGCCGGTCCAGGTGCCGCAGTAGAAGTACGGCGGGGTCGGCGCGTCGGTGGCTGTTCCCTTGCTGGCGTATCCGTCGCCGGTGGTGAGATCCACGTAGTTCAGCACGCCGACGGCGCCTCGTACCCCGACCATCAGGCTGCGCTCTTGTGCCGGCATGTCGAGGGCGATCAGGGGCGGCGTGTGGGGTGAGGTTTCGGCGGTGACGCGATCGAGGACCGCGTCCAGTTCGGCGATGGTCGACACCACGACGGGGTCCTCTTCCTCAGTGAAGATGACCTCGACGGTCTGGCCTGTCACCCGTGGTCCTCCTCTGGTCCGTTGTACGTTTTGCGGAATCCGTCAGGACCGTACACCGTCAGCTGGGCGCCGGCCGGTAGTAGCCGGGGGAGCAGGCGGTCACAGCCCTGCATGCCGGGACATGGCCTCTTGTCGACCGCCAGCACCGCCTCCCGCAATCCGAGCCGGTGCATTGTCTCGGCGGCGTGCGCCTCAACGTGGGTCTCGGCAGCCCAGGACCTCGCGAGCCCGACCCGGGCGGCGAGTGCCTTGGTCTTGGGATTCTCTTGGCTGATCAGTGGTTGTTCGTTCAAATCGGGGCCGACCAGCAGGCCGCGGTCTTCGACCCGCGTCCGCCGAAAGCCGGGAGAGACGCTACGAGCCGCTGGCCATCGACCGTTGAACTCCAACCAACGGCCGGTTCATCAGGGGCGTCACCACCGTGAGCGACCGGTGTGTCCGGAGGCTCTGCGGTCGACTCCGGCGGTGCTGTGGGCGACCGCGACCATTCACCCGAGCTGCCGGTCGATCTTGCCTCGGCCGTCGCCGCCTCGACCTGGTGCCTGGTGGCCGCAACGCGCTGCCCGACCGCAGCCAGAACCGTGTGGATGGCGTCGAGCCTGGCCAGCAGGGTCCCGGGATCACCGCCCCGCAGAACTGTGACCGTGACCTGCTTGGCCTGGTCGACCTGTCCGATACACCGGCAGATCCCATCGGTGATGCTGTTCAGGTTTCCCGATACCGCGCCGAGCGTCGCGGTGATCTCTTGTGGGGCCGGCTGCTGCGGCGTGGCAGCCAGTGTCGTGGCGGCCTCCCGAGCCACGGCGGCCATGCCGCTGAGGGCGGTCCGGATCTGGCCGATCACCGTGCGGACGAGGGCCAGATTTCGCGCGACTCCAACGAAGCCCGACGCCGCTGCCTGTATCCCGGTCTGCTGGATAGCGTGGTCGACTACAACGGTTTCCTGCGCCGCGCGGTCGTTACCGGCGGTCAGCGTCTGTAGGCCCGCCTGGATGGTGTCGACCAGGGACACGTCCACCTCCCGCTCGACTTTTATCATCGGCGATGTTCGTTGATGGCACGACGGGGCCGGACGCTTCGTTGTGGGCAATCTTCAGACGGCAACCGCAGTGCTGGTCTGGCCGGACGGGCGTTCGTTGCCGTTGATGTTCGGTGGCTTCTCGGTGTTGGCCGGCGCGGTGTGGGTTGCGTCGGCCGGTTCTGTGTTGACGGGTGAGGCGGCGTGGCGGCAGGCGTCGGCGGCACCGGACCGCTTTCCGTGGCGCCGCTCGTTGCATGGGAAGAGCCGGATCCGACCGGGCTGCCGGTGGTACCGCAGTACCACCGGCCGCCTCGAAAAGCCGACTGCGGTACCACGGTCTTGGCGCTACGCGACCCTAGCGTGGTGAGCATGATTCAGGTACGCGAAGTAACCAAGCGGTACGGCGCGAAGACGGTCGTTGACCACCTGTCGTTCACCGCGAAGCCCGGTCAGGTCACCGGGTTCCTCGGCCCCAACGGCGCCGGCAAGTCGACGACCATGCGGATGATCGTCGGCCTCACTGCGCCGACCTCCGGCGACGTGCTGGTCAACGGCAAGCCGTACGTGTCGTCGAAGGCCCCGCTGCGCGAGATCGGCGTGCTGCTCGAAGCCAAGGCCGTGCACCCCGGCCGCACGGCGGTCAGCCACCTGCTCGCCCTGGCCCGCACGCACGGCATCCCGCGCTCGCGCGTCGACGAGGTGCTCGACCTGGCCGGCCTCTCGGCCGTCGCCCACAAGCGGGTCGGCGCCTTCTCCCTCGGCATGGGCCAGCGGCTCGGTATCGCCGCCGCGCTGCTCGGCGACCCGGCCGTGGTGATGCTCGACGAGCCGGTCAACGGACTCGACCCGGAAGGTGTCCTCTGGGTGCGCAACCTGCTCACCGGCCTGGCCGCCGAGGGCCGCACCGTGATGCTGTCCTCGCACCTGATGAGCGAGGTCTCGCTGATCGCGGACCACCTGGTCATCGTCGGCCGAGGCAAACTGCTGGCCGACACCACCGTAGCCAACTTCGTGACCACCGAAGGCGTCCGGGTCGTCACCGCCGTCCCCGACGCGCTACGCGCGGTGATCACCGGCCCGGGCGTCACTCTCACCTCGACCGGCGCCGAGGAACTGTTCGTCACCGGCGCCACCGCCCGCGAGATCGGGCTGGCCGCGGCCACCCGTGGCATCCCCCTGTTCGAGCTCACCCCACAGAACGCCTCCCTCGAAGAGGCGTTCATGGACCTGACCCGCGACGCTGTCGAATACGAGGCCGCCCGATGAAGATCACTGCTGGTGGCGTCGTCGCCGCCGAATGGACCAAGTTCTCCTCGCTGCGCTCCACCTGGATCACGACCGGCATCTCGGCCGTCCTCCTGATCGCCTTCGGCATGATCGCCTCAGCTTCCTTCTCGGGCGACGGCATGACCCCGATCGACCTGGCCCTGTCCGGCAGCATCCTGGCCGCCCTGTCCGTCGGCGCGCTCGGCGCGCTACTGGGGGCGAGCGAATACACCACCGGCATGATCCGGGCGACCCTCGCCGCGGTGCCACGCCGATTGCCGGTGCTGTGGTCGAAGAGCCTGGTGGCCGGGGCAGCCGCCTTCGTCACGATGACCGCAGCCGCCTTCGCCGCCTTCGCACTGGGGTCGGCCGTGCTCAACGACAAGGTCGGCGGCCTGGGCCTCGGAGACGACGGCGTGCTTCGCACCCTTCTCGGCGCCGGCCTCTATCTGGCCCTGGTCGCGGTGCTCGGCGTCGCCCTCGGCATGCTCGTACGCTCCAGCGCGGGCGCCATCACGATCCTGGCCGGCGTGCTGCTCATCGTGCCCGGTCTGGCCGTGCTGCTGCCGGCCTCGATCTCCGAGGCCATCACCCCGTACCTGCCGAGCAACGCGGGCAGCGCCGTGATGGCACTGACCCCCGCGGACGGCACCCTGGCGCCGTGGACCGGTCTCGTGGTCTTCGCCGGATATGTGATCGTGACACTCGCCGCGGCGGCGTATGGGCTCAAGAAGACCGACGCTTAACGGCGCGCAGGGGAGAATCGGCTGATGAGCACGCAGGGATGGCTGGTGGACCGGCAGGCACGGCTGCGGGCCTTCGACCGCCGCCGCCCGTGGGTCATGGACACCTTGGTGGCCGTACCGATCGTGCTCTTCAGCATTCCAGACCTGATCGAGAAGCCCTTGTCGGCGACGATCGCAACGCTGGTCCTGCTGCCGGCGCTGTACTGGCGGCGGCGGTACCCGTTTCCCGCGTTCCTGGTCACCGCGGCCATCGAAACAGTCCAAGCATTGCTGGACGTCGGTGTCGGCGCCGGAGTGATCCTGCTCGTGATGCTCTTCGGGGTGGCCTCCCGCGGTTCAGGGCGGGCGCTGGCTTGGGCGTCCGGGATCACCCTCGGGCTACTGACAGCCCAGATCTACCTTTTCGGACCGGCCACCGAGAACCGCACCCTCACGTTGTTCCTCGCCCTCGGCCTGACGGTGGCTGCGACCGCGTCCGGTGTAGCGGTGCGCACCCGCCGGGCGTACCTCGTCGCTCTGGAGGACCGCGCCGCCCGCCTGGAGGTCGAACGGGACCAGCGGGCCCGCCTCGCCGTCGCCGACGAGCGGGCCCGGGTGGCGCGCGAGATGCACGACATCGTCGGCCACCACGTGTCAGTGATCGTGGGCCTGGCCGACGGTGGCGCCGCCCTCGCGACATCGCGGGGGGAGCAGACCGCCGAGCCGCTCCGGCTGATCGGGGACACCGGCCGGCAGGCGCTGTCCGAGTTGCGCCGCCTGCTGGGCGTACTGCGCGAGGAAGACGCCGACCCTCATCTGAGTCCTCAGCCCGGCATCGACGACCTCGACCGGCTGCTGCCCAGCGTACGGGCCGCCGGGCTGCCGGTCACCTACTCCACCTCCGGCGAGCTGCACACCCTCGGCAAGGGCGTGCAGCTCGCGGTCTACCGCATCGTTCAGGAAGCGCTCACCAATACCCTGAAACATGCGGGGCGCAGCGCGTCCGCGACGGTCACTCTCACCGCTCGCGATGGAGAGGTACGGGTACGCGTTCGCGACAACGGCCGTGGCGCACCGGCCGCACCGAGCCACGGCCTGCTCGGCATGCGCGAACGCGCCGCCATGTACGGCGGTGTGGTGACCGCCGGCCCGGCCGGGAACGGCTGGCTCGTCGACGTCGTCCTCAAGGAGCCCTCGTGACCACCGTCCTGATCGCCGACGACCAGCCGCTGCAGCGCATGGGCTTCAAGATGCTGCTCGAGGGCACCCCCGGCATGACCGTGGTGGGCGAGGCCGCCACCGGCGCCGAGGCGGTGCGGATGGTCGAACAGGCCCGGCCCGATGTGGTGCTGATGGACGTGCGCATGCCCGGCATGGACGGCATCGAGGCCACCCGCCGCATCACCGCGGCCGGCTCCCGCAGCCACGTGCTGATCCTGACCACATTCGACCTGGACGAATACGTCTACGCCGGGCTACGAGCCGGGGCTAGCGGCTTCCTGCTCAAGGACGCCCGCCCCGAGGAACTGCTCGCCGGCATCCGAGCCGTCGCCAGCGGAGACTCGGTGGTGGCGCCCAGCCTGACCCGCAAGCTGATGGACGCCTACCTGCAAGACGCGGCACCGACAGCCGGCACCGATCCCCGGCTGGCCACGCTGAGCGAGCGTGAGCGGGAGGTCCTCGAGGCGATCGGGCAGGGCGCCACCAACACCGAGATCGCCGAACGCTTGAGCCTCACCGAGTCAACGGTGAAGAAGCACGTCGGACGCGTCCTGGCCAAGATCGGCGCACGGGACCGGATCCAGGCCGTCATCTTCGCGTACGACAACGGCCTGGTCCAACCACGCACCTGAGCATCCGGCGGGCGGCCGTCAGCCGGGCTCGGCCGCGCAGGCGAGATCGCGACCTGGCCGGGCTGTGACAAAGGCCGCAGCTCTCTTCGACGGTGTGGCTCTCCGGATGACTGCCGTCGGTGATCTGCCGATGTCGTCTGCCCGGGGTGACGCGGCAGTGCCGTAGCGGTGTTCCAACGTCGTGATGCGTGGTCGTGCGGGAGTCGGATGTCGTGTGCGGCGACGGCGGTTGCCCATTCATATATATATCGACTACTCTCGATTTATGGATGATTTTCCGACACCGACTGCGCCCGCTCTTGAAGTCGACCCAGTCGCGGCCGGTGAATTCGTGCGCTATCGCTCCGTCCAAGATGACAGCGGTCGGTGGGCGGGATTTCCGTTCCGTGCTGGTGACATTGTCATCAGCACATGTCCGAAGAGCGGTACCACCTGGATGCAGATGATCTGTGCCCTGCTGGTGCTGCGTACTCCACAGTTGCCGGTGCCGCTGGCGCAACTCTCGCCTTGGCTGGACTGGTTGCTGGAGCCACGTGAGGAGGTGCTCGCCCGGCTCGCCGCCCAGTCGCACCGACGGATCATCAAGACCCACACCCCACTCGACGGCATTCCACTCGATGATCAGGCGACCTATGTGGTGGTCGCGCGTCACCCGCTGGACGCGGCGGTGTCCCGTCATCATCAGAGCGACAATCTGGACCGACGCCGGATCCGGCAGTTGACCGGCCAACCTGAGCCGGCCGGGTCACCTGCTCCCACGCCACCCTCACGGGAATGGCTCCTCGCCTGGATCGATCGCGACGGCCATCCGCGGGAGCAACCGAACTCCCTTCCCGGCGTGATGTGGCACCTGTCCGACGCCTGGGCGCGTCGGGACAGTCGCAACGTGGTGCTGGTGCACTACGACGATCTCCAGTCCGATCTGGAGGGAGAGATGCGCAGGCTGGCCGCACGGCTGGATATCGACGTACCTGAGCAGGAATGGCCGAAACTGGTCGAGGCGGCTTCCTTCGACCGGATGCGGCGGCGGGCCGACGTGCTGGCACCGGACGCGGTCAACGTTCTCATCGACCGGGCGGCGTTCTTCCGGCGCGGACGCTCCGGCGAAGGTCGGCGACTGCTCACCCCGGACGAGGTCGAGCGCTACCACCGGCGCGCGGCGCGACTCGCGCCGCCGGATCTGCTCGACTGGCTGCACCGGCCACTCACCACCTGATTCCGGGCACGCTACGTCGGACCCGTCACGCGGCGACCTTCTCGACTTCCGCCGCTACCACCGGCCGCCGCAGTGCGGGTGTGAGGACGACGGTCACCAGGAGGGACACGACCGCCATGACAGCCATGGCGGTACCGACCGGTACGAACTGCGCGACCAGACCGGCGATCGTCGCGCCCACCGCCTGCATGGTCAGCAGGCCGGAGGTGTGCAACCCGAGCGCCTGCCCCCGTGCGTCATCCGGGGTCAGTGCGATGAGAAGGTCCTGCAACAGCAGCCCCGCGCTGAACCCCACAGCGGCCACCGCCAGGACCAGCGCCGCCGCCGGGACGGGAAGAGGAAGTACGAAGAGAAGGATCGGGGCCGCGAGGAGCACTCGTAGCGGGGTGACGAGGCGGGGCCGCCACCGCCGGGGCACGAACCGACCCACGATGGTGTCGCCGGCCAGCATACCCAGCGCCGTGGCCATGAACAGCGCGCCGGCCGACGTCGGTGCGTACGGCACGAACAGCGCCTCGCAGCCCACGATGAGTCCGTTGGGGACCCAGAGCGCGAGGTATATGTGACGGCGGGCGGGCAGGGACCAGAGCCGGCGATTGACCCGCCAGGTCTCGCGGACCGACGGCCGACCGGCGGCGCGGGGCGGGCGGGCGGTGAGGCCGAAGCGCAGGACGGTCGCTCCGACGAGGTAGAGGCCGGCACTGACCAGCAACGCCTGCCGGGGCGACAGGACCGCCACGAGGATGCCGCCGAGGGCATAGCCGCTGATCTGCATGGCCCCGATCAGCATGTTGAACACGGAACGGGCGAGGATGTAGCCGCCGTCCGGCACGATCTCTCCCAGCAGGCCCCAGCGCACCCCGCCGGTCACCGAGTTGACCAGGCCCAGACTGAAGATGATCAGCAACATTCCCCAGATCGGCATACCCGGGACGGCCAGGCTGAGCGTTGCCGCCCCGAAGATCAGAGCGATCGTGACCAGCGCGGCCCGTGGCGGCAGCCGGTCCGCCGCGGAGAGCAGGGTGGTGGCACCAAGGACCTGGGCGAAGGAGGAGCCGAACAGAGCCAGGGCGGCCAGTAGCGGCGAGCCGGTCGCCGCGTAGACCAGCGTGCTGAGCGCGAGCCCGCTGACGGTCGTCGCCGCGATCTGCACGGCGCCGGCGGCGAAGAGCGATCGGAACTCCAGGAGCCTGAACAGCTCACCATACGTACGCATGCCGGCAGTCTCGATGCCGTGAGCGCGGGGAGCTAAAGTTTCGCATGGGGGCGAAACGTGGGCGTGTGGCAAATCGGTACCGACACCTTGGCACAGAGCCGGTTCACGGTGTCCGCCCTGGCCGAGACCATCGCGAGTCTCCATGTCCTACGTGGGCGTGGAGCGGCGCCTGGCCGGCCCGCCCACACCCCCGCTCAGACCGCCGCGTACCGGGCACGGCTTGCCGCCGACCCGGTGGTGACCCTGTTCGTCAAGACCGTGTTGCAACCGAACTGGATGCCGGACTTCATCAGCCCGCCGCCACACCCGCAGGATCGGACCTTCAACGAGGAGCTTCGACGGGTTCGTCAGACGCCGGCCGCGGTTGCCCTCGCCGAGTTGACGACCGCGTTCGGCGGCCCGGTTCCCGCCGGGCTGGCTGTGCCGGATCTGCCGGACCGGGTTGCTGACCTGCTGCACTGGGTGTGGAGCCATACCGTCCGGCCGGACTGGCTGAACCGTCGGCGGATCTTCGAGGCCGATATCGTGTCCCGGACACAGCAGATCAGCACCGGCGGGTGGGCCGCCGCGCTGAGCGGCATGCGGCCCGGGATGCGCTGGCTGGGGGACGGGCGGCTACAGATCAACACGTACGAGTACCCGCCTCGTGATCTCGCCGGCGTGCAGTTGCTGTTCATCCCGAGCACGGCCCGGCGTGGCTGGGTGGCCTGGGAGCAACCGCACCGGTACGCGGTGGTGTACCCCTGCTCCGGCGTGCTCGCGGAAGCTGAACACGCCGGCGTGCCGTACGCACTCCGGGCGCTCCTCGGCCCGGTCCGGGCCGAGGTGCTCAGCCAGTTGGACACGCCGAAGAGCACGACCCAGCTTGTCGCCCTCGGAGGGTACGGGCTGGGCACGGTGGGCCGCCATCTCAAGATCCTGCTCGACGCGCGCCTCATCCGGCGGCGCCGCTCCGGGCGATCGGTCCTCTACTACCGGACACCCGCCGGCGACCATCTGGTCCGTGCCCAGACCGAGACCGAACCGCCCCTGCCTGACCGCTGACCGGCAGAAATGGCAGACCGGCGCTACTGGCCGTCTTCGGCGAAGACGGCCAGCGTCTGGCGTACCGCCTGCTCGAACATTGCCGGGTCGCCCTGGAAGACGCCGGACGGGCGAGGGTGATTGACGACGACATCCGTGAAACCCAACTCGTGGCAGCGCCCCACCAGGTCGATGAATCGTTCGACCGATGCGTACGGATCCGGCACCAACCTGCTCACGTTGACCAGTTTGCCGATGTTGTCGGGATCTCGCCCGGCCTGCTCACACGCGTCGGTGAGCTGCTCGATCTGGCGCGTGAGCACACCCCAACCGTCCGCCTCCGACCTTGCTCCCGGCCGGGCGGCATCCCCGATCGTCACCCATGTCTCGGCGAACCGGGCGGCCAGCCGGAATCCCCGCGGACCACTGGCCGCGAGCGCGAACGGGACCCGCGGACGTTGCACGCAGCCGGGCACCATGTCCGCCTCCACCGCCTCGTAGCACGCACCGTGGAAGGTGGTGCGCGGATTTCGCAGAAGCAGGTCGGTGAGCGTCACGAACTCCTCGAACCGATCGCTTCGGCGTACGCCGGCGACCGATCCCATCACCCGTGCGTCCGTACCGTCCGTCGCTCCGGCTCCGATGCCCAGTACGAGCCGCCCGCCGGAGATCTCGTCCAGGGTCATCACCTGCTTCGCGGTCGGCACGGGGTGACGGATGTTCGGAGAGGCGACGAGGGTACCCAGCCTGATTCGCTCCGTCACGGCCGCGATCGCGGTCAACGTGGTCAGGGAGTCGTACCAGGGCTTTCCCCGCAGGGATCGCCACGAGAAGTGGTCGAAGGTCCAGGCGTGGTGCAGGCCCCACTCCTCGACCGAGCACCAGGCCCGCCGTGTGTACGGCCAGTTGTGCTCCGGGAGCACGACGACGCCGATGCGGACGGTGGGCCGGTTCGAGGTCGAAGCGGTGGTGCCGGGGCGGCCGGTCACCGCAGCCGGCCCGTTCGGCCGTCACCGCCGGCCGGCCGGGGCGGGAGGGCCTGGCCGGTGGTGGGCTGGCCCGCCATGAACGCGTCGAGGTCGAGCAGGCGGCCGCCGCGTACCCCCGGTGCCTCCCACCGCAGATCGACCCGCGCCGGGCGCTGCGCATCATGGAAGTACACAGCTTCCAGGCCACCGTCGGAGGCGACCACCAGCATCGGGTTGGCGACGAGGAAGTCACGCACCGGCGGACTGTCCCGGCGTACGTGCAGCCATAGGCGCTTGCCCGCGAAGTGGTTGCGGGGGAGGGTGACTTCGGGGTGCAACTTGCGCTTGAACTGGAATATGCCCTTGCTGAGAAACGGTTCGCAGCCGGAGAGGTCGACGTGGGCGAGCCCGCGGTCGGCTGCCCACTGCAGAATCATGACGTAGATGGCCATGTAGGTGCCGGAGCGGTAGGGCTCCTCGGCGCCATCGCGCACCCCGGCCAGCCGGACGACCAGCACGTCCCCCTCCTGCCGGCAGAGCATGCCGGCCACGCGCTCCCCCTCCTCTCGCAAGAAGAACAGCACTCCACCGCGGAATAGGCACTGGTGCGCGGTCGCCCGGGACACCGTCCGGGTCGCGGACGCGTGCCGGCTCCGCATGGTCGGCACGTGCATGCCGTCGTAGAAGAGGTCGAAGTCCTTGTCCAGGGTCGCCACCTCGAGGCTGCGGGAGCGCGATCGTAGTTCTCGCACGTGCTGTTGGCGAGCCTTGCGGGAAACCCGTCGCAGTACCTGCGTCGCACCCTCGTCAAGTGGCACGACCAGCGTGATCCGTAGCGGCAGGGTCAGGCTGCGCGGCACCGGATCGGGCGGCACCCGACCGGGGAGACAGCCCGCGGCGAGGATGTCCGCCGCCGGCGCGGCCCGACCGGCGAAGATGTCCGCCCAGGAGGTGGTGTGGCGCCGGCGCTGCCCGGTCGGTCCACGCCGTTGTTCCAGGAACGGAAGGACGTGGCTGAGCCCCTCGGCCAGTCCCGCGTAGGCGAGCGTCGGCCCGCCGGCGGCCGGTGCCGACTCGGTCACCCGCGGGCGACGGTTATGTAGCGCGTCGAACATGTGGTGTGCGGTCACGACCCATGGCCGGTCGCTGTTCTGCCATCCGTACCTCAAACGACGTGCGTTCACCGAACCCCCAAAACCGGGTCGCCCCGTGCGGCTCAGACTTACCAAGGCGGCCCCGCCGTTCTCAGACCGGCGCCGCGAACAGACACGCGAGTCTGGCACCGGACCGTACCGTGATCGCGCCGGGCTCGGTTGCCCGGTCGAAACGGACCAGGCAGCCGGTGGCGGCGCCACCGATGCTGAACGGGCTCAGTACCGAGTTGGCGGACACGGTCTCCGTCTCGCCGGACCCGTCGAGCATGACCCGTACCGGATGGCGGACCACCGGGACGATCTCCTGCACCACGTAGTACTCCGACCGGACGGCGGATTCGACCAACTCCGCCCACTGCCTGGGGCTGATGCGGGTGCCGAAGTGAACCTCTTCGGAGGAGAAGCCCGAGGCGCCCTTGAGAACGAACAGTTCCTGCCGCTCGACGACCAGCCGTGGCAGGTCATACCGTTTCCCTCGCCACTCGGTCCGCCGGTCACCCATCAGCCTGCTCCACGGCACGACCCGCCGGACCAGAGCGCGTTCCTCGGCGGACATCCAAGGTAGTCCTTCGGAGAGCAGGGCGAGTACCTTCTTGGAGTCGACCAGCCGGGTGGTCTGTGACGGAAACATCCGCAGACCCGACCGCAGCGCCGTGACCAGTGCGGACAGGTCCCAGCCCGAGGCCTGGGCCTCGTTCTCGCAGACGTGGACCAGACCGAGCAGGCGCGCGAGCGCCGCGGGTGGTCCCATGACGTCGGGCAGTTGGTCGAGCCGAGCGAACCGGGTCGGCACGCCGTGTGCCCGCAGTCGTTCGACCTGGTGATCGAAGAAGCGGTTGCTCACGCTCGGGTCCTCGAGACTGCCGACGAGCAGTGCCGACGGATCGATCCCCAGTTCCGCGCAGATGCCTGTGATCAAACGGGCGTAGAGCGCGAACGGATCGGGGCTGGACAGCTCGGGCCCGCCGGCCTCGGCACTGAGCCGTTGCCAGGCGCGACGATGGATGTCGAACTGCACCATCCCCCCGAAGCTGGCACCGACGTTGAACTCGACGAACCGGGGGCCCTCCTCGGCGATCAGCACGTCCGCGCGCGCCATTTCAGCGCAGTACCGCATCTCGTACGCCTCGTCGTCGGTCGCACGTGGGTGCAGTCGCGGGTCCAGCCCGAGCGCGGCCATCCGTCCGTGCGAATCGGACGCCAGGTTGATCACGGTACGACGTTGGAGGTCGAGCAGCCGGGTGGTTGCGTCGAGCAGGTACCGGTACGACTTGCGCGGCACCACGACAGGCGACACGGCGACCGGATAGCCACCCATGGAGACACCCCGCATGTCCGCCACGATCGTCTCGGCCGCCCTGGCCGCGTCGAATCTCCGGTCCGGGTCCGCATGGCTGCCGAACCACGAACGGGCCACGGTCGAGGTCATGCGGACGTGCTCGCGAGATGCCGGCTGAACCGCAGATGGTGCTGCGTGAGGTCGGCCTCCACCCGCGGCGGCGGGTTGGCCGTGTCCCGCTCGGCGAGTTCACAGTGCACGAACGTGGGGGAGGCGCACCTCGCGACCTCGCTGCGCAGCAGATCCTTGAGTTTCCCCAGGTCGTCGACGTGCCAGACGTCGCTGTATCCGGCGGCCTCGGCGAGCGCGGTGAAGTTGATACGCCGCGACGGAACGCTTTGCCCTCCGGTGGACTCGTACAGACCGTCGTCGAGGACGAGATGGAGAATCGGTAGATGGGCGGATGCGCCGGCGGTGAGGAGACAGCCGGGATTCATGGTCAGCGCCCCATCACCGTCGACGACGACGACGCGTCGGCCCGACGACATCGCGATACCGGTGCCGATGGAGGCCGCGAGTCCCATGCTGCCGGTCATGTAGAAGTGGTTCGGCCGGTCGGCGACGTTCCTGGCGATACGGCAGGAGTACCCGGTAGTGAAGATGATCGGCTCGACGGACGTGGCCTCGATCACCGCTCGGACGGCATCTGTCTTGTTCACGCCTGCCACCCGAACAGCGACGGGGGAACGAGCAGTGCCGCCGGTCGTCGCCGTTCGACGACAAGGTCGCGGGCCCAGTCAGCCTGTGCCCCGAGGCTGTCTGCCCGAAGGTGGACCGCTGGAATCCCCGCTCCGTTGAGCAACGGTTCGGTCAGTCGGCCCATCACGAGGTTCTCCGTCGTGAAGTCCGGCGGCACGCCGCGCATGCTGACGATGAGCAACATCGGAATCTGATACGGGACGACGAGCGACGCGATGGCGTTCACCGACTGGCCGAGGCCGGAGTTCTGCATCAGGACCACCGGGCTCTTCCCGGTCATCGCGGCACCGGCGGCGACACCGACCGCGTTGTCCTCACGGGGGACGGTCCATAGATCCGCGGCGGTTCCGAGCTGGTCGTACAGAGGCGCCAGGATGCCGCAGGGAGTGCCGAAGAACGGTGCGAAGTCGCGTTCCAACAGCGCGCCGGACAGCGTCGACGCGCAGTTGCGGACTGCCATGGGCTCTCCTAACTGAGGTAGTCCTCGGCTCCGCCGGTGCGGACGGTGTCGAGAGTGAAGCAGTGGAAGCCGCCGCCGAACAGCCGGCGGTGCCTGTGCCGCAACGGCACGACCGTGAACCTGTTCTCCTCCAGGACCTGGATGAGGGTCTTGCAGGCGTCGTTGACCAGCACGGTGTTCTCGTCGATCGACAGGAGGTTCAGATCGATGTACGGGCTGGCGGGGATCGGGTCGTCGTTGTCGTACTGTGGGTAGTCGCTCACGTCGGGAACGGGCGAGACGATCACATCCCAGCGGCGGAGCTGCTCGGGCAGGAATTCCATCACCTTTTCGGACCTGACGAGCAGCGTACCCGGCCGTAGGGGGATCACCACGCTGTCGATGTGGCTCTGGGTCAGCTTGTGCATGCGGTGGACGCGAAACCGTCCGTCCAGGTGCCGTTCCAGCCAGTCGCACGCGAGCGCGTGGTTGGCGTTGGAGATGTTGACGATCAGGTCGCGGCCGAGCCGGAGACAGTTCGCGCCATCGATCATGATTTCCGGGCCGACATCGTACGGTGACGCTTGCGGGTCCAACGGCACTTCGATGTTGGGAGCCGCGTTGTCGATGTTCCGCGGGTCGAACGAGGCGTCGGTCATCATCGGCCGAGGCATCGTCGTCCACCGGGCACCCTGCGTGAAGTACTCCATGAAGATCGGCTTGAGGAAGTGGGTCTCGAAGTACCGGGCGCGTAGGGTCGGCGGCGTCTCGATGATCTCGTCGCCGAGGATCAGGGTGTTGTCCCGTACGTTCAGCGGGGGCGTGATCGGTGCCGACCAGGCGGGCGTCGCCACGTCTTTCGGTCGCGGATCGAGCGACATCGGCCTGAGGACCTTGATGGACAAAGACTCGAGGACCTCTGCCATACCCTCGATGTCCTCGATCAGCTCGTCGAGGAAGCGCTTCTTCAGCGCCAGCCGGTGCGGCTCGTTCCGCTTGGCACGGGACGAGCCGTCGTACCAGTCCGTGATGCTCGCGTAGTATCCCCTGGCGCCGGTGAGATTGTCGCTGATGAACATGTCGAACGACAGGTCGTGGATGCGTTCGACGTAGTTCACCGCCGAGCCGAGGATGACCTCCTTGAGCGGCGAGAAGTCGTCGTAGCTGTTCAGACGCATGACTTGGGGCCTTCCCCTCATGGTGCGGGCGACAGGAGTCAGAGCGCGGTGGCTGCGAGCACCACGTTCATGAGCGAGTCGTCGTCGGTGCCGACCTCGTGCATGTCCCGGAGGGGCACCTCGTCGAAGTCCCCGACCGAATAGCAGCCGGAGCCGTGTACGACGATGTCGTTCTCGGGCACGAGGTCCCGGTCGATGGCGTTCAGGATTCCGGTCATCGCCATGACAAGCGACCATTCACGGAGCAGGGTGGGGTTGGCGGGGACCAGCACGCCGGCCTCACCCAGCAGCGACCGCACCTGGCCGTACCGCGCCAGGCATTCCGCGAGTGACACGACCACGCCGCCGCCGCCCTGGTTGTGGATCAACGCGTTCATCTGCGGCGAGGTGACCGGCGCCCTGGTGTAGAAGGTCGGGTCCAGCGTCTCGTGCGGGTCGAGGGTCACGGCGGGAAAGTGCGGGCTCTCCCGCTGGACGTAGTGGCCGGACTCCGGCTCGTAGGAGTAGTCCGGCACGTTCCTCGTGTCGAACTCACCGTTGTGATACAGGCTGAGCACCATGTCCGGGGCGCCGAGGTGCTGCACGAGGAAGTACCGCGAAGGCAGCCCGGCCCCGCCGAACCGCTTCCGGCCGTACGCGTGTCCGAGCAGCCCGTACGCGCTGGACACGGCGTGCACGTGCAGCCGTGGTTCGTTCGCCCCGGGGGTGAAGAATTCGGACTCCGCCAGCGCCCGGACCACGTCGGCGGCGAGGTAGTTCTCCAGTTGCAATGTGTACCAGAGGTTGGTTTTGGCAGTCTTCGCCAGTAGGCCCGCGTGCTTGTCCATCATGTTGCGTGCGATGGACTTTACGGTTCCCGCGACGTCACCGTGGTACACGGCGATCGGGTTGCGCTCCCGCAGGTACGGGTCGGCGAGCAGTTCCGATGCGCGAATCTTGTGCACCGAGCCGGCCGGTACCACGACCGCCACGTTGAGCTGATCGGCAGTGACAAGCCCGGCGTTGATAGCCCGCAACACGGCGTCACGCATGGCGACCGCCTTGTTGGCCGAGGACGGCGTCACGATCGTGACCCGCTCGCCGGTGCTCTGGATGTACCGGACCGCGCGGCCGACGATGACCAGCGAGGCGAACGTCTTGGTTGTCATCGTTCCGGAATTGCGGGTGAGGTCCAGAAGTGCGAGAGTCTTGCCGCGATACTTCCCCATTGAGCTGTGCCTCAGTTCGGAGGCCGAAAGATAGTCGCGGATCGCGGGCGTGAGCTCGGGCAGTTCGGTGCCCGGGGTGAATTCAGTCGATCCCGGCTTCCCCTGTAGTGCCCGCAGGGCTTCTTGAACCTGTGGGTAGTAGTGTGCGAGGGCGTTTTCGAGAAGCATGTAGTCAGCCTTTCGTGTTTCGCACCGGTTTCGTACCCGGGTACTACTTCGTGCCCATGCTGAGGCCGTGTTCGAACGGAAGATCCCGGATGGTCGTCACGTCATGAAAGCCGACCTGGCGCAACCAGCGCTCGTAGTCCTTCGCCGGGTATGCCATTCCCTGGCCGCTGGCCAGCACATTGAAGTAGAGGCCGAGCCGTGCCGAGAAGATGCCACTTGTCTCGTCGTCGGAGACGTTGTAGCCGTATAGGAAAACGTGGCCGCCGACCGGAAGGACATCGTACGCCTTCTTCAGCATCGCCAGGATTTGATCGCTCGCGAAGATCTCCAGCACGTGACTGAAGAGAACGGCATCGGGACCGAGTGGGAACTCGTCGGTGAACATGTTGCCGGGCAGCAGGGCGACCCGGTCGGTCAGCGATGCGGTCTTGCCGTCGGCGAGCCGGGAAACGCTAGGAATGTCGAAGATCGTCGACTTGAGTTGCGGGTGGCGTGCCACCAGCCGGATCGACGTCGTGCCGTCGCCGCCACCGACGTCGAGCAGGTGCCGCACCCTTGCGAACTCGGGCCGCTCGGCCAGGGCGTCGACGGACCGCAGCGTGAACGCGCTCATCGCGCGGTGAAAGGCGGCCTCGAGCTCGGGATTGCGCGAGAGCCGCTGGTAGAGCGTTGGCTCGTCACCCGGGTGCGCCTCGAGCGCGGTGTTGGTCCCGGCACGTAGGGCCTTCGTCGTCTGGGCGAAGGCGGGGTAGTAGACCTCTTTCCAGCCGGTGACGATGTGCGTCCAACTGTCCTCGTCGTCGGAGGCGAGCAGGTCCTGCGCGACCGGCGAGTTGACGTACCGGCCGTCCCGTCTGGTCAGCAGCCCGGTTGCGCAGACGGCCTGCAGCAGGACGCGGAGCTGATGTGATGGCAGATCTGTGAATTCCCGGATGTCATCGGACGTTGCCGTACCCCGCTCGGCGAGGAAATGGAAGATCCTCAACTCGACCGCCGTGGCGACCGCATTGAACAATGCGGGAGCGTTCATCAGGAACTGGAAACGGCTGTATACAGGATCGTCCTCGTGGGTGGTGTGCATCATCCCCCGCTCCTGTGCTTAAGGCGGCAAGAACTCCTGGATAGGAAAGCCTGAGCCCATGCCGCAATGGATCACTGCGGTACCTGGTCGTCCTCCGAGCTCATGATTGATCCCCGTTGGTCGACCGTCCGCTCTGAGATCGAGGGTGCTGAATGGGTCAACCTTGGAGGCGACACTACCGGAAGGCTGAAACACTTGTTGCCCGGAGGCGTGTGTCCTGGATCACAGTGGTTGAGGTGATTGGATGCTTGACGGGCATCCTGGGTGTATGGATCTGCAAAAGGTTGGCTTGGGCAGTGACTTGCGTCGATTGGATATTTGGGCTACGACTGGATTGCTGGAACCGGCGCGGTCCGGGTGGGCTAATCGAATGCGACATCGGGGGAGTGCATGCGGCTCAACAGCTTTGATGAGTGGTCGACCCTCAAAGAGGTGATCGTCGGCTTGGCCGAGAACTACGTGTCGCACGAGCTGTCGGTCGACCCGGACACGATCCTGGTCAACGAAGCCTGCCCGGAGCTTGCGCGGGCGTTGGAGCGGAAAGGATTCACGGTCGTGCCGGTCCGGCACCGCCACCGGCGGCTCTTCGGCGGAGGCCTGCACTGTTTCACCCTGGACACCGTTCGCGAGGGCGGCGCGGACGACTTCCTCAGCTGATGCGGGGGTCAGCGGCCTTCCCAGCGCGGATCGCGCTTCTCGACGAACGCGAGCGGCCCCTCGATCGCGTCCCTACTGTGCATCCGGCGCTCCTCCCAGTGGAACCGGGTCGAGAATGCGGTGTCCAGCGGCATGGTGAGGGACTTCGTCGCGGCCTCCTTGATCGCTCGTACGGACAGCGGAGCGCACCGCAGAATGTCGGCGACCCACCCGTCGACGCACGTGTCGAGTTCGTCGGCGGACACCACCTCGTTGACGAGGCCGAGTTCGAAGGCGCGTTGAGCGGTCATCGGCCTACCGGTCAGCAGGTGGCCCATGGCGGCGCGCCACGGCAGTTGCTTGCTCAGCCGGAACACGCCACCCGCCCCCGCCATCAGGCCGAGCCTGGCCTCGGGCAGCGCGAAGGTGGCATCGGTCGAGGCGATCACGATGTCACAGGCCAGCGCCAGCTCGAAGCCGCCACCCATGGCATATCCCCGCACCTTGGCCACCACCGGCTTGGTCAGTTCCAACCGTTCGGTCAGCCGTGGCCAGGCGGGCTTGCCCCGGCTGCCGAAGGTCGCGGTGCCCGCGGTACCCGATCGGACCCGCTCGGCGAGTTCCTTCAGGTCCTGGCCGACGGAGAACGCCCGGGACCCCGCGCCGGTGAGTACCGCCACCCACAGGTCGTCGTCGGTCTCGAAGTCGTCCCAGACCCGGGCGAGTTCCTCGTGCATGCACAGGTTCATCGCGTTGAGGGCCTCGGGCCGGTCGAGAGTCACCACGGCCACGTGGCCGGTCTTCTCGTAACGCACTCCTTTGGACACGGCGGCAAGTCTAACCCGAGTCGAATTCATGGAGAGGAATAGGTTGTGAGTCTGGAGGTAAGGGAGAGAGCTTTCTCCCCACGCATTGTGGGGGTCGGTACCGCGGTCCCGACGACGTCATACAGCCAGCGCGAACTACTGGACGAGTTCAACATCACCGATCCGCGAATCCGATCGGTCTTCCTCAACAGTGCGATCGAGCGCCGCGGGCTCACGCTGCCGCCACTCGGGCCCGATGGTTCGCGGCATCCGGAAAGCCAGGGCGAGTTGTTGCGCAAGCATGTCACCAACGGCCTGGCAATGGGCAGGGAAGCCGTCGTAGCGTGTCTGGAGAACGCCGGGGCAGCCCTGTCCGACGTGCGTTACCTCTGCTGCGTCTCCTCGACCGGATTCATCACGCCGGGATTCTCAGCGCTACTCATCAAAGAATTCGGCATCAGTGTGCACTGCTCGCGTCTCGACGTGGTGGGCATGGGATGCAACGCGGGGCTGAACGCGTTGACCGCGGTCGCCGGCTGGGCGCGCGCGCATCCCGGTGAACTGGCGCTCATGGTGTGCATCGAAGCGTGCTCGGCCGCCTACGTCTTCGACGGCACGATGCGATCGTCGGTGGTGAACAGCCTGTTCGGGGACGGTGCGGCGGCGGTGGCGGCCAGGGCGGGCGACGACGTCCCCAGCGGACCCGCGCTGATCCGTTTCGCTAGCTGTATCATTCCGCAGGCCGTAGACGCGATGCGCTACGACTGGGACGACGGTCAAGGCAAATTCAGCTTCTATCTCGATCAAGACGTGCCGTACGTGGTTGGAGCGCATGCCGAGCTCGCACTCGAAGAGCTGCTCACCGGAATGGAACTGCGACGCTCCGACATAACACACTGGATCATCCATTCCGGAGGGAAAAAGGTGATCGACTCCGTGCGTACGAACCTCGGGCTCTCGCGGCACGACGTGCGACACACGACGGGCGTCCTGCGGGATCACGGAAATCTGTCGAGCGGGTCCTTTCTCTTTTCCTACCAGCGTCTGCTCGCCGAGCAGAGCGCAACGCCCGGCGAGTACGGCGTCCTCATGACGATGGGGCCCGGATCAACTATCGAAATGGCCCTGGTGGCCTGGTGAGAGAAGGGCGGTCGACACGATGAACAGAAATCTCGAATTGACCCCGGTGTCCGGCGGTCTCGGACTCGCGCTGAAGGTCGACGTGACACGTCCCCTCGCGGAGTTGACCGCCGCGGTGAACGCGATCTGCGACGAGGTGGAGCAACGCGTCGAACGGACCGTCGTGGTCCTGCGGCTCGAGTGCACCTCGGCGGAGAGCCGGATGTGGCCGGGCGAGGTCGGCATCCGCGACGTCAACCGGTGGGAACGGGCGGTCCGCAGGCTGGAGCGGCTTCCCGCCGCGAACGTCGCCGTCGCCAGCGGCCTGAGCGGCGGGCCTGCGCTGGATCTGTTGCTGGCGGCCGACTTCCGCATCGGCGCGCCGGACCTGGTACTCGTCCTGCCGGTGAACGACGGACACTTCTGGCCGGGGATGTCGGTCTACCGGCTGGTGCAGAACCTCGGCGTGGCCAGGGCCCGCCAGATCGTGATCTGGGGGATGGACCTCTCCGTGACGAAGGCCTCCGAACTCGGCCTGATCGACCAGATCAGCGAGGACCTCGACGATGCGGCACACACCGCGGTCGTGCTGATGGGCCGGGTTTCCGATCAGGAGCTCGCGGTACGCAGGCAGCTGCTGCTCGAGGCATCCACCGCTGAATACGACGAGGCGCTCGGTGTGCACCTGGCAGCGTGCGACCGTGAACTGCGACGGCTGGCCGTAGGGACGGGTTCGTGACCGCGACCTGCCCCCCCACCTGGGATGTCGTGCCGCCGACGCTCACCGGTGGTCTCGACGACGATGCGCGGACACTCGCCGGCTTCGTGGCCGCCGGAGAGGACGTACTGACCACCCTGCCCGCCAAAGTCGAACGCGACAGTACCCAGCAACGGCTCGCCGAGGACGTCTTCACCGCGTGTCGGGCGGCGCGCCGCGCGTTCCTTGCCCTGCACGTGGAAAGCGTCTACGACCGGCTCACCGACGACCGCGCCAGCTATCCGCGGCTACCCGCACTGGTGGCAGCCGCCGCCGAGCGGTTTCCGGGACTGGTGCCGTCGGCCGATCAGATGACCGCCGAGCGGCAGCACGTCCAGGCGGACAAGGAGGGCAGGGAGATCGACCAGGGCATCTTCTGTGCCGCGGTGCTGCGCTCGGCCACGGCCGGGCGTCACCTGATAGACACGATGCTGATGCCCACATCACGGGCACTGCGGCTGCGCGACGACTTCCAGCGCACGGGAGTGGCCGAACTGGACGCCGTACTGGTCGAACGCCGGGGACATGCCGCCGAACTCACCTTCCGAAACGCTGACTGCCTGAATGCCGAGGACGTCAGGCTGATCGCCGACCAGGAGACGGCGGTCGACCTGGCCCTGCTGGACGACCAGGTGCGGGTCGGTGTGTTGCGCGGCGGCGAGGTGGGCCACCCCCGTTACCCTGGCAAGCGGGTCTTCAGTGCCGGCATCAATCTCAGGGACCTGTGCGACGGCGCGATCCCGTTCCTCGAGTTCCTGATGAGCAGGGAGCTCGGCTACATCAACAAGATGTACCGTGGTCTGCTCGTCGACCGGTCGGCGGCGGCCTGGTCGGATCGTACTGTCGCGAAGCCGTGGGTCGGTGCCGTCGACTCGTTCGCCATCGGCGGGGGCATGCAGTTGCTGCTCGTACTCGACCGCGTGATCGCCGAGACCGACGCGTACTTCAGCCTGCCGGCGGCCGAGGAGGGCATCGTGCCAGGGGCGGGCAACCTCAGGCTTGCCAGGCTCACCGGGGCCCGCCTCGCCCGACAGGTCGTCCTGGCCGGGCGGAAGATCTCTGCGGCTAGCGCGGAGGGTCGGCTGATCTGCGACGAGGTTGTCGCGCCGTCCGACATGCGTGACGCGATCGACCGCGCCGTGCGAGAACTCGGCGCGCCGGCCGTGGCCGCCAACCGGCGATTGCTGACGGTCGCGGAGGAGCCGCTGGACGACTTCCGGGAGTACCTGGCCGAGTTCGCGGGCAGCCAGGTGGTCAGGGCGTACAGCGACGATGTTCTCACCAAGATCGGGCGGCGCTGGCGGCGGCCGGGACCAAGCCGGTGAACGCCACGCAGCTCGACCGGGAGTCCCTGCACGCGTCGCTGCGCGATCCGCTGCTGGGCTCGCTCGGATTCCTCAACGAGGTGATGGCCCGGTATCCGGACGCGATCTCCTTCGCGCCCGGTGCCCCGCATCCGGAGTTCCTCGCGGACCTCGACATCCAGCGCTACACCGAACGCTTTCTGGACCACCTGCGCGACGAAGGCCGCACACCGGACCAGGCACGTCGACTGCTCTACGAGTACGGCCCCGGCCGAGGGCTCATCAACGGCATCGTCGGCGAGGCCCTGAACCGCGACCACGGGATCGACGCCGACCCGAACGCGATCGTGATCACGGTGGGTGCGCAGGAAGGCATGCTGCTGGTGCTGCGCGTACTGTTTCGATCCGCCGCCGACCTGCTCGCGGTGGCGAATCCCTGCTTCGTCGGTATGACCGGAGCGGCGCGGCTCCTGGACGTCGAACGCGTCGCGGTCGGCGAGACCGCGGCGGGAATCGACCTCGACGCTCTCGCGACCGCCTGCCGGGAGGCCCGGCGCGAGGGTCGGCGGCTGCGCGCCTGTTACGTCGCGCCGGACTTCTCCAATCCCGGCGGTGCCCGGATGCCCCTGGCCACTCGGCTGGAGCTGCTGGCGCTTGCCGAGCGCGAGGACTTCTTCGTCCTGGAGGACAGCGCCTACGCCTTCACGGCGCCGTACGGGTCGCAACTGCCGCCGCTCAAAGCGTTGGACGCGGTTGGACGCGTCATCCACATCGGCACGTTCGCCAAGGTCTGCTCTCCCGGCGCCAGAGTCGGCTACGTGGTGGCGGATCAGAGCGTGGGCGACGACGGCAGGATGCTCGCCGACGAGATCGCCGCGATGAAGACCATGGTCACGGTGAACACGTCACCGCTGTGCCAGGCGGTGGTCGCGGGCATGCTGCTGCAACATGGTCGTTCCCTGATCGAGCTGTCCAGACGCAAGGCCGAGCGGTACCAGCGCAATCTCGACCACCTGATCGGGGCACTCGACTCGTGCCTCGGTGACGTGCGATCCCGCCGCGTGGACTGGAACCGACCGTACGGCGGGTTCTTCGTGCGGATGTGCCTGCCCGTGTCGGCGGACGCCGACCTGCTGGAGACTTCGGCGCGCAGGTACGGCGTGCTCTGGACCCCGATGGCCCAGTTCTATCTCGACGGCGGCGGCGACCGGCAACTGCGGCTGTCGTGCAGCTATCTCGACATCGACCAGATCGACGCCGGGGTACGACGACTGGCCGAGTTCCTGAAGGAGGAGGTAGGGGTATGAATCCAGTACCGATGCCGACGGTAAGGCTCACCCCGTTCGATCCGCCCGCCGAACTGGCGCGGTACCGGGAGACCGAGCCGATTCGGCGGATGGTCTATCCGGACGGTCATGTCGGATGGCTGGTCACCAGCCACACCCTGGCCAGGAAGATCCTGTCTGATCCACGGTTCAGCGCCCGGTCGGAGTTCAAGCGGGCGCCGGTGGCGCGACCGAGCGCCGATCCCTTCTTCGGCGCGCCGGCGTTGCCCGGCTGGCTGGTGGACATGGACGCGCCGGAGCACACCCGGCTGCGGCTCCAGTTGGCTGGGAAGTTCACCGCGAAGCGCATGAAGGACATGCGGCCGCTGCTGGAACGGATCGTCCATGACCAGCTCGGCGTGATGGAGGAGCACGGGCCGCCTGCCGACCTGGTGTCGCTGTTCGCGCTTCCGGTGCCGTCGCTGACCATCTGCGCGCTACTCGGGGTGCCCTACCGGGACCGAGCGGAGTTCCAGCGCAACAGCGCGACGTTGTTCAGCCTGGAGGCCAGCGCGGAGGACGCTGCGCGGGCGATGGACGAGTTGTACGCGTTGCTGCGGCAACTGGCCAAGCAGCGGGACGGTGACACCGGCGGCCTGCTGAGCATGCTGGCGGCAGAGGGCACGCTCGATGCCGAGGAGATCGCCGGCGTGGGTGTCCTGCTGCTCACCGCGGGGCACGAGTCCACGGCGGGCGCCCTGGGCCTGAGCGTGCTCACCCTTCTGTCGCACCCAGAGCACCGGGCCGAGTTGGAGACGAACCCCGGAGTGCTCGACAACGCGGTGGAGGAACTGCTGCGGTACCTGACGATCTTCCACTTCGGGGTGCCCCGCACCCCGTTGGAGGACATCGAGTTCGAAGGACACCTGCTGCGGACCGGAGAGTCGGTCACGATCTCGCTGTCCGCGGCGAATCGCGATCCGGGTTGGTTCGCCGGGCCGGACCGGCTGGACTTCGGGCGTCGGACCGCCGGCCACATGGCGTTCGGGTACGGCATCCACCAGTGCCTCGGACAGAATCTGGTGCGCATGGAGATGCGGGTCGCGCTGCCGGCCATCTTCCAGCGCTTTCCCCGACTGGCCCTGGCCATTCCACCCGAGCAGGTGCGGCTGAAGACGGACGTCAGCGTCTACGGCGTACACGAGTTGCCGGTTACCTGGTGATCAAGGAGAGGGACACGTGCGAGTAACGGTCAACAGCGAAGACTGCGTCGGGTCCGGGCAGTGCGCGCTCACGCTGCCTGAAATCTTCGACCAGGATGATCTCACCGGCAGGGTCGTGCTGCTGAGCGACCAGCCGCCCGCCGGGTTACAGGCCGCCGTCGCAGAGGCGGCGAGCCGTTGCCCGGTACAAGCGATCACGACGACGTGAACGAAACCGGGCGGCGCTGAGCCCCGATCGGGCCGTACGTTCCGAGGGCGCTTCCCGCTCGCCGCTGGATCCAGGGCCCGGGTGCCGTCCGTGACACCTACGGCGCTTACCGAACCGCTCTGCAAAGAGGATGGCAAGCCAGGCCAGCAATCACCATCTGGGAGGGGCCCTAAGCTGGGGGGATGAAGGTTCTGTCCATCCAGTCAGCGGTCGCCCACGGCCATGTGGGGAACTCCGCGGCCGTCTTCCCGCTGCAGCGTATCGGTGTCGAGGTCGTCCCGGTTCCTACGGTGAACTTCTCCAACCACACGGGCTACGGTGCGTGGCGAGGGCCACTCATCCCACCACCGGATGTGGCCGAGATTCTCCTCGGTGTGGAGGAGCGCGGAGTGTTCCCGCAGGTCGACGTCGTGCTGTCCGGGTACCAGGGCAGCGTGGGCATCGGTGACGTCATCGTTGACGTCGTACGCCGGGTGAAGGCCGCGAACCCCTCGGCCGTCTATGCGTGCGATCCGGTCATGGGCAACGCCAGGTCGGGATGCTTCACCGCGCCGGAGATTCCCCACCTGCTGCGGGACCGCGTCGTGCCGGTGGCCGACATCATCACTCCCAACCAGTTCGAGCTGGGATTTCTGACCGGCACCGAGCCGGCGAGCATCGAGTCGACCCTCGCCTCGGCCGACCTCGCCCGGGCCATGGGTCCCTCGACCGTGCTGGTCACGAGCGTGGAGCGCCCGGACCGGGAGGAGGGCACGATCGAGATGCTCGTCGTGGACGGCGCCGGCGCCTGGCTCGTCACCACCCCGCACCTGCCGTTCAAGGCGAACGGGTCCGGTGACGTGACCGCCGCCCTGTTCACCGCCCACTACGTCGCGACCAAGGATGCGGCGGTGTCGCTGGAACGTACGGCCTCCAGCGTGTTTGATCTGATCGAGACCACCTACCGGTCCGGCGACCGCGAACTCCGTCTGGTGCAGGCTCAGGAGTTCTACGCTGCGCCGCGGATGCAGTTCTCCGCCGAACAGGTGCGCTGAGCCCGGTCCGCGTCCGAGCGCCGTCGGGAGCCGGCGGTGTCGAGGGTGGCTGCGGGTGGCGATGTCGGCGAGATGTTCACCGACATCCGGTCCACCCCGAACGCCACCGCCAGGGCCTCGTGCGGGGTGCCGAGACGCAGGTGGGCCAGCGTCACCACCAGCCGGTCGACGAAGGCCAACACCGGCAGTCGGCCCACACCTGCCTCATGCTGTCTGCGCCCACCGCGTCGGACGTGCAACCGGCCCTCATGCCCGGCAATCCACAACGGATACAACTCCAACCGCAGCAGGTTCAGGTGGCGACCGGAGATCCCGGTGAACGCGGGATGGCTGAGGACACGACGCGCCCAACGGACCGCCACCCGCAGATCATCGACCACATCGACCGACCGGCGCCCAACGCCCTACTACGCACAAGGTCGTTAGACTTGGCGCGGTGTCGGGACATCACCTGGGAATCGACTACGGCACGTCGCATACCGTTGCGGTGGTGCGTTGGCCGGATGGCCGGTGCCGCCCGCTGTTGTTCGACGGATCGCCCCTGTTGCCCTCCGCGCTGTTTCTGGGCTCGGACGGGGATCTGGTCGCTGGTCGGGACGCGGTGCACAGCGCCCGGCTCGACCCGGCGCGGTTCGCGCCGTATCCGAAGCGCCACGTCGATGAGGGTGTTCTGCTGTTGGGCGACCGGTCGGTGCCGCTCGTAGAAGCGGTCGCGGCCACGCTGGCTCGGGTGGCGGTCGAGGCGGCTCGGGCCTGTGGCCTCCCGCCGGCCCGGGTCACGATGACCTATCCGGCCGGATGGGGGGCGGTGCGCCGTGACGTACTGGTGGGCGCTGCCACCCGTGCCGGCCTTCCCGCTCCGACGCTGGTGCCGGAGCCGGTGGCGGCGGCCGGATACTTCACCGCCGTGCTGGGGCACGCGGTCCGTCCCGGGCATCTGCTCGTGGTGTACGACCTTGGTGCGGGCACTTTCGACGTCGGCGTCGTACGCCGTACCGGAACCGGCTTCGAGGTCTGCGACGTCGATGGCATGGCCGACTTCGGTGGCCTGGACCTGGACGCGCTGGTGGTCGCGCGGGTCGGTGCCGTCATCGAAGATGTCGACCCGGCGGCGTGGCAGCGGCTCACGGCGCCGTCCGGCCCGGCCGACCAGCGGCACTTCCGCACGCTGTGGGACGACGCGCGTAACGCCAAGGAGATGCTCTCCCGCCAGTCCAGCGCCGGGCTGCATGTACCTCTGGTCGAGCGCGAGGTGCCAGTGGGACGAGAGGAGTTCGAGGCGGCGGCCCGCCCGCATCTGGAGCGGGCGGCGGTGTTGACCAGGCAGGTGATGGCCCGGTCAGGCGCCACCGCAGGCAACCTCGCTGGCGTGTTCCTGGTCGGTGGCGCATCCCGGGTCCCGCTCGCCGCGACCACGCTGCACCACGCTACCGGCGTGGCACCGACCGTCCTCGAACAGCCCGAACTGGTAGTCGCGGAGGGCGCTCTGCACGTCGCCCACACCGAATGGTCCACAGCGGACGCTGTGCCGCCCAGGCTGCCGAGCCCGCAGGTCGCGTCAGTCGCGCCCGGCATGGCGCCGGCAGCGGTTCCGCCGGTACCGGTGCCGACGACCGGCTGGGGCTCGCCGGACCTGCCGCTCGGATCCGGCTGGCCCGCCGCTCCCGGCCCCGCGCCGGCCGCCGTGCACCCTCCAGCCGCGCCGCCTCCGAACCGGCCTTTGGGCACGCGGCGGGCATCGTCGGTGCCGCCGATGGTCTGGGCCATGCTGGCCGTGCTGACCACCTTGCTGACCGCCGCCTCCCTCATCACCTGGGTCACCCGGCTGCTGACGCTCGCCGGCGTGGCCGGCACCGTCATGTTGGTCCGTCGCGCCGTGACCTGGCGGCCGCGCGAGGGAGCTGGATTCGCCCGGTCCCGGTCCACCGCCAGCACCCTGGGCACGATTGCGGCCGTGCCCGCCGGCGTCGTCGCGGCAGCCGGCCTGACGCTGCTCGGGATGAACAGCTTGGACTCCGACGGCGACAACGGCCTGCTCGCGGCGGGCAGCATCGTGCTGGGCACGGGTTTGCTCCTGACATTGGTCGCGATCGGCCTGCTGGTCGTCGGCCTGCGGACCTACCCGCGCTTGGTGGTCCACGCCGATGGGATCACCTACCAGCCGGATGCCCGGTACCGGTATGACCTGCTGTGGACCGACCTGGCACGGGTCGAACTCGTACACCTCACACCGGGACGACCGCCTGCCCTGATAGCCGTACCGCTGCCCCAGTCACCGCTGACCGACGACCTCGCACGAGACCCTCGGTGGCGCCCCGACCTGGACGCCCTGGTCATCGACGACCTCGACCGTTTGAGCCAACGGCTCGCCGCCGACCTGCCCCACATCGCGCAGGCCCTGGTCCATTACCGCGCCGCGGCAGGCCCTGGCCCGTCCTGACCGACATCGGTCCAGGCGGAATCGGGGGAGCAGATCGGGAGCAGCGGGCCGCTCTCAATGCGCTGAACGGCTTTGGACAAAGCATCCCGCTACGAGGAGTTCGATGACGGGAACCGGCTGTGCCCGACACCGAGCGTCGGGCCACAGTCGTTCAGATCGAGTATCAGGCGGCCGGGGCAACGACCCTGCGTACGGCGGCTGTCGCCCGGGCGGCCCGCAGCTGTGCGCGTTGTGCCGCCTGGGCCCGCAGTTGGTCCTGCCAGCCGGGGCCGCCCAGCGGGTTGGCGTAGGCGGCCCCGAGTCCTGCGTCGCTGCGGTGCGTGTTATCGACAGGCAGCGGCCACTTGAGCGAGAGCGGCCGTATGGGCCGACTCGGCCGTCACCAGCGTGGCCTTGGCTTCCTCGAGCTGGACCTTGGCCTTGGCGACCTTCGCCTCGTCCTGCTTGATGGCTTGGGCCGGTTTGCCGCCCGCCAGGCTCTTCTCGAACTTGACCTCGGCGTCCTGGAGCTTCGTCTGGGCTTTCTGGACGTCCTTCTCAGCCTTGTCCACGGCCTTTGCCGCCGTGTTGGCCTTCGCCTGGGCCGTACGGCAGTCCGGCGACGGGTCGACTGGGCCCGTGGGGGCCTCGACGACGATGGAATTGACGATGCCGTGGTGGCCGGCGTGGGTCAGGGCGGCCCAGACGGTGCCTCCTTCGGGAAGGGCGATCGGCTCGGTGTAGGCGACGGCGCCCTGGAGGTCGACCGGCGCCGCGGCGCCGGGCTCGGTCACGACGTAGGTGATCGTGTACGTCGGGTCGGTCGCCGCGGGCCCGGTGCCGGCCTTGGTGAGCGTGGCGACCATGTCGGCGACGGTCCCGGCGACCTCGCTGCCGCGGAAGTCGTGGATCGTCGCACCGCCACCGGTACTGCCGGTGACCGCCGTGGTGCCGTTCAGCACGTAGTCACCACGGTAGAGCGCGGTGTTGGTGTTGGTGACCGTGCTGTCGGTGATCGTGAACAGCGGCCCCGCGTTGTAGGCGTAGGTGGTGCGTGCGCCCTTGCCGCTGACGGTGGAACGGTCGATCGTGACGGTCGGGCTGGAGCCCTCGATGACGATGACGCCCTGCGAGCCCGACATCGTGACGTCCGACCGGATCGTCGCGTCCTGGACCGCCAGGTGAGCGTTGTTGCGCAGCATGAAGAACGCCGCCAGCGCGGTGCTGTCGACGCTCTGCACGATCGTCAGCTTCGGACCGATCGTCAGCTCGGCGCCGTCCAGGTTGAAGTAGACGTTGCCCGTCGCGGTGAGCGTGGTCGGTTCGTCGGCCGAAAGGCGGATCTTGCCGGCGTCGACCTGGATCGCCCCGCCTTTGTCGTCGGCGACGATGTCCTCGGTGATCCAGATCGTGTTCTCGCCGCTGCCGATCTCGGCGATGCGGAAGCGGAGTTCCGCAATGCTCGCGGCCCGGAACTGCTTCTGCGCCACGAGCGGGTTGAGGAACCTGATGGCCGTGGTGAGGTCGGTGACGGCCGCGTCGACCTTGGTCTGCGAAACATACGGGTCGTTCATCACGACGCCGGCGGTGTCGATGGCCGCCGTCAGGAACCGCAAGCTGTACGGCGTATAGCCGGCCGGGTTCGGGGCGTTCTCTCCCGTCACGGTGGCCAGCAGACCCGCCAGTGTCGCCTTGCTGGTGAAGGGCAGTGTGTTGACCTGGCCGGACAGGCCGGCGAGATACGGGTAGGCGACGGCAGAGCTGGTGGCCGGTTGCCAGGCCCAGATCCTCTCGAAGTCCCAGCCAAGACCCTGGTAGGTGTCCTGGACGGTCAGTTCGCCCTGGGTGAGCTCCCTGATGCCGCGCTGCTCGGCGTTCGTGCCGGTCAGCGGCACGTCGGCCCACCCGACGTTGCCGGCCACACTCGCCTGCGCGACCGCGGTGGCGAACAGCTTGCCGGCCGTCGACCCGGTGACGGCACGGTTCGCCGCGACGATGCCGCCGAGCACGGCATCGGCGGACCGTACGTCGCCGACCGCGCCGCCGGCGTTCCCGGTGGTGATCACCGCGCCGACCGCGAGACTGCGCTCGACGGTCGACGCACCGGTGATCTCACCGACCAGGCCTGCCGTGGTGGCCTTGCCGTTCAGGTTCACCGTCGCGTACGAGTCGGTCACGGAGCCACCGTCGAGTACGCCGATCAGGCCGCCCGCGGTGTCCTGGGCGCCGTCGACGCTGCCGGCGACGAACACCCGGTCCAGGGTGCCGCCCGTGACCACGCCGGCGACGCCGCCGACCGGACCCTCGGTGTCGCGGAGGTCGACGTCGACGAGGCCCAGGTTGCGGACCACGCCGCCCGCGCCGAGGCGACCCACGAACCCGCTGGGCGAGGGCTTGCCGTCGAGCTCCCAGCCCTGGTCGTACCCGAGGTTGAGGCCGGTGATCGAGTGACCCGAACCGTCGAAGGTTCCGGTGAAGCCCGGGCCGGCCTCCTTGGCGTTCACGGCCGGTAGACCAAGCGGGCGGAACCCGCGCAGGTGTCGCAGATCGATGTCCTCGGTCAACGCGTAGCGACCGTCGAGCGGGAGCTGCCCGAATCCGTCGCCGAGGTTGTTGCTCACGTACCGCAACTGCTCGGGTGTGCTGATCTGGTAGGTGCCCTCGACCAGGGGCGGGAAGTCCTTGTCGAGCACGGGCTCGGGAGAGGCCGGCGGTACCCAGTCCTCCAGCGACGAGGGCAGAGACTGGGTGATCTCGAAGGTGTCGTTGACGCTGTAGAGGCCGGTCCCGGGGTCGCGGCTGGTGGAGGTGATCGCGATGTGCTCCGCCGACACCGAAACCGTCTGGTAGCTGGCTTCCTGGTTGTCCTTGTGGATCGCGGTGTAGTCACCCGCGATCTGCGGGTTCCACGTGTAGCCCTGCCCGTCGCCGGCCGCGGCACCGGTGACGTACGTCGTACCCTTGCCCTCCCCGACGACCAGGTCGTCCTTCAGCGGGTGGGAACGCAGGTACATGCCGTCGTGCCCGGAGATCGACAGATCGATCCCGGCCTGATCGAACGCCTTGGTGATCTCCAGATAGTTCGACGGGTGGTTACGCCGGCCCAGGTAGGGGCCGTGGTGGTAGGCCGCGATCTTCCACTTCGCGTCCGACGCCTGCACGACCGTCTTCAGCCAGTCCAGTTGCGGCCGCAGCTCGGACAGCTTGAGCTGGTCGAAGTGGTTGAGCACCACGAACAGGGCATCGCCGTGCTCGAAGTAGTAGGCGGTGTTACGCAGCGTCTTGGCCGCCTCGCCGACGGCGGTCGGCCGGCCGTCGGCGGCACCGAAGTAGGCCGGGCCGTTCGTGGGGATGTTGGTACGGGCCGCGAAATTGGTGAAGTACGGGTCGGGCGACTCCCAGTCGAGGTAGCCATCGCCGGGGTTGCCCTCGTACTCGTGGTTGCCGACCGTGAAGTATGTCGGGATGCTCGCCGTCCGGGGCTCCAGCGCCTTGAAGAAGCCGTCCCACTGCTCGGACTTGTAGCTGTTGTTGACCTGGTCACCGGTGAACAGCATGAACGCCGGGTCGGGCACTTCGGCAAAGGCCCGATCCATCGCCGGGACCATGGTCTGCACATAGCCCTCGTAGTCGTTCATCTGCGTGTCGGTGTACCAGTGGAAGGAGAACTCCTCGACCTTCGTCTCACGCGTGGTGAACGACGCGACCTCGCTGACCAGCGAGCCGCCGTCGCCGACCCGGTAGACGTATTCCGTGCCCGGGGTCAGGCCCTCGACCTCGACCTTGTGGCCGTTGATCGGCTGGCTGGTGGTCACGTTGATGTCGGTACGCTCCCAGCGGCCCTCGACACGCTGGTCGAGCTTGCCGGTCGCGTCGTACGACGCCTTCGTCGCGTATTCCAACACCGACTTGGTGATGTCCGGGTCGGTCACCCACGCGAATCGCATCGACACCGGCCCGGACCCCTCCGGGCCGTACAGCATCGAGATCTGCGACGGGATGTCGGTCGCGGGAAGTGGGCTCTCGGCCGCAGCGGCATGGGGCCGGACAACGAGCGCCGCCGCGGAGAGGGCAACCGCCATCGAAATGGCTGCCCCCCATGTTCCTAGATGGCGCTTCGATCGAGGGGCAGGCACGGTTCGAATCTCCCTTGCACGGTAACGAGTGCCTCGCACTCGTCAGCGTGCATCCGCCGACAAGCCAGGTCAGCGGGCACGTCGCCCCACACCATCGCGGCCCTACCGCACAGTAGGCGGCACCGGAGGGTGAACAACAGTCGTACAGTGCGGCAACGAGAAAGCGGATTCGCGGGCATCCGGTCGACAACTCCCGCGGCGGCGGAAAGCTCTCGGACAAGCCCGCCTGGTACCGGACCGGGCGAAACACGGGACGCGCCCATCCGCGACGGGTACAGCGTCTAGAGATGTCGCCCGGCTCCGGACTCTCTGCGCTCGCGTCGACTCCGGTGTCGCGGGTCAGGCCGAAGAGCGCGTGCCGCCGGCGCCGTCGGAGGTGGACTTGCGGGAGTCGCCCACACGACCTCTCTAGGTAGGCGTGCGATTACATGAAGTGATGATCGGTGGTGGTGGCGTTAATCTATGCCTGCTTGTAGCCGCAAGGCCGTTTGTGCGGCGCAGGGGGAGTGGGTGCGAAACGCTGGGACGCGCTCCTGGTGGACCGGCGGGGGCGGTCAGTTGTGCGGCCCGGCCAGGTCAACAGCTCGTCGTACTGCTCAACGGTCGGCTTCGGCCGCCGGTCGATCGGCACCACGGCACGGTCGCCGGCCGGATCGAGAGGATCTCTGAACAGATCTGCCAGCTGCGTAACCAGCGCGATGAGGTGGCGTTCATGCTAAGAGGCAGGCCGGCTCAGCGTGCGGGAACGACCGTAGTCGGCGAGGGCATGGAAAGCGACCTTGGGTGTCCATGAGCCGTCCGGCAGTACTCGCACAATGCCCCGTGCAGCCAAGTCATAGTCGTGCTCAGGATCGCCGGTGGTCGGTAGGTGCCGATTCGCGAAGGTGTACACGAACGCCGCCTCCACTCCGCCGGCCTCGTAATCGCGCAGCAGGTCGACGATGTAGCGCGCTTGCCCTTCCTCGTCGCGCTCCAGTTCCGCAGTCAGCTTCACAGCACGGCCGTGCTCGTCGTACGTCACCGGTTCTGCCCCGCCGGCCACGTCGGCCGCGCCCCGGAATGTGCAGCAGCCGAACTCGGTCGCGGCGTACGGCTTGCCTTGCCCCACCGCCGCCGCCAGGGTCTGTGGAAACGCCGTGGAATTGGTCGCGTCGCGGTAGCCCGCGTCGCTGGCGATGATGTCGAACGGCGCCCAGTCGACGTCCTCGAGCGGGATCGAGGCGTATCCGACCAGGCCACCGAACCGATCGCGCACTGCGGGTACCGCTTCGGCGAGGAAGTCGCGCACGGCGGCCCGGGCAGCCGGGACTGCCTTCCTCATCCGCATCGGATCGGTGAACAGCGCCATCCGTTCCTCCAGGTCACGGCCGGGCAGGAAACCGTCGGTGAACACCGATATCTCAGAACCGGTGAGATACACGACCGAGGCGCCGCCGCGCCGCAGCCGTTCGGCCCGCTCGGCACCGTCGAGCACGAACGCCATGAGCCCGTCGCGGTCCAGGCCGTTGGTGAACGGGCAGTACCACACCTCGAGCCCGGCCTCGGCCGCCAGCCGGCCCGCAAGCTCCAGCCGGTCTTGAACACCGCCGGTGACACGCACCGCGTCGCAGTGCAGCTCGTCGCGGATGACACGCAGGTCGCTCCGTACAGTGTCGGGGTCGAACGGCTCGTGAGTGGTAGATCCGGCGCTCACGAAGCCGGTGTCGTAGTTCATGCCAAAGACGCGCATCAAGAGTTCCTCTCCCTCTTACGGTACGCCGCGTACCCTATAGGGTACGTCCAGTACCCTACAAGGCGTGAAGACGAGGCGCCGGGGCGAGGAGTTGGAACGGGCGATCCTGCACGCCGCAGCGGACGAACTACGCGAGTCCGGATACGCGGGAATGACCATGGACCGGGTCGCCGCCCGCGCCGGGACCAACAAAAATGCCATCTATCGCCGATGGCCGCATCGGGCTGCCCTGGGCATTGCGGCGTATCGCCACCTGTCCGACGCCGCTATGCCGAACCCCGACACGGGCACCCTGCGAGGTGACGCACTCGAGATGCTTCGACAGGCCAACGAGACGTGGTCGTCGCCGCACGGAGCAGTCTTGCGCGGTCTGCTCGCCGCCGCGGCCGACGACCCGGAGCTACTCACCCTTATGCGCGAACGGTCCGGCGCAGACACCGTGGACCGCGCTTGGCTCGGGATGCTTGAACGGGCCGCAGCCCGGGGCGAGGCGCCGGCGGCGGCCGCCCATCACCGGGTGGCGACGACCCCGATAATGCTGCTACGCGCCGAGTACGCGATGCGCGGTATCCCCTCGGTCCCCGACGAGGTACTAGTCGAGATTGTGGACGAGGTGTTTCTCCCCCTGGTACGCGGCCGCGGCTAAGGGCCCATCCCAGATTCGGCACAGCCGTTGATCCCGGTCCCGCCGGCGAGGCCGCAGAGTGGCGGGAGACCTCGGCTGCGCCCTGCTTCTGCTACCGCCGTGCTCGGGTACGCCCGGCACGTCCGAGGTGATGCGTCGGTGGCGTCCACGCCGGCGGGGGTGCTGGACCGTGTTCCGTCGCGGCTTTCACCGCTGCCCGACCGCGCGGGCGGACGGTTGTTCGAGGTGCGCAGCCGGCCGGCGGCCATCTGGGAACGACCGGCGTTGTGGACGCAGACGAACAGAACCCTGGGTGTGGCGGTCACGGGTCTTCTTTTCCGGTGATCAGTTGATGAGGTGCTGCGGCGACGACTCGGGGGTCGGCCAAGATACGACGGAAACCGGCAACCCGTGATCTTGAGTTGAACTTGCCGCAGGTGAGGTGTTGGGGCGGATCGGCGTCGCCCGCCCGACCAGGGACAGTGATGCGCAAACACAGCCGGAGGACTGATCTTGTTCGCAGCGGACTCGTTCGCGTACCCGCTCACATAGGTCAACGGCGCACCCGATAGCGCAGGTGAAGCACCCGGTTGCCCTGAATCACCACGTCAGGATCCTCCAACAGGTGCTGCGCGTGGACCGACCCGAAGTAGCGCTTGCCGGACCCGAACACCACGGGTACGACGTCCATGCGCACCTCGTCGACCAGGCCCGCGGCAAGCACCTGGCCACCGACGTCGCCGGCGGCGACCTCGACGATGCGGTCACCCGCAAGCTCCTGCGCCTTGGCCACGGCTGCCTCGACGCCGTCGACGAAGTGGAACGGCGCCCCGGGGTCCCAGCCCTCGGGCTCCGGCCGGTGCGTCACGACAACCACGTGGTCGATCCCGCCCGGAGGCTTCCCGCCCCAGCCGTCCGTCATGTCGAAGACGTGACGGCCGACGATCGTGACTCCGATCTGGTCCCAGTACGGCCGGGTGTGGTCGTAGGACGTCTGCGACACCTTCACCTCGCCGCTGTCGTCCAACGGGACGTCACCGCTGGACAACCAGTCGAACAGCGGCCCGGGCTGGTCATTCTCGTCCGCGACGAAGCCGTCCACCGACACGGAGCTGTACATGACCACCTTGCCCACGGCGCTCTCCTCTGCTTTGGGGTGCCCCCAAATTAGCGTGTCGTGAGCTGTTGCTCTTGTAAGAAATCAATCAGCCGGAAGCGGCCAGCTGTCCAGCACGTGGCCGGGATGTTCGCGCAGGAACCGCCGCCGGACTTCGACGTACCGGGTCGGTGTGAACCCGGTGAACGCCCGGAACTCGTGGCCGAAGTGGGCCTGGTCGAAGTAGCCTGCGCCACCGGCGACGTCGCCCCAGTCGATCGGTTCGGCGAGGTTGAGCGTGAACAGGGTGGCGGCGAAGCGATGGGTGCGGGCCAGCCGCTTCGGCGTGACGCCGATGACCTCCTTGAACCGCTGTGCCAGATGAGTGCTGCTGACACCGGCTGCCACCCTCAGGTCGCCGATCGCCACCGCCCCGCGGGTCGCCGCGATGACGCTGCTCGTATGGCGGACCAGCCCCAGGCCGGCGGTCTCGCACAGCCGTCGCATCAGCTTCTTCTCGAGCAGCGTCAGCATCTCGTGCGGTCCATCCGCCGTGGCCAGCCGGTCCCGCAGCTCAGCAACGGCGGGCCGGCCCCAAACCTGCTCTACCGTCACCGGCCGGTCGCGCAGCTCGGCCGCGGGCATCGGCAGGAACGGCGCCAGCCCCCACGGCTTGAAGTGCACGCCGACGGACCTGGTCCAGAGCGGGTAGCCGAAGTCCAACGCGCGGGTGGGCATGGTGACCACGCAGCCGTCGGCGTACTCGGCCGTCTCGATGTCGGTGCCGGCACGGATGCGGAACGGCGCCCCGAGGTTGACGATGAGCAGCGCCCCCGGCATCGGCGGCAGCGTCAGCCGGGCGTACGGCGACGCACCCTCCAGGTAGTAGAGGTCGTCGATCAGCCCGTCCAGCGGCGGTCGCGGCACTCTGGACACGTACTCCACGCCCACAGCATCGCCGACGCCCCGCCGGCATCGCGTGCCGGGATGGTCCAGCCCCGCTGCCGCCAGCATCGAGCCGGCGCCGATCCCGGACGAGTGTCCGGCCGCGGACATTTGCGTGGGCTACGCGTGCTGCATGAGCGATGGGGCACTCGACGAGACGCGCTGTCACGCCCGGAACTGTGCCCTGGCACCCAGCGTGTCTCCGGACCGGGCCGACTGCGCGGTCGCGTAGCCGGGAATCGAAGACACGGCGTGTTTGATCTGCTGGGCGGGGTATGGCGTTGCGCGGCTTTCGCCGAACAGGTTCCAGTGGAAGTCGTTCATGATGCTGGCGACGGGTGCGTAGCGGCTGATGAGCGCCGCGGCCGGCACCGGGACGTTCGCGGGTGGGTCCCCGGCAGCGCATCGCCGGACGTAGTCGTAGCGTTCGACGGGTCCGCCGGTCTCGGGGGCCGGCACCCCGGCGATGTTGGCGACCATCCAGTTGACCAGTTCCTTCATCGCGTAGCCCGCGTCGTAGCTCATGTGCTGTTCGACGAAGTCACGCTCGTCCGCGGACAGATCGAACCGGGCCGAGGTGGCCAGGCCGAAATCCGCAAGGTAGAGACGGTCGCCGTCGGTCAGGATGTTGCGGAAGTGGGCGTCGAAGTGCAGCAAACCGTTGACGTTCATGAAAGCGATGTCGGCGCGCAGGCATCGCTCCACCATGGCGCACGCGGCGGTGACGGCTTCCTCGCCGGCGGGAAGCTGCTTGGCCAGCCAGTCGTGCAGGGTCTGCGGGATGTATTCCAGGAACAGCACCACGCTCGCCGACGCCTGGGCGAGCGCGTGCAGCCGCCGCCGCACTGCCGCCGATCCGTCCCAGTACGCGACGGCACGTTCGATGTCCGCGTGCTCGTCGGCCAGCGGCGCCGCCCCGGGCAGCACGCGCCAGTGATACATCAGTGGAAACGCCTCGCCCTGCCCGGTGAGCACCCAGTTCGTCGTCATGGTGTTGGCGGCGAGTTCCCGCCAGGCACCGAAGCCGGGGCCGGCCAGCAGGCCGAGTCCGTATTGGCAGAACATGTCCACCCCGAAGAGGTTCGCGGTGGACATGACGTTGTCCGGTCCGCGCTCCAGGTCGGTCAACGGGATCCGCTTCACGAAGACCGGTGCGCCAGCGGTATCGAGTAACGCCGAGGTGCCCCCGACGCCGGACCCGATGGCCGTGGCCGTGTCCACGAGCTGACCAAGCTGATGATCACTGAGTAGGGCCAACGCCGTGGACACGGCACCGTACCTGTCCACGCGTGCCCCGTGCGACATGTCCGTGCCGTCGTGCGGCAGTCCGCTCACCACGTAGCCCACCTTCGACGATCTTCAACGCCTCGGGGAGAGAGCGTACCCGTGGGTGAGAAGCCGAAATGGCGGCGTGCCTCGACCACGACACACCCGAAAGGTAAGTCCGGACTCCGAAGGGTTCGAGCGGACAGGACACAACTGTCGTGTCCGTTGAAGGTTGCCAGTGGCGTCGATGGTGACCAGCGGCTCGCAAGGTAGGTCCGAACATTTCCGTGTGCAATCGTCCCGATGCGCATTGCGGTTTCCCCGGTGTCGCGTACTGGTTGTCGTGTAGAGCCGCGTACGACTGATCTTGTAAAGCAAGCACTGGCCGAACCAGCGAGGTTCCGTCTCCGCCGGTCGGGGCCGGGCACAACTCGGGAAGGGAACACCAGGGCGACGTCGCTGCACGTGATCCGTAAGCTCACATCGCACCGTAACCGCATGCGGCCTGTCCGTGACACCCGGCCCGGAGCCTGCGCAGAAACACGTTTGGCGGACCACGGCGGCCGCTGCTAATTTTCTGAGAGCCGTGCGAGAGACCGAGGAGGTGGTACCCGTGAACGTTTCGACATGGGTGCTCCCCTCTGGGGTCACGGTCGGGCGATAGGTCGTCCGGGAGCGCCGTTCACGAGCACTCCCGAAAGGCACGACCATGCGATTCACTACTGAGCAGCGCCTCGATGACGGCGTCCTCGAACGCGAATTCACCCTCGGCGAGATCCCCGGCATCCTGTGGACGCCCGCATCGGCATCCACATCCGCGCCGGTCCCGCTGATCCTGCTCGGCCACCCACCGCTCGGACTGCACAAGATGTACCCCCGTCTGGTCGCTCGGGCACAGCACGCCGCGACGGAGGGCTTCGCTGCGGCCACCATCGAGCTCCCCGGCAGCGGTGACCGGCCCCGTTGGGCCGCCGCCGAGCAGGCCCGCGCCGACCTGCGCCGGGCGATGGAGGCCGGCGAGCCGGTCAGCGACGAGATCATCGACGCCCTCATCCTCCCGCTCGTCGACAAGGCGGTCCCGGAATCGCAGGCCGCCCTGGATGCCCTCCTGTCACTGCCCGAGATCGGCGGCCCGGTCGGGTACTCGGGGGGAGTGATCTCCGTCGGTATCCGGCTTGCGGTGGTCGACCCGCGCATTGTGGCCGCCGGCTTCTTCGCCGGGAGTTTCGTGCCTCGCACCATGTTCGAGGAGGCCCGACAGGTCACCATTCCGCTGCATGTCCTGCTGCAGTGGGATGACGAAGGCAACGACCGGCAGGCGGCCCTGGACCTGTTCGACGCCTTCGGCTCCAGGGAGAAGTCGCTGCACGCCAACATGGGCGGACATACCGGCGTTCCGCAGTTCGCAGGGGAGGACGCGGCCGGATTCTTCGCCCGGCATCTGCGCTAGCCGCGGGCCGGGGCCCGCCGCCAGGTCAGCAGCAGGCGGTAGGCGGCGCCGGCCAGCACGCCGCTCATCGAGGGTGGGCCCCGGCCCTTCTCGATGGCGGTGGCCAGCAGATGCACAACCGCCTCGATCGCGGCGGTACCGGGGCATCGGCGGTCCCGGCCGGTCGAGGCGTTCGTCTCCGCCGCGACGACCTCCTGGATCACCTCGACCAGCCGGGCATCGGCCCTGCCGGTGCCGTGGTAGGGGCGTTCCGTGCGCTGGTCAACCAGGCCCCACAGGCCCTGTGCCGTGTAGCGGGCGCTCGTTGAGCGTGGTCCACACCGGGTCGTACTCCGGTCGCGGTGTCGCACCGGCCAACACGTCGGGCGGAAGCTGGTCTCGACCTCCACGACGTGCCACTGCCACTGCTCAAACCTCACCGATCGCAGCGGCCTGGATCGATTTATGCAGGGCAGGGCCGATCGGCCCGCTCAGCTTGGTGAGTTCCTGGATGCGCTGTTTGTTGGCGCGTCTGGTCTTACGGTCGAGGACGAGGTTGAGGTCGGCGGCGGCGATGATGGCCACGAGTGCGGCGTCGGCGGGGTCGATGCTGCCGATGGGTTTGCGCAGGGCGGTGTTGACCCGGTCGAGGAGTTTCTTGCGGACGCGGGGGTCGCGGACGGTCACCCTGGTGGTGGGGAACAGCCCGAGAACTTTGTGGGGTTGGAGGTGGACCCAGCCGCCATCGTTGAGCTGCTGGCGTGTCGCTCGGACAGTGGCGCGCTGCCTGTGGCCGATCCAGGACTGCCATGTGTGTGGCTTGGAGCCGGCGATCTCTTCGAGGAGCGCGCCAAGGACGGGATCGTGGCAGGGGTGCCGGACGTCGATGGCGGCGCGGCCGCGTTCGTCGGTGAGGTGGCCGCCCCGGAGAAGGTCGGCGAGGGCCGCGGCGCGGAGCATGGCCCCCAGGTTGGTGCCCAGGTCGACCCTGCCCTTGTCCGGGTTGTAGGCCAGCAGGAAGATGCGCTGGGGGAGGCTGTGAGGTACGGCCATGTCAGGCTTCTTTCGGGTCGCGTGTGGCGGGGGATACCGCGATGCCCCTGGTCAGCGCCGCTTGGACGATGCGGATGGCCTCGTTGGCGTCGATGCCGAGGCTGGCGATGACGGCGGCGTATTCGGCGGCGGCGCGACTCGCCCGTTCGCGTCCCTTCTCGCCGGCCGCGGACACGAACGAGCCGGCTGATCCGCGAGTCTCGATCAACCCTGCCTCCTCCAGCTCCCGGTAGGCTCGGCCGACGGTGTTGACGGCCAAGCCAAGGTCTGCGGCCAGACGACGGATCGTCGGCAGCCGGGCGCCCACGGCGAGCGTGTGATCCTGGATCTGCCGGGCGAGCTGAGCACGCAGCTGCTCAAACGGCGGGACGGGCGAGGCCGTGTCGATGACGATCATTCGGTTCACGGTGCGCTCATGACGTGCCGCGCAACCATGGCGATCCGCGCGGTCCGCGCCTCGATCAGGGCCTGCGCGATGACGCTCAGGACGATGAAGACGATCCAGGCAGCGTTCCACCACCCGAATGCGGTGCTGAACACCGACACCACCGGCAGCGACCACACCGACCACACCGACGTCGGCACGGCGCCGACCCGGGCGTCCTCGACCCGCATGATGACATCGGCGGTCAGCGAGACCTCGTCGTCGGCCACGACCGGGTGCGTCAGAACATGGCGCAGCTGGACGACAATGCCGACCGCGAGCCCGCACAGCCCGATGAGCAGGATGACCGCCGCGTACCTCGCGGTGGAGTTGCGCAGTGTCAGGGCGCCGATCGCCAGCGCCGTCGCGCCCGCGAACGTGGCGGCCGCGAACGCGGCACGCGGCCAGCCGAGCACGGTACGCCAGCCGAGCCGGACCGGGTGAGCCGCCCGTCGCTGCAACGTCGCACCGGCGCGCCGGTCGACCCGCCGCACCCACCAGTCCAGTAACCACTGGGCCAGCACCAACCCGACCACCAGCGCCGTCAACACCAGCAGCAACCAGCGCCGGTTCCCGGACCCGTCAACCATGCCGCCGACGTAGGTGAGGGCAACCGCCAGGATGAACGCGGCCAGCAGGACGGAAGCGGCGAGCCGGGTACGTCGCCGGACCGCCAGACGCGTCGCCAGCAACGGTGTCGGCCGGACGTCGGCCAGGCCGTGCCCGGCCAACCACGCGCCGGCCCGGTCAAGGTCCGCCGGACGCATCGGCGGGCCAGCAGCCGGCAAGGTTCTCTCCGGCATGACACCCCCTTGTCGCAACTCTTGTCTCAAAAGAGTGCGTCAAGCTTTGCGACAAGTCAAGCCGGCTCGAGGTGAGTGTGTGCCGCCTGGCGCGAGGGTCTGACAACGCCGGGCGCGACCGCTCGGGGTCGGGTCATGGGCCGCATGGGACCGGGCGCCCGGTAGCGTTCGGAGCGTGAGTCGGGAGGCGTACCTGTGCGTCAGCCCGTACGAGGGCGTCTACCCGTCGCAGCACTACGCCGACTTCGAAGCAGAAGAACGATCCTCGCCGGCGCGACCGATGTCACGCCGTTGCTGTGGCTGGCGATGTTCCGGCCCCATGATCTCCGTAGCGTCCCTGTCGGCACGGCTTCCGCCGGTGATACGGCTTGCTTGCTGGTCACCGCCCCGGTCACGTCCCGGCAGCGGGCATTGGCCAACCTCTACGCCTCGGTTTCCGTGCTGGACCGGCTCTTGCCAGGCCCGGTGTCCGAGCACGCCGAACTGCTCCGCGAGGCCATGCGCTGGCTTCCTGGGGCCGTGGTCACGATCGAATGGTGGGCCGACGACGCGCCTCATGCGCGTGCTTCCGCGATCCTGGGCAGGGCCCTGGCGGTGTTCGACCTCGGTCCTGACGCGGGCGGCAGCAACCTCGACGCTCTCAGGGCCGCGACCGGCCTTCTCCTGCACCGGCCACCCGTTTCGGCCCCTCTACCGCTCGATCAGAAACTGACGGCCACAGACCACCAGGTTGACCTCCCCCGGATGCTCGGCCAATCCCATATGCGCATGCTTCTCTGGGAAACACCCTTTTAGACAACCGCCTCCCAAACCAGGGCACCGATGCCAGTATGGGCAAGTTCATGGGGATCGAGTGCCCGAATCTGGCACCCCTGTGTGGCAAGGGGTGGCCGGGGGCGGTGTTCTAGGCTGCACCGCCGAAGGCCGCACCAAACGCGAGGTCATGCGTAACCTCAAGCGCTACATCTGCCGGCAACTCTTCAGGATCCTGACCAACGCGCACCCAGCCACCAGCACACCCTAATGTCCATAGATGCATATCGCTTGACTCGATAGGTTCCGTTGCGCCAGAATTCGGGAACGGATCGATAGCGACAAGGTTCGTGCCGGCCGACTCTTGCCTGCTAGGACACGGCTTCGATAAGTGGTCATGTCCATCGTCCGGAATTGCAGGGCCGCCTTCGGAACTGCGCCTGAGCAATGGAATGCGCGAGGGTTCAACCACGAAAATCAAGGCGACCGGGCTGTCGTCGCAGCGGCGCCACGGCAAAGGATGTGGCCATGGCCGACGAGATCGGACGACGGCAGGGTCGCCGTGCCCTGGTGGATCAGGTTATCGGGGCCACGACCAGGGTCGATCTGCAGCCGGCGGAGCGGTCGTCTTGGCTCCTGCCCCGGGCAGGCGCAGCTGGCGATGCCCTGCCGTGCGTGGTCCTCGCGGACAGTGCAGGTCTTGGCGAGTTCAGGGTCCTTCAGCGACAGCTCAGCCAACTCGGCGTACCGAGCATGTACCTGGATACCAGGTCCATCGTGGAAATGAGCGTCACCGCCGGGGCTGACGACGGTTTACTCGTGGTAAACGGTTGCCGTATTGCTCCGGTCGTCGCGTGGATCCGTCACTTCACGTCTCGCGGAATCCCACGCCTCCGACATCCCGGTGCGGCGATGTTCCGCGCCGACTCGTGGTGCGCGATGGTGCACGAGCTGACTGCGTCCGCGCCGGTCAACCTTCCCGGCGGCGGCGCTTTGGGACGGCTGGAACAGCTGACCGACGCGGCGAGAGCCGGGCTGCTCACTCCGCGGACGATGGTCACGACCGACCTGGAGTCCGCCGCGACCAGCTTGTCCAGCGAGCGGATCGTCGTCAAGGCAGTGGGTGAGCACTTCGTTGAGATTGAGCCGGGCCTACTCGTGTACGCCCTTCCCGAGATCGTTCGTCGAAGTGATCTCGCCTCCCTGGCGCCCCTCGATCTCCCGGTGATAGCGCAGGAATACATCGATCATGATCGAGAGCTGCGAATCTACTATCTGTACGGCGACATCCACACATTCGAGGTGGTCAAGGACTCACCCGATGCGCCGTGGCGTGATCCGTCGGCAGTAACCGTGACCCCCACCGCGGCGCCTGCGGACGTCGCCGAGGCCGTGCGAGTGCTGGCGGACGCGTGGTCCCTGACCTACGGCGCATTCGACATTCTGACTGCGGACGAGGCCGCCTTCTTTCTCGAGGTCAACCCGCATGGCGACTGGCGCTGGTTCGAGTCGGCAGCGGGCGTGTCCCACATCACGGACGCGGCGGCAGCCATGGTCCGCACGCTCTACCAGCAGGCCCTCGGCGGTGCGCCACAGCCGCCCGCGGTGGAACTCGTCGACTTCCTACTCATGCGGGGGGAACGGTGACAGGGCTGCCTTCACCTCGTCTGCACTGCTCGATACTTGGTCCACTCGCCGTACAGATCGATGGCGCGCCGGTACGTATCGGCGCGGCAAAGCAACGGCTGCTCCTGGCGGTGCTGCTGTGTCGTGCGAACAGCACCGTACCGTCGCCGCGATTGATCGACGCGCTGTGGAGCACGGCACCGCCCCGTACCGCGCGGAAGAACCTGCAGGTCTACCTTTCGGAGTTGCGGAAGAAGGTCGGAGACCGGATCACGTTCGATGGCTGGGGGTACAGCTTCCACGCGGGTGAAGAGGAGCTCGACGCGCTGACCCTGCGTAGGCTGGCCAGCACGGGACGCAAGGCGATCCGCGAAGGCGACATCGACGGGGCGTCGGCGATGCTGGGCAGAGCAGTCCGGCTGTGGCAGGGGCAACCGCTTGTCGAGTTCGCGGACGCGCCGATCATCGAGGAGCCGGTGCGGCGGCTCAACGAGCTCTACCTGTCGATATATGAAGACTGGGCCGAGTTGGAGATCGGGCAGGGGCGCCCAGCGGCCGCCTTGCGGGGACTGGATGAGCTGGTGCTGCACCACCCGACCCGGCAGCGCATCGTCGGTGCCAGGATGACGGCCCTGGCCCACTGCGGCCGCCTGTCGGAAGCGCTGTCACAGTACGAGGAGCTTCGCCGACGACTGGCTACCGATCTGGGCGTCGACCCGAGCCCGGCGCTCAGGAGTCTGTACCGGGAGATCCTCGGGGAATCGGGGTCACTGGCGGCGACAGGTCGTGGACGGCAGCGTGCCGGGGGTCAAGCGGCAGCGGCGGGGCGGCCAGCCAACCATCTGCCCTGGGACGTCTCGGACTTCGTCGGACGGGAGATGGAGCTTCGCCGGATCGTGGGGGAGAACGCTGCGATTACGCTCGTCACCGGTGAGCCGGGAACGGGAAAGACAACTCTCGCTGTCCGCGCGGGACATCAACTGTCGGCCGCGTTCCAGGACGGGATCCTGATGGCGAGCTTCCGCTGCGGCAATGAGACGAGGAGCGTAGCCGCAGTTCAGCGGGAGATACTCGAGGCAGCGGGTGCGATGGTCCCTGGGGTTCAGGGGGATGCGGCCACGGCGTTGCTGTGGCGGTCGTGGTTGGCAGACCGCCGCGTACTGCTCCTTATCGACGACGCACCGAGCGAGGCGAGCGTTCGCGCGCTCCTGCCTGGCGCTGCGGGCAGCAAGGTCCTGGTGACCAGCAGAAGCCGCCTGAGCGGGCTGGAATCGGTCGCTCGCATCCGTCTCGGCGAGCTGACCGAGCCCGAGGCAATCCGCTTTCTGGGGATACTCTTCGGCGTTGATGCGGTACTGGGCGATCCGGTCGCCGTGAGAACGATCCTGCGACGGTGTGGTCGGCTGCCCCTCCCGCTGCGTGTCCTCGGCGGGAGATTCGCCGGGCTCCGGCACATGTCCCTTGCCGCCATCGCGGCCCGTCTCGATTCGGCCGCGAGCCCGATCGACGAGCTGGTCGCCGGGGATGTGTCGTTCAGACAGCGTTATGAGCAGTGGTACGAGGACCTGTCACCGGCTCACCGGGACACCTTACGCATTTTCGGGGCCCTCGGCGGTGAGCAGTTCAGCCAGGAAGAACTCCTTGCGGCACTGGACGACGACGTCGAGGCCGCCGAGCGGATCATCGAGCTGGCGGCCGAGTCCAACCTGGTTACTGTCGTTGAGGCTGAGGTGACGGCTCACTCGGTGTGCTATGCACTGTCGCCGCTGACTCGTGCGTTCGCGGTGTCGCTGGCGGCACGGCGAGCGCGCGGAGGGCAGGACTGAGCGCGGCCAGAGCGCAGGCGGCCAGCAGCACGACCCCGAGGAGAAGGAGCGCGCTCACCCCGCCGGTGTACTGGGCGAGGCCGCCACCGAGCACCGGTCCGAGCGGCGCGAGTCCCATGCTGACCACGCCCAGCAGCGACACGAGCCGGCCCATCATGTCGTCCGGCACGGTGGTGGCGACGATCACCTGTAGCACCACATTGATCGCCGGCACCGCGACCATCGCCAAGGCGAGCGGTACGACGGGCCAGTACCTGCCGAACGGCAAGGTGACCAGGCAGACGGCGACCGCGAAGAACGTCACCACCGCCAGCATCAGCTTCCCGGCCGGTAGCATCCGGCCGATCCTGGCCGACATCATCGCGCCGAACAGTCCACCGATACCCAACCCCGCGAGGACGACGCCGGTCGTGGTCGAGTCGCCGCCCCGGTCGCCGACCACCACGACCACGGGGATGAGGAGCGAGTTCGCGACAAGGTTGGCGGCGAGCGACATCGACAGCGCGGCCCGGATACCCCGCTGCCGCCACAGCCATCTGCCCGCTTCCGCGATGTCCCGGTGCACCTTGGAGCGTTTTGGTGGGTGGACCGTTGCCGGGTGGCGCGGCACGTCAGCGAGCACGATGCAGACCATCGAGACGGCGTAGGTCACGGCGTCGACCAGGAACGGAAAAACTCGCCCGAGATTGAACAGCAGCCCACCCAGCGGTGGGCCGGCCAGCGAGGCGGCATGCAGGCGTGACTCTTCCTGCGCGTACGCCACCGGCAACTGCTCTGCCGGCACCACGGCGCGAATTGCCGTCGCGTGCGCCGGACCGAAGAAGGCATCCGCGGCACCGTTGATCACGGCGACTGCGATGATGTGCGACAGCCGGGCCTCGTCCGCGAGGATGGCGATGGCGAGCGTGGCCATGGACAGGCAGCGAATCGCCTCGCTCGTGAGCAGGATTCGGCGACGGTCCAGCCGGTCCACGAAGACTCCGGCCGGAAGGCTCATGATGATCTTGGCGCCCATCCGGCAGGTGGCTGCCAGACCGGCCAGGGCGGGTGAGCCGGTCACGGCCAGTATCAGCAGGGGAAACGCCAACCAGGTGAGACTCGACCCCAAGGTCGAGGTCGCGCCGCCGATCCACAACACCTGGAACCGGAAGTTGCGACGCAGGGGTACCGCACTCATCACGACCTCCGTGCACTGCTGACGGGGACAGCCGGAGAGGGATTCGGGTTCCTCGACGCGGACGTCACGAAGGCCGCCACGGCCGCCGCGCCGGCCGTGCCGTTGAGCCGAGCACCGAGTGACCGGACGCGCGCCCTCATCGTTTCGTGGTCGCGAGCACACACCAGCGCATCGGCACCGCCGGTGCCGGCGGTGAGTGGGACGGCGATGCCCGCCCTCCGGCATGCCTCCGCCAACAGCGGCTGCTCCGATCCCGCGGGCGCGACCACCATCGGCTTGCCCCGGCTGGCCGCAGCCAACACCGGCGACGAGGTGCCGGACGTCAGCACCACCTCGGACATGTCGATCAGCGGGCCCATCCACGGCTTGCGCACCACGACCAGATCCGCTCCGGCATCGAGGCACGCCGGACCCGAGCGCCCTCGTTCGACGATCGCCTGGAACGGGCCATCGGTGAACATGGCGTTCAGGCGCGGCCACAGGCTGTCGGCACCGAACGTCCGGCCCAGGTGGACGTACACCACAGGCTTGCCCACCCGCGCCACCCGTGCGGCCACCTGTTCGATCGCGTCCGGGTCAGCCTGGGGCTCCCATGGGCAGGGCCCCACGTGGTGCACGCCCTCCGGCAGGGTCGCTCCCGGATATTCCAGGGCGGGGTCACCTCGCAGCAACAGACCGGATCCGATCAGGGGCTGGTACGGCACGCGGTCCCGTCGGCGCGGTAGGCCGACCTGTTCGCGCGCCTGATGGTAGAAGCGCAGGGTCTCGCGCAGTCGCCACTGCCGACCTACAACGGATTCCGGCTCGCCGGCCCCTCCTGACCGGTACGGCCACAGATGTGCGGCGAGTCCGAGCACTACGATCGGCACGTCGAGGGTCTCGGCGGCGAGCAGGGCCCCGTTGCAGAGAACCGAGGTGAGCAGGACGTCCGCCCGGATCTCGCGAGCGGCACTCAGCACGGCCGCGTACTGGGCAGGGCCCTGGACCGGCCACCACCCGACGGAGAAGGCGTGGTTCTCGCCGTACTGCTCCGCCGGCAGCGCCGTCAGCCCGGCCTCGTGAACAGCCGACATCGACCGGGATCGGCAGAGCACCGACACCCGGTTGCCTCGCCTGCGCAGTTCCCGTCCCACGGCGATTGCCGGGTACAGATAGCCTGGATCGCTCAAGGTGCAGAGCAGGACATTCATCGCAGTCCGGTCGGGCTGAGCCCGAGGTGGTGGGCTAGGAAGGCCAGCTTGTCGGCGAACACCGCCACTATCCGCGACAGCGCCGCGCGCCCGTGGCCCACGTCCCGCTCCACCCGCAGCAGCACCGGCGCCGTCCCGCTGGTGGCATGCTGAAGCGCGGCGCACATCTTCCGCGAATGGCACGGATCCACCCGGGTGTCGCCCGCTTGGACCGCCAGCAGCACCGCAGGATACGCGACGCTGTCGCGGACCCGGTGGTACGGCGAGTACGCCAGGAGGTTACGGAAGTCCACGGGGTCGTCCACGCTTCCGTACTCGGCACGCCAACTCGGTCCCATCCCGGAGCGCTCGTAGCCGATCATGTCGAACAGGGCGGCGATGGTCACGGCCGCCGCGATCTTGCCCGGGTGCTGGGTGAGGGCCGTGCCGACCAGCAGCCCACCGTTCGACTCTCCGACGATCCCGAGTTGATCGGGGCCCGTCCACCCGTGCGCGATCAGGTAGTCGATCGCCGCGTCGAAGTCGTCGAAGACCTTCTGCTTGTTGAGTCTCATGCCGGCGCGATGCCACTGCTCGCCGTCTTCCCCGCCACCGCGCAGGCAGGCTACGGCCCACACACCCCCGGCCCGGATCCAGGCCAGCGCATCCGGCCGGTAGGTGGGCGTCATCGAGATCCCGAAACCGCCGTAGCCCGTCAAGATCGTCGGGCGTGGCCGATCCGGGACGCCACCGGGCGAAAGGATGAACATCCGCACCGAGGTCCCGTCGTGGGACGTGTACGTGACCTGACGCGTCTCGACCGTGGGCGCTTCCGTCGAGGACCGGCCAGACAGGGGGATCACGTGTCCGGTACGCCCGTCGTAGCGCAGCACGCACGGTGCGGTCACGAAGTCGGAATAGCTGAACCAGACCTCGTGATCTCGCTCGGAGCGTTGCACGAGTCGGCCGACCGTGCCGCTCCCGGGCAACGGCACCGTCGCCACCTGCCGGCCGTCCGTCAGGTCGTGAACGGTGATCTCCGAGGTCGAATTGCGGTTCCAGACGACCACGGCGAGTGGACTCTCGAGCTCTTCACCCAGCAGTACCGCAACGTCGTCGAGTACCGCCTCCGGGCGCTCGGCTATCAACGTCCGCCACTGTCCCGACGTGCAGGCGCCGGCAGTGGTGACGGCGACCCGGCCGCGCGGGGCGGCCAGGTCCGTACGAAGCCAGATCGGATCTTCGGGAGACGTCCCCGGACAGATCCGGAAGCTCGTCCGGGCCGGCGCCTCGGTCTTCACCGGTACGAGGTCCGGCCGCTCCGCCGAACTTGTGTGCAGGTCGGCGAGCCACAACTCGGTGGTCCGTTCGGTGCCTCGCGTCGCCGAGACGGTCAACCATCGGCCGTCCGCGGTCACGGTGACCCAGTAGAACTCGGTCTTGTGGCGACCTTCGCCGAAGATCAGGACATCCTCGGCCGGATCCGATCCCACCCGGTGCAGGTAGACCCGCCGGTGGTAACGCTCCTCGCCCGGATTGAGCTCGGGCGGCAACCGGCGCACGTAGTAGTACGCCTTCCCCGTCGGTAGCCACGCGACGGGGGACCGCCGTACCCGGTCGACGGGACCGTCCACCACCGTCCCGGACGTGACGTCGAGCGTCCTGAGCAGCGAATCCTCGACACCTCCGGTGGAAAGCTGGAACGCGAGCAGGTCACCCTCGGCCGACGGATGCCACGCCTCCAGCACCGTCCGTCCGCTCGGGTCGGACAGCATTGGGTTCACCAGCGGGCGGTCCACGCCGCCCTCGGACACCAGTAGCGTCGGGTGCTCGGCTCCCGCTTCCCGACGCGTGAAGAAGGTCCGGGCGCCCCGGGGCTGTGGCGGCGAGGTCATGATTGTCCGGAACGAATCCGTCAGCGCCGCGCGCCAGTCGTCAGTACCGTGCCAGCGCGCTCGCTCGTCGACGAACAGTCGCTCCTGCGCAGCCATCCACGCGGTGGTCCGCTCGTCGTCGGGATCCTCCAGCCACCGATAGGGATCGGCGACCCGGTGACCGTGATGGTCTTCTGTCCAGGTGAGCCGCTCCGCCACCAGGTACGGGGAGCGTACCGAGTGCATCGCAGGGTCCGCCAATCTCTAGAGCCGCCCGGCCGTCGTGAGCTGGTCCAGAAGCCATGCGTCGACCGTGTCGCGCAGGCTTGCGAACGCGGACGGGTCACCCCCGTAGTCGTTCAGATCGTCGCAGGAGACCCATTTGTCCTTCGTCAGCTCGGGCGGCAGGTAGCCGTCGCGCAGCGTGCCGACCGCCCATTCGGGCTTACCTGCGGTGTCCCAGCAACTGGAGAGAGTCCCGTCGGCGCTCACCACCGCGCCGTACCGTCCGTTCTCGAACGAGCACGCCGGGCACGGTACGCGTGCGCGAGGACGCGGAACCTCGAATCCGAGATCGAGTGCGCGCCGGTACCACTGCGTGAACTGCTGCGCGGGTTCCGCCGAAGCGAACAGGCCGTTGCGATACCCGATGCCCACGTCACCGACCAGTGCGAAGTAGAGCGTGCAGCGAGGCGGATCAAGGGCCTCGGCGAGCCGCTCCACCAGCGTCGGCATGCCAGCAGCGTTGTGGTGCGACACGTTGACGCGGATCGTGAATCCGATCGAGGTAGCTCTCATCGCTGCGGCTACGTTGTCGACGATCACGTCGAACGTGCCGCCGCCATCGGATCGCCTGGATCGGATCCGATCGTGATCATCCCGATCGCCGTCGAGGGTGACCTGAATGGCACCAAGCCCGAGGTCGGCCAACGCCGTCGCCTGCGCGGTCGTGAGGAGGACGCCGTTGGAGATCATGCTGGCCGACCGCAGTCCGTACGCGGATGCCCGCGCCAGCAGCTCCCGGCAGCCCTCCGGATTGAGCAGCGGTTCACCGCCCATCAGAGTGATCACGAGCTGGTCCAGGTGCGCCTCGGCCATCCGTCGACCCGTGAAGTCGAGGACGGAGGTAATCGTGTCGGAGGTGAGTCGCGTATAGCCGATTCGCCGAGGCCTGCTTCCTCCGGTCGGGTCGAGCTCGATGTTCTGGAAGCAGTAGGCGCAGCCCAGGTTGCAGTGGGTGCTTGTCAGGACGGTCAACGCATAGGAACGGTACGCGCGAGCGTCGAACAGGCCCTGTCCTCGCAGGTGGGCCTCCACGGCGGGACGTAGTTCACCGCTCGGGGTGACATGGTGGTCCTTCAGACGGGCGGTTCCGGCCGGACCCAGAAACCACCAGCCGTGCGAGCCCTTCAAAAGACGTGGCTGTGGCCCTGCCCCGCCACCTTGTCGAGCGGTCATCCGATCCTCCAGTTGTGCGCTACATCGGACCTGCCCTCCCGACCCCGCGTCGGGGGCCGGGAGACGCTGGACTGCTCGTCTCGTCACTAGTGTTCGACGTGGACCCCGTAGCAGCTCGGGGGATCCTCGGACTGCTCGTCGGAGTGGGCGATGACATCGACCTCGGCGGTGTCGTCGCTGGGCTCGGGGAGGTCGGGCCGGGTCTTGTCGTCCTCGTTGGTGGTCATGGCTCGCAGGCTCCTTTTCTGCTGGGTTGTCACCTACGCTAAGTCGAGACGGTTTGGTGGCGGTATGGTATGAGTTCACTGTCGCCATGGCGGGCAGCTCCCCGCCATGGCCTCCGTCAGGATCTGCATCTGCCCCTCGCCCTCGCCACGCCTGACCTCCCTACCCGAGTTACTGAACCTCCATGAACAGAGGGCAGCCCGGGATGTCCTCGGTCTGCTCGTAGCAGTGAGCGACGACCTCCGCCTCGGCGGTGTCGTCGCTGGGGTCGGGAAGTTCAGGCTGGAACTCGTCGTCCTCGTTGGTGGTCATGGCTCGCAGGCTCCCTCTCTGCCGGGTTGCTACCCACGCTAGGAAGAGGCGGTTTGGTGGTGGCATGGCGTGAGTTCACTGTCGCCAAGGCGGGCACTCTTGCGCCACAGGCCACCGCCCGGACCGAGTTCGGACCCTTGTCCCCGGCTACGCCGGCCTGCCGCTGATCAACTCGTCGACCACGGTCAGCAGCTTCAACGCGGGCGTGTCGGCGGTCCGCGCCCCGACAGGGAGCCAGGAGGCGATGCGCTGCAACAGCAGATGGGCGTCGGCGGGTTGAGGCTGCGCGCCGGTGGCGCGCCGTAGCCGCAGCAGCAACTCCAGGCCACAGGCGCCCTGTGTGCCGAGCAGCGCCAGCAGGTCGACGTCGGCAAGCTCGCTGCGCCGGGAGGCGGTAGGGTCCAGCACCTCCAGCACGCCGATGCACTCCTCGTACCGGATCAGGGGTGCGGCCATGATGCTGCGCGGCACGTAGCCCGTGGACTCCGCGGCGTCCTCGGCGAACTGGGCAAGCCCGGAGACATCATCGATGATCATCGGCTGGCCGCTCGCGGCAACCCAGCCGGCCACGCCGGTGCCCGCCGGGAAGCGGGCGCCCAGGAGGTGGTGTTCCCCTTCGCCCGCCACCGCCTCGAAGACCAGCTCGCCCGTGTCAGGGTCGACAAAGAAGATCGAGGCGGCGGCCGCCCCGAAGACCTGACGAGCCACCTCCACGATGGACTGGAGAAGCCGGCGTTCGGTCATCTCGACGCTGTCGTAGGACCGTGGATCAGATATCGACACGAGCGCCTCCTGCGTCGGATGCGGTGGCGTTGCTAGCGGTCAGACAGAGGATCGACTTGACGAGAAACGGGGGCAGCGACGGATGCTTGCTCAGGATGAGCGCGCAGATCCCCGTGATGTGCGGAGCGGCAAAGCTGTTTCCGGTGCTGCGGATCTCTCTGCCTCCCGACCAGGCGACCGGCACCTTGACGCCGCGCGCGTAGAACTCCGCCGGCGGCGCGGGGTTGACGTAGAACGTCAACGGATCGGGCCGGTCATGACTGGCCACCGAGATGACGGAGGCGAACGTCCATGGGAAACTCTGCACCGGCATGTTGTGCGCCGAGGCGATCAACAGCGAACGCCGGAAGTACGCGCGGTCGGAGAGCTCGCGGAGCACCAGCTGGAACTCGGCCTTCGTCGTGGACAGACTGAGGTTGACGAGGTCGTAGCCCTCGTCTATCGCCCACCTGAGCCCGCTGAGGAGCGCACTACCGGTGCCGGTCTTGCCGTTGGTGAGCACTCGCACCGAGGAGAGCGTCACGCCTGGCGCCACAGAACGGATCACGCTCGCGCAGGCGGTGCCGTGACCGGCGGTGTCGACAGGCTCGCAGTCGACCACCATCTGCTCGCCGCGGGAGGACGTGGTGACGACCAGCGACCGGTCGAGTCCGCCCACACGTGGGTGCGTGCCATCCACACCGGTGTCGATCACGCATACACGTACGCCCGACCCGTCCGCACCGCCCCACGCCCAGTGCCGGTCGATCGTCAGCGAGGCGAGGCCGACAGCCTCGGGTTCTTCATGGGCCGTGTTCAGCCCCCAAGCGGGCACCCCCGGAAAGTGCCGGCGACGATCCTGGCGCCATGACGGTTCACTCACCGGTTTCCTCCCCGAAGGTGGCGAGCCAGGCCCGGGCACGCCCGGAGAGCAGGTCCGCTCCTTTCGCGGTGTAGCACCGCTTCGCCTCGATAGCGGCATCGGTGGCGTCGACCGTCCGCCCGGCAGCGTGGTAGACGTTGGCGACATCGATCAGCACATCGCCCCGCAGACAGAGATCATCGGTGCTCCTGAGTCGCTCCGCTGTTCGGGTGGCGAGGGCGACGGCCTCGATGTGGTGTCCGCTGGCTGACGTGACGAGGGCCCGCAATACGGTGGTCAGCAGCTCACCCCGTAGCGGCGACCGGCCGTCGGCGTCCAGCCGCTCCAGACCGTCGGCCGCCGCGCGAACGTCGCCGTGTCGCAGCAGCTCGCGTAGCGCGTAGCAGTCCAGGGCCCGCGCCGGCGCCGGCTGTCCTGCCGATCGTGACATGGCGGCAGCGCGCTCGAACAGTGTCGCCGCCACCGCGTGCTGGCCGGCCAGCGACTCCACCAGGCCCCTCACCTGGGTGACCGCGATCGACGCGAGACCGAGGTGCAGATCAGTCGCGTACCGCTCGGCGGTGTCGAGTACCTCCCGGGCACCGGGAATGTCGCCCGTGAGGCCCAGCAGCCGCGCCTGGGTCACCAACACCGGCACGAGGATGGCCCGGTCACCGGCAAAGCGGGCCAACAGGCTGGCGCACAGCTCCAGGCCCTCCCGAACGGGCATGGGCGACCACTGCGCCAGCTCACAGAGCCCACCGAGCAACCGGTCCTCCTCGTATCGATCGCCGAGGGATCGGGACCGCCCCAATGCCTCCCGCAGAGCGATCGCGGCCGCGCCGATCTGGTCCTGCGCCAGCAGGACCATCGCGTCGAGTTGATGGAACCGGCACCAGCTCAGATCGTCGTCCGGGTACTCGGCGAGCACATTGCGAAGCGAGGCCAGTGCCGGACGGCCGGTGCCGAACCGGATCGCCAGGATGTCGCGCTGAATGGCGCAGGTGAGCGCGCACCGCCGATCTCCCGGCAACAACTCCTCAGCGATGTCGAGGGCAGCGTACGTGCGGTCGCGATCGCTGTGGGCGAACGCGGCGTCGCAGATGTGCAGCGCCAGCCTCCGATGCCCAGAATCCCCTCGTGGCAACAGCTCACGCCCACGCTCCAGCAACGCGATCGCGGCAGACAGATCCTTGCGGTACAGCGCTTGCCCACCGTCGGAGATGAGGGCGCGTGCGGCGCGGACGGTAAGCGACGGAAGGTCAGGATCACCCGGATGGATCTCGTGCGTGATCCGACAAGCTGCCTCCAGGTGGTGGGCGATCTCGCCGTGACGCGGCTGCCCGGTCTCGATCTCGTCCGGGTCGCGCTGGCCGGTGTGTGCCTGACCGGCGAGCCAGTCCGCCAGCTGGAGATGCCATGCGCCACGCAGCTCCTTGCGGGTCATCGTGTAAACGGTCTCGCGGGCCAGCGTCTGAGCGAACTGGAACGAACTCGGGTACGACCCACGGCGAATGAGGCGCTGCCGCAGAAGCTGACGCATCGGCACATCGATCGCAAGATCCGCGACATCGTCGCCCGACCAGAGCACCGCGAGTTCCTCGGTCGTGAACGTCTGCCCGATTGTCGCGGCTCTCTCCAGCACTTCACGCTCTGCGTCACCGAGCCGATCCAGGCGCGCCGCGAGCAGCGCCTGGATCGTGGGAGGAGGTGGCGCGTCCGCCCCTTCCTCGACCATGACCTCGAACATGAGCTCAGCGAAGAGTGGATTGCCATCCGAGCCCCGCACCACCGACAGGTACGCCGTATCCGCGCTCTGGGCGACAACCTCGGCATCGGCCGATCGACTCGCTGCCAGCTCGGCGACCAGGCATGTCATCTGCTCCTGGCCCAACCGGGGGACTTCCACCGTGAACGCACACGACATCCCACCGCCCCAGTTTGGCCGGATGTCGAGAAGTTCCGGGCGGGCGACGCAGATGAAGAGCACCGACACGTCGGCGAGCCAGGCCGTCGTGTCCTCGATCAGCTCGAGCAGCGTGGGCTCGGCCCAGTGCAGGTTGTCCAGCACCACCACCGTCGGGCTCTGCTGGCCGAGAACCTCGATCAGTGACCGGATCGACCGCGCGGTTTCCTCGACGTGAAGCTCGGTGGACGGGCCGTCTCCCGGCGCGGTGAGACCCTGCAGAGCCCGTAGGCTCATGGCGTCGAGCTGCGCGGCGACACCGGTCCAGGAGCCACGGAGGGATTGGAGCGCTTCCGCGATCGGACGAAAGGTAGCGCCGGCGCCGTAGGACGGGCACTGTCCGGCGAGCACGGTGGCGTGTTCCGGCAAGGTACGCAGAAACTCCCGTACCAGCCGGGACTTCCCGATACCCGGCTCGCCGAGGAGAGTCACGAGGCCACACTGTCGGTCACGCACCACTCGCTGGTACGCGTGCGCGAGCTGCGCGAGCTCATCGGAGCGACCGATCAGCGGCACGTCGTCGTCCTGATGTTGGTCGGTCGCCTCGAGCGATAGCAGTCGCCATGCCCTCACCGGTTTCGCCTTGCCCTTGAGGCTGAGCGGCGGTACCTCCTCCACCCGGATGTGGGAGCGTGCCAGGCGTGCCGCATCGTCGCCCAGGAGAATCTCGCCGCTCTTCGCGGCGCCCTGCAGGCGGGCGGCCGTGTTCACGGTATCGCCAATGACTCGCAACCCCGACCCCGGCATGTCGACGACCATCGCCTCGCCCGAGGCGATCCCACAGTGGGCGTCAAGATGGATCCCGTGCGTGGGAGCGAGCTCGGCCCCCAGCGTGTGCACCGCGGCCAGCGCCGAATGAGCTGCGCGAATCGCTCTCAACGCGTCGTCTTCACGACTGACCGGAACGCCGAACACAGCCATGATCGCATCGCCGATGTACTTCTCCACGACGCCACCATGCTCCAGTACTCCGGCCGTGCAGGCGCTGTAGTACCGGTCCAGCACCTGCCGCAGAAGCTCCGGATCCAGCCGCTCGGCGAGCTCCGTCGATCCGACCAGGTCGACGAAGAGTACGACCACGTTACGGCGCGCGGGGCGCGCACTCCGGGCGTTCATGATCCTCAGCTAGCCCCACGCCGCGATTGGACCCGTGTGCCACACACGTGGACCCTCCCGACTGCTCACAGGATCTTGACCTCGTGTTCGTGTGCCACGACATCGTCAGCCACCGCGTCCAACCGACGCTTGATGGAGTTCAACAGCTCCACCTCTGGGCGGGTGAGCGAGGCGAACACCTGCTGCTGCCCTGTGCTGAGCAGGTCGACAGGGTGTCCCGCCGCCCGCAGGATGGCAAGGGCTTCAGCTGATTCCGGCGAGGGGTCAACGTCATGCTGCTGGCTGCCGCTCATGGTCCACTCCTCGTCGTGCTGGGCAACGGCTGTAGGCCGATCAGGCTCGGACTCAAGCTAGTGACCGCCGGTTGCCTGGCGGTATAGCGGCGACATGCCCCGTCAGGTTGGCCCCAGACAGGGCACGACCGGGCCTTTCCGCCCCGATACGGGATTGAGCCATCTGAAACACGCGGCTGCCCTGACTCACCGCACGTACCCGCCCATCAGACACCTCGACGACCTCCTACCGGCCGCCGCGCCGTTGGCCTGAGCCACGTCCTGCATATCGTCGCTACCCTCACCCGCCTCACAGCGGGCTTTGAGGTGTCGGTCACTACCGTGTGGCGCTGCCTACGTGAGGCAGTCCACTTGCTCGCCGGCGGCGCCGACGACCTCCACGCCGTGCCTGCCCCGCTCACCCGAAGGTGAGCGGGGCAGGCACAGGGGTCAGCCCAGCGGCGCCGGGGTCGTCCGCGACTCGGACAGGAAGCAGGCCGTGGCCGGGTCGTAGTAGCGCGACCCGTCGTACTGCAGCCCGGTCTCCGCGTCCAGGTACCGGCCGCCGAGCCGCAGCGGCGTGGCCGCCGGCTCGTCCGGCCGGCTGCCGTCTGTGCCGACCAACACCGGCGGGGTGCCGGCGTCGCCGGTCACCACGGCGTGCACCGTGCCGTCGGTCACCTGGGCGACCGGGTACGCCAGCGCCGGGTGGTACTCCCACGCCGTCGTGGTGACCCGGCCGGTGCCGTCCCGGTGGTGCTGCTCGACGAGCAGGTCACCGGACCACACGAACTGCGTCTCCTCCAGCACCGCGCCGTCGGTGCCCTGGCGCTGCTTGGCGATCCGTCGGCCGAACGCGTCGTACCGGTACTGCCAGCGGTCGCCGTCGGGCGTGGTGACCGTGGCCAGCCGGTCCCGGTTGTCCCAGGTCAGGTGCCAGTCACCGGCTTCGCCCGAACGGGTGGCCGGCCGACCCAGGGCGTCCAGTGTGTACCGGACGTCACCCGGCTCACCGGTCTGCTCGTCCGGTGCCGCCGTGAGGTTGGCCGGCCGGTCGATCGTCAGCCCCGCCTCCCAGGCGCGGCTCACCTCACGCCCGTCCTCGTAGGCGAACCGGAGACGCTGCCCGCCGGCCACCAGGAGCGCCGGCCGACCCGACTCGTCGTACGACCACTGCGTCACCGCCCCGGACGGGCGGGTCCGCGCGGTCACCGCCTCGGACTGGTCACGGTACCCACTGGAGACCGTCTGTCCGTTCACCGTCTCGGCGACCACCCGGCCGAGCGCGTCGCGCTCCAACCGGATCTGCGAGTCGGCGTCGTCGGCCGCGACGATGCGGCCCGCCGGGTCGTACGTCAGCCGCGTCACGGCCGTGCCGGTGCGGCGTTCGACCACCCGGCCCAGCACGTCGTAGCTGAAGTGGGTGACCTCGCCGGCCGCGTCGGTGTGCTCGACGAGCTGCCCCGCGGCGTCGTACGCGTACCGCTGGGTGCGGCCGTCGAAGTCGGTCTCCTCGACCAACCGGCCGTTCGGGTCGTACGTGTACTGCCACGTCCGGCCCTGCGGGTCGGTGATGCCGGTCAGCCGCAGCTCGGTGTCGTACGCGTACTCGGTGCGGTTGTCCTCGTCGTCGATCCGGGCCGTCACCAGGTCGAACGCGCCGTACTCGAGGTACGTGCGGCGGCCGGTGGCGTCGAGGGTCTCGACCAGGTTGCCCTCGCCGTCGTAGCCGAACTCCTCGATGACGCCGTCCGGGTTCTCCCGCCAGGCCAGGTCACCCTCCAGCGTCCAACCGACGTTGGTGATGCCCTGCCCGGTTTCGATCTTGACGATCCGGCCGAGGCGGTCGTACTCGTAGCGGGTGTCGCCCTCGCCGGTGGTGATCGACGTGATCTGCCGTACCGCGTTGCGCACGACGACCTCCGGACCGACCTGGATGGCCGTTCCCCGGCCGCCCTCGACGGGCCGGTCGAAGCGTACGACCTCGCCGCTGGCGTCGATCTCGGCGAGCACCCGGCCGTCGGTGTCGAACTCCCGGCTGCCGGTCGAGCCGTCGAAGTCCGTCCACGAGGTGGCCCGGCCCAGCTCGTCGTAGGTGGTCGTGGAGCTGCTGCCGTCGGGCCGGGTGACCACGGTCGGCCGCCCGTCGGCGTCGTATTCGTAGCGCGTGGTCCGGCCCAGCGGGTCGGTCCGGGACAGCAGCCGGTAGGCGTCGTCCCACTCGTTCCGGGTCGTCGCGCCGAGGGCGTCGGTCTCCGCCACCACCTGGAGGCGGTCGTTGAGCTCGTACCTGCGGACCGCGCCGAGCGAGTCGGTGACGACCGTCAGGCCGTCCGAGTACTCGAACCGGTAGCGCAGGAAGCCGTCCCGGCCGTCGGTGCCGACGCAGCGTCCGGCCTCGTCATAGGTGTAGGTGTACCACTCCCCGTTCCGGTCGTCCCAGCGCACGATCCGTCCGTCGGCGTACCGGAAGCGCTCCGGGTCGCCCGAGGAGTTGACCACCTCGACCAGCTGGCGGTCCTGGTCGTAGCCGAACCGGGCCGCCTCCACCAGGGTCCCGTCGTGCTCCGGCAGCCGCACCGCGGTCACCAGGCCCTCGGAGGAGGTGAACTCGATCGTCGCGCCCGCCGAGGAGCGCAGTGCCGTGACGGTGCCTTCGTCGTCGCGAGTGATCGCCCACCGGAGGCCGCCGTCGGTCATGTCGCTGAGCAGCGACTCCCCGCGGCTCGCCGGGGCGAACACCCACGCCTGGCCGGACGCCGGGTCGGTGAGCAGCCAGCCGCCGCCGACCAGCCGGCGAAGCGGCAATGCCCGCCCGAGCGTCGGCAACGCCGTCGCACCCTCGGCGACCAACGGGTAGGTCAGGATGGACCCGTCCGAGGCCAGGTACCGCACCTGCTCGCCGTCGATGATGATCCGCTGGTCCAGGGGCGAGGCCCAGGCCGGGCCGAACGACCGGCCCCAGCGGTAGTCGGAGCGGTAGGTGCGGATCAGCGGGAGACCCGGCAGCGTGGCGTCGGTCTCGGTGAGGATCATGCGACCGGTGGTCACGTCGATCGGGTCGGCTTCGCAGTAGGTCTCGTCGGTGCTCTTCGCCGACGAGGCCGGTGACGTGCCCCTGAACGACGGCCCCGCGTAATGCTCCATCAGCACGTTGGGGTCGATCAGCACGTCCGGGCTGTAGACAGCGGACTGGCTGTTGTCGTAGTAAGCGTCGCCGGGGACGTCCGGGTCCGCGTACGGCTGGTCCGTGTACGTCTGGTCCGGGTACATCGGGGCGGTGCGGTACGAGTCGCTGGAGTTCGAGGAGCTGCTGCGGGACTTGGACTTGGAGGAGTTGCTGTGGGAGCTGGACGGTTTGCTGGAATGCTTGCTGGATCTTCTGCGTGACGATCCGGTGGACCTGCGATCGGTCGGCCCCATGTCGGAATCGCGGCGCTCGCCGGTGGCCGGGGGGAAGTCGAAGTTGGTCCAGTTCGGATCGTTCCAGTCCGTGACGGGACCGGTGTCCTCCGGTACGGCGTCCAGCGTGGGCGAGTAGTCGGATCCGCGCGGACTCGGATCCGGGTTCTCCGGAAGCGGGCCGAACTCGGCGTCGGCCGGGTCGTATGCGGTGTTGTGCCGCGTCATGGGCACGGGAATGCTGTCGGTCGAGCCGGACCGGCTGCCGGCCGGGTCCACGCTCATGGTGGAGAACGCGTCCATGAGCTCGGCGACCGGGGATTCACTGCCCGGCGGATCGTTGTCCTGCGCGTACTGGATCAAGGCCAGCATCTGGTCCACCCGGGCCAGCGGGTTGTCGGCGGTCGGGTTGTTCTGCAGTTCGGACCATCGTCGGGTGATGGCTTCCGGGCTCTCCACGGGCTCGTCCTGGGAGGCGTCCGACAGGACGAAGATGTAGTTGCTGTCTCTCCGCTCGGCCGGCGGATAATCGTCGAGAGAGTTCTGCAGCCCTTCCCGGTTGTAGTTCTCCCGACGGTAGACGAGCTGTTCGTAGAGTTTCTGCTGGTGATCCTTGAACGATTGCGAGACCTTTCTGGCCTCAAGGATCGGAACCTTGCTGTCCAGGGATCCCTGGGAGTGGACGACGTATTCTCCCACCCTCTTGAGCTGCTTTTTCCCGGGGACGAAGTCCCAGGCGACGACCCGCAGGGCGTCGATGTTCGGGCTGTTGAAGAGAGTCGGCGCTTCGGTGTCGTACAGGACGCTCGGTTTCATCACTCCGCGGTACACATGCGCGTCGACTGTTCCGGTGGTGCGGTCCACCAGGTGGTGGGAGAAGAGCTCCCACATGCGGTTGTAGCCGGGCGGGTAATCGAAGAAGTTTTTGGTGCCCAGCATCTTGTTGTCGAAGATGACCCCGCCGGGGGTCGCTTCGAGCATTCGCTTGCCTTCCTCCCGGGTGATCCGCTCGGCGACCGCCGGGCCGATCTTGCCCCAGAGGGCGAGATTCGACCGGTAATCCTCCACCCTCTGCGCAAGGAATACGTCGAAGTCAGGGTGGTGCTGGTTCTGGTACCACTCCAGGGCCGGGACGGAGAAGGCGTGCTTGTCCGCCATGATCTGCGCGAAAGGTCCGACCCTGTCGGCGCCGAACTTCTGGATGACCCGAGCGTTGATCTCGTCGTTGGCGAGATTTCGGTTCTTCAGGTCGAGCTCGAAGTTCATCTGCTCCTTGAAGCCGTTGTAGGCCCTCTGCACGTCCGGGTCGTTCCACAGAGTCTCGTAGCGGGAGAAGCGGTACTCGATACTTTCCCAGTCCGCCCGGGTCTTCTCGAAGTCGACAGGCGGGTCCGCGGCCACCGGCGGGAGGTTCTGCTGGACGTCGTCGTGGGAGGAGCTGTCCGACGAGAGCTGGCTGAGCGAGTGCTGCCGTACGTGGTCGTCATCGCTGACCGGGGGGTCGAAGGCGGCGTCCAGTTCGGACTGCGGCCCGCCGACCAGGTCCTCCGTGGTCGGCGGGGCTGCCTGCGGTGGCAGGTTGCTCGGCTCACCCTGCGAGTGGCCGGACCGGCGCGAACGGCTCGACCGGTGGGAACGGTGCGAACTCTCGGACGACCGGCTGCTCCCGCTGCCTCCCTTGCACTTGGGGGTCAGGCCGAGGGGGTCGCAGATGGTGAGCGGATCGTCGACGTACGCGGTCGGGTTGGGCCCGCCGGCCAGGCCGAGTGGGTCGGGGCTGAGGTAGCGGGCGGTCGCCGGATCGTAGTAGCGGAACCGGTTGTAGTGCAGGCCGGTCTCCGTGTCGTGGTACTGGCCCGGGAAGCGCAGCGGGGTGCCGACCGGGTCGCTGGTCCGGCCCCACAGGTCACCCCGCGACCACCAGCGCAGGTGGCCACCGGGCTCGACCAGGTGGGTGGGGGTGCCGATGGCGTCGGTGATGACGGTGTGCAGCCCGTCGTCACCGTTGGTCTGGGTGACCGGCGCGGACCCGTCGGGCCAGTAGTCCCACGAGACGGTGCCGGTGGCGTCGGTCTGCTCGACCATGAGGTCGCCGGACCAGGCGAACTGCACCTCGTCCAGGACCGTGTCGTCGCCGGCCAGGCGTTGCTTGGCGATCCGGCGGCCGAAGCCGTCGTAGCGGTAGCGCCAGCGGTCGCCGTCCGGCGCGGTAGCCTGCACCAGCCGGTCCTCGGCGTCCCAGGTGAACCGCCACGTGCCCGCCGGGTCGACCCGGGTGGTCAGGCGCCCCTTCCCGTCGTACTCGAACCGCGCGTCGTCCGAGCGCAGGAGCATGCTGCCGGCGAACTCCCAGCGCCCGCCGGCACCGGTGAGGTTGCCGGCCGCGTCGTAGTCGTACCGTTCCCGCTCGGTGCCGTCGACGACCACGGCGTGGATCCGGCCGGTCTCGTCGGCCTGGAACGCGCGGTCGCCGTCGAGCGTGTCCGCGATCGCGACGACCCGGTCGGTGGCGTCGTAGTCGAAGCCCCGCACGGCGGCGTCGGCGATGTGCTGCACCGCCAACCGGCCCGCCGCGTCGAACGTCTGGCGCAGCGCCAGCACGTCGTCGACGGTCCGGCTGATCTCCCGCCCGGCCGCGTCGTGCCCGAACCGCACCACGTGCCCGCCGGTGACGAGCATGACCGGCTGGCCCTGCGCGTCCAGGCTCCACCGGCTGGACCGGCCCGACGGTGTGGTCCGGGCCATCCCCCCGTCACCGGTGTAGGAGGTACGGACGGTGCGGCCGTTGATCGTCTCCGCGACCACCCGGCCCTGGGTGTCCCGCTCGAACCGCACCACCGCGTCCGGGCTCTCCACCCCGGCGAGGTGGCCGTCGGCGTCGTACTCCAGCCGCGTGACCACGTCGCCGACCCGGCGCTCGACCACCCGACCCAGCACGTCGTAGGCGTAGTGGGTGGTCTCGCCGGCCGCGTTCGTGCGCGCGGTCAGCTGCCCCGCCGCGTCGTAGCCGTAGTGCTGGGTGCGTCCGTCGAAGTCGGTCTCCGTGGCGAGACGCCCGGCCGGGTCGTAGGTGTACCGCCAGACCCGGCCCTGCGGGTTCGTCACCGCGACCAGGCGCAGCTGCGTGTCGTAGGCGAACTCGGTTCGGTTGCCCTCCTCGTCGGTCCGTGCTGTGGGTAGATCGAACGAACCATATTCGATCTGCACGGAACGCCCTTCGGCGTCGATACTCTCCACCAGATTCCCTTCGCCGTCGTAATGCCATTCGTGTGTGGAGCCGTCCGGGCGGGTGTGCCAGGCCAGGTCGCCCTCGGCGGTCCAGCCGAACTCGGTGACGGCGCCGTCCGGCAAGCGCGCCGACCTTGGCCGGCCCAGACCATCAAGATCAAATTTCGTTCCGGGTACGCGGTCCGTCCGCCCGTCGTCCTGCCCGGTCGTGCCGGGGCCACCGTCCGGGCGGATCGTCGCGCCCGGTCGCCCTCGCTCGTCGTACGTGAACCGGGTGACCCGGCCGAGCGGGTCGGTCCGCGACCGCAGCCGGTACGCCGCGTCCCACTCCGTCCGCGTGGTGTTGCCCAGGGGATCGGTCTCCGCGACGACCTGGAGACGGTCGTTCAGCTCGTACCGGTGCACGCCGCCGAGCGAGTCCGTCACGACGGTGACGCCGTCGCCGTACTCGAACGCGTACCGCAGGATGCCGCCGTTGCCGTCGGTGAGCACACACCGGCTCGCCGCGTCGTACGTGTACGTGTACCACTCGCCGTTGCGGTCCTCCCACCGCACGATCCGGCCGTCCCCGTCGTAGTCGAGCCGTACCGCGTCACCGGACGAGTTCCGTACCTCGACCAGGCGGCGCCGGTCGTCGTACCCGAACGCCGGCAGCTCGACCGCCTCCTCGGCCCCGTCGGCGGGCACGAAGAGCGCACCGGTCACCAGGCCGTCCCGGGTGCGCAGCTCCACCCGGTCCCCGGACGACGACCTGAGCCGCACCGGAGTGCCGGCGTCGTCCCGGACGACGTGCCACCGCCCGGCGGCCGTCGCGACATCGGAGAGCAGCGCCGCGCCGTCGTCACCGGCCGGGCCGAACAGCAGCAGGGCGTCGGGCCGCACGAGCGACCAGCCGCCGCCGACCAGCCGGCGCAGCGGAACGGGGCGGCCGAGCAGCGGCAGCGCCTCCTCGCCCTCGGCGGGCAGCGGGTAGGTGAGGATCGAACCGTCGGCGTCCAGGAACCAGGCGTGCCGGTCGTCGGCGACGACACTCTGGTCCAGCGTCGACGCCCAGCTCGGGCCGAAGGACCGGCCGAAGCGGTAGTCCGAACGGTGGGTACGCGACAGGGGCAGACCGGGCAGGGCGGCATCGGTCTCGGTGTAGATCATCCGGCCGGTCGTCACGTCGATCGGGTCGCCGACGCACGGCGTCTCGGCGGTCGACTTCGCCACGACCGCAGGCGGCACGTTGCGCAGCGACCGGGCCCGACCGGAGGGCGGCACCGCGGGAGCGAACCGCGACGAACGAGGACCGTTCCGGTCGCCCGACGGTGGTACCGCCCGCCCCTCGGTCGGGTCGGGTGTCACCACCGCCACGTGGCCGATCGGGTCGGGGGTCGGGTCGGTCGTCCGCTCCGGTGGCGCGTCGGTGGTCGCGGTCTGGATGGCGACGTCCCGGCCCTCGTTGTCGGTGATCGCGGGGTCGGGATCGGTGACCGGGGATTCCGTGACGGTGGTGACCGGCCCGGCCGGCGAGACGTCCGTCGGGACCGACCTCGCGGGTGCGGGTCGTCCGGTGGTGGCGGTGCCCGGGTTGGTGCCGCGGGTCGGCGTGGGGCCGGGCGGTGGGGGAGTGTGCGTGCCCGCGGCGCTCGGGACACTCCCGACCGTCGGGCCCGGTACGACCGCCGTTTCCTCCGTGACAGCTGGGGCCTGGTCCGTGACGGTTGGAGCCCGGTCCGTGGCGGACGGATCGGGGGTGACCGGGCGGCCCCAGGGCGGAGTCTCGGTCGTCGGCGGGGAGTCCAGTGGGGAAACGTCGAAGGTGTCGACCGCCGTACTGATCTCGTCCCGCGTCAGCGGCGACACGACCGGGTCCGGGGTGACCGGGCCGACCGTGGTGTCCAACGGGGTCATCGGCACGGGCGACGGGCGGCCCGAGGCACCCAGGGCCGGACCGGTCGTCGCTGGGCCGTCAGCACGAGTGCTCGCCGGCCCGGTCGTGGTGGTGGCCGGTAGCGGGTTCGTGCCTCCGGTCGTTCCGGTGGTCGCGGTCGGGGTGGCACCCGGAGTCGGGGACAGGGCCCCGGGCACCGTGGCGGGTGGGGCGGTGGCTGATGGCGTGGTGCCGGGTGTGGTGGCTGATGGGGTGATGCCGGCTGGGGTGGTGCCGGCTGGGGTGGTGCCGGCTGGGGTGGTGCCGGCTGGGGTGGTGCCGGCTGGGGTGGTGCCGGGCTGGTGTCCGTTCGGCGGCGCGCTCGGCGAGGTCGTGCCGGTCGGCGGCGTTCCCTGCGGGCTGGTGGCCGGTGAGGCGACCGGCGTCGGTGCGGCCGGGGCCACCGGCTGGGTCGTGGGGTCCTGCGTGGTGGGAGCCTGCGTCGGGGGCGCCTGCGGTGCCGGGCTCACGGTGCCGGGATGCGGGGTCGGCGGCGCCACGGTGCCGTCGTTCCCGGTGACCGGAGCCGGCACCGGCGTCGGGACGTGCTGGGGCGGCTGGTTGTCGACGGTCACGGGGTCCGGGACGGTCGACGGGCCGTCGGTCTGCTGCGGGTCTCCCACCGGGGCCGGGTTCGCCGGGTCGACCGGGGTCGGGCTGACCGGGTTCGGGTTGGCCGGGTCGACCGGGGCCGGCGGCCCCGAGGGGTCGACGACGCCGGTGGTGGGGATACCGACGGGCGTGGTGTCGAAGCCAGGCAGCCCGTGCTGCCCGTCCACGGTGGGGGGTACCACGGTGGGGGGTGGAGCCGCGGTGGGGGGCGGGCTGACCACGGTGGGGTCACCCGTCGCGGGCGTTCCGATGGGGCCGGACAGACCGCCCGGCGGGTGGGCGTTGCCCGGCGATGGCACGTCGGACCCGGGACGGACGACGGGCGGGACGGCGGTCACCTCGTGCGGCCGTGGCGATCCGCCATCCGGCCGGGGGACCGCGCCGTATCCGCCAGGGCTGGCCGGGGGGACGGCGCCGTTGGCGGGCGGTCGCGGGTCAGGTCGGGGACCGGGTGCCACCGCCCCGCCGGGGGTGCCGGCGAGCGGGGTACCGCCGCCGGTCGGCCGGTCGTGATTCGCGGGGCCGCCCTGGGCCGGCGGCGCGTCCGTGGTCGGGGGTACGTCCTTGGTGAGCGGCGCGTCCTTGGTCAGGGGCGCGTCGTAGGGGGGCGGCTCGTCGTAGGGCGGCGGCGGGACATTCTTGCTGGTGTCGGGGTTCGGATTTCCCGATCCGGGACCGTTGCCCTTGCCGGAGGGGCTCCCACCAGCGCCGGGACCGTCGCCCGAGGCGGCCAGGTCCTTGCTGCCACCGGAGCCGTTCAGGCTGTTGGCGTCGGGGGCGTGCGCATTGGGGCCGCCGAGCGCCGCACCGAGTTCGTGAGCGTAACGGCTGGCGTACGTGCCGACCGCGGAGGAGACGCCGGTGGCCAGCGCGTTGAAATCGTTGACCGCACCGATCATCGACATGAAGGCGAGCTCGCCGAGGATTTCACCGACTCCCCCCAGCCCGGCCTGCCCGTGCACCGTGTTGCTCAGGTTGGGGAAGAACTTGCCACCGATGATGTGGACACCGCCGGCGACGAGGCCGATGGTGGCGCCGGCCGCCATGGACCACGCCAGGTCCGTGAGGGAGAAGCCGTCGCTCTTGTTGTCCTTGGCGATCACGATGGCTTGGGCGGCGACGTTCTCGGCGCCCTCCTCCACGGCCTCCTCGGCGCCCTGGATCGCGAGTTGGGCGATCAGCGTCTGGAGCCGGCCTTCCAATTTGTCGAGCAGCCACTGGGTGAGCTGCTGGCCGAACCGGAGGAACGCCGGGACGACCGCGATGCCGAAGCCGGAGGCCAACGCCAGGGCGATGTCGAGGACGATCACGTACGCCGCGACGACGATCTGGACCTGTCCGTAGTCGATCTGCTCGTTGGCCTGGTTGGCGATGTTGCCCGCGACCATTGCCCGGTGCGACCCCAGGGGCACCGGACCGGTGATCGTACGGTGGAACTGGGCGAACGCGTCGGCGGCGGGACCGTCGAGGTTGCCGAGCAGGCCGGAGCCGAGGTACTGGGTCGTCGTGATGTTGCTGAGTAGGTGCCGCGCGAAGGCGTCGAGTTCGACGCTGAGCGCCTTCAGCTCCGGCGGATTGCCCTTCGGGAACTTCTCACCGACCGTGTAGAGGATCGCGTCGTACGCCCACTGCCATTCGGGGTCATTGGGAATGTGGAAACTGACCATGGGCGAGTGTCAGAGGGGTACGGCCGTGCCGTCGGCCGCGAAGCTGACCAGCATCGGGTGGTAGTCGGGCGACGTCGGGTCGATGGGGTGTTCCTGCGGCTTGACCAGGAACAGGTGACCGTCGCCCGGGTTCAGGGGCTGACCGTCCGGCCCGGTGACGACGTGCCGGTCGCCCAGCGGGAACACCGAGTCGTAGTAGTTGACGTCGAGGCGTGAGGTGCCGTCCTCGAAGGTGTTCAGCGTCCGCAGCTCGAAGCCCTCGGGGACCGGGGCGCCGTCGATGAGAACCCCCTCGGTGGCGTGACTCATGTGCGCGGATGTCAGGGGCATCGCGGGAGTGAACGTCGGCATGACTCCCGGTTCGGCGGGAAGTTGGGCGGCCAACCGGGATGTGGGTCGTTCGATGTCGTCTTCGGAGTCGACGCCGAGCAACCTGCCCTGTACGGCCCTGCGCGATTGGAGCGCGGGCTCGGCGGGTTGTCGGACCGCCGCGATCATGGGGGTCCCCGCTACCTCCTCGGCGTCGATCAGTTCGCCCTGGAGGCGGACTCCCACCTGGAGTGCGGGCTTGTCGGCGAGCCGCGCCGCGTGCATCGGGGTCAACATCCCCGCCTCCACGGCCGGGAGCGCCGGCCGGCGGGAGGCGTACTGCGGGGCGTGTTCGCCGGACTGCCGGGAGGCCGCCTGCATGGGCAGCGCCGCGAACTCGGTACCGATGATGCGTCCGGCCTCGATCGCGTCGTCCTCGGCCTGTTGGTACCCCTCGCCGCTGATCCGTAGCCCCACCGCGGCGTACTCCACGCTTCCCCGGACGCCGAGGATGATGCCCTCGACGACGTCCATGGTGTTGTCGAACTGCTCCCTGAACTGGTTGCCGATTTCGTCGTCGCCCCACGCCCTGGCGTACTGCGCCCGGAGCTGGTCGAGTCGTCTGAGGTACCGGTCGTACATGGCGATGTGTCCGTCGTACGCGCGGCTGACCGAGAGGACCCCCTCCGGGTCCACCCAGAGCGACCCGTTCGGCCCGCTCACGGCCTGTCCGCGTCGAGGCCGAGCAGCTCGCGGACCCCTTGGGACATCCGGGGGCCCTCGGGCGGCAGGTACATGTCGACACCGGCCTCGCCCCGGACCATCTTGGCCGCGTTCATCCCGGCGGGCAGTAGCGGCGCGAGCAGCTCGGCCGCCTGTTCCATCACCTGTTCCTTGGCCTCGGCGAAGGTCTGCATGATGGTGGCCTGCAGCTCGGCCGGCGGCATCCGCCGGTACGCGCCGGTCGGGAAACTGATGTCGGTCAGCACCCCGTTCTGTCCGACCGTGACCGTCACCTCACGTCGTGGCGAGGTGGCGGACGCCTTGACCTTGCTCATTCGTTCCTGGAGTTCCTTCACGCTGTTGCGCTGACGTTCGTACTCCGCGAGCAGCGTCTCGATGCGGTCGTCGAAGGCCACGGTCCGGCTCCCTTCCCCTGCGGACCCCAGTACAGGTGCGCGGGAACGGGTGCGGGAAGTGCGACGGCGGTTTCCGGGCACGAACGTGCACCGCCTTTACCCCACCGCACGGCCCGGGTCGGCGCGCTGCGGTGTGGCAGTCGTGATGGCACGACTGCCGTGACTGCGCGGCGGCGAGGGGAAGTCAGGCAGAGTTGCCGCGACGTTCGGACATGCGGCCCCGCTGACCTTGCCGAAGGCACCGGGTTGCCCGGAACACTCGGCACGACGATTGCCGATTGCGGGGAGTTCGACGTCGTCACCCATCGACGTACGAGAGAGGAGTGTCGTTGTGACCATGCCCGTGGTGCAGACCACCGACCCCGGTATGCAGGCGGCGGCGACCGAGTTCGCCGCCAAGACCCAGGAGTTCACCGGTCACCTGCGCAGCGTCAACGTCGAGATGGCCACGCTGCAGGCGAGTTGGCGGGGCGACGCCTCCGACAGCTTCAACCAGGCGATGGACAACTGGGAGCGGTCCTTCCAGAACATCATCAACCAGCTGATCAACATGATGGACGTCATGGGGGTCACGACCACCGGCTACCGGGCCGCCGAGGACGAGGCCTCGCAGACCGCCAGGAACTTCGGGGCGGCACTGCCCGGCATCTGAGCGTTCCACCGGTCACCCATCCGCTTTCCAGAAAGGACCTGACGGTGTCCACTTTCCGTTTCGACTTCAACCAGGCCGACGCCACCCTCTACGACATGAACCAGATCAACGGGCGCATCGTGAGTGCCCTGGCCGAGATGGAGCGCAACGTCGAGCGGAGCCTCCAGGAATGGACCGGTGACGCGCAGAGCAGCTACTACGTGGCCAAGGCCGAATGGAACAGGTCTGCGCAGGACATGAGCGTCCACCTGGAGCAGGCGCGTCGGACGCTGCTGGCGATCTCGGACAACTACGGGTCGACCGAGTCGCGGCACACCAAGATCTGGAACGACGTCCGCGGCGGCTGAATCGTCCGCCGGCTGCCGGGCGGGTGCGACCCGGCAGCCGGCAGGCCCTCCAGCTTCACCCCCGCAACGATGGCCCGCTGAGAGGTTGAGGACGAATGGGCATCGATTTCAGCTACGCCAACGAAGAGGCGATCGACCAGATCGGCATCCTCGACAGGTTCAACAACGGGGAGATCGAAGGCTTTCCGAACGAGCACCCGGACGGCTGGATCCAGGCGGTCATCGACGAGGTCCAGGCCGAGATCCAGAGCAACTACAACGACAACACGTACTCGAGCCACGTCGACTGGGAGAACTACAGCGACGAGGAACGGGCCGCCTACGAGTGGTACAAGGACGAGGTCATTCCCCCCGAGAAGTGGAGGGCCCTCGTTGAGGAGTACGAGGAGACCTCCTCCGACGAGGACAACGTCTCGTGGGATTCCTACCAGGACCCTGAGAACTACGACATCGACGGGGACATCGACCCGCCGGAGGTCAGCGCCTACACCGGTGGTGACAACGAGAACGGTGAACTGAAGGTCAGCACCGAGGCCATCCGGTACTTCGTCAAACAGCTCGACAAGGTCGTCTGGCGCGACGGCGGCTTGGCGTTCGACTCCAGCGAAAGATTTAAGGCGATCAAGGTAAAACCCGGGCAGTTCGCCCGGGCGTACGTGATGAAGGAGAGGATCAGCGGCAACGGCGAAAGCACGGGCCTGGTCGGTGATACCCAGGCCCTGCTGATGACGGTGCACTGGGCGCTCTTCGAACTCCGGGGAAGCCTGGTGCAGATGGCGGACTCCTACCAGCTCACGGAGGAGGGAAACGAGCTGACCGGCAGGGACCTCGAACAGCGGACCGAAGATTTCAACAACATGACCGAGACGCAGTTCGCCGAGTACATGAGCGATCCGTGGGCGTACATCGAGGCCATGGGCGACCACGGTCAGATCTCCACGGACGGCTCCAACGACGATTCGGACGACGATTCGGGCGGCGACGACTCGGACGACGACGAGCAGTAGGCGTCCCCGCCTTCCGGCGACACATTCTGGCGGATCCCGCGACTTGCGAACAGGTGTGGATAGTCAATGTCAGACGATGACGAGCAGGAGTGGACACACCACTCCGACCCCCCGGCGACGTTCGCTCCCCCACCGGACATCACCGAACTCAACGATCTGCAGAACTGGGCCCAGCGCGATCCGCCCGGTTGGCGGCGGATCAAGGCCGCGGTCAACGGCGGGTCGGCGATCGAGTCCGAGGAGGGGGAGGCGCACGCCCGGACCCTCGTCAGCGCCCAGAGTCTCGCCGACGCGGCCGGGGCCTTCCAGCAGGCGGTCAACACCCTGGAGTGGCTGGAGACGTTCATCCGTACGCAGGCCCACGGCATCGCCGGCGAGGAGAAGTCGTGGCAGGGGACGGCCGCGAACGCCTTTCTGGCGAAGATGGACTACTACGCCAAGTTCCTCGGTAACCAGGCGGAGCGACTGCGCGGCGGTCCGGGCCTGGGCGACTCGGCGACCCTGCCGAACCAGCTCATGAAGGACTCCTATTACCTGCACTGGGCCCAGGAGCAGATGGACCACCTCGACCGGGCCTGGGCGCAGATCGCCGCCGCCGACGGCGCCGGCCGCACCGACGGTGGCAACGTGGCGATCAGTTCCACGCGTTTCGCCCGTCCGATGACCAACCAGATGCTCGAGGTTGCGCTGACGCTCGCGGACCAGTACGACCTGACCGTCCCGAAGGTCATCTCGCCCAACGGGGACGGCAGCCTCAGCCCCGACGACATTCCCGACCCGGATCCGATCCCGGACCCCGATCCGATCCCCGACCCGGAGCCGGACCCGATTCCGGACCCGGATCCGATCCCCGACCCGGACCCGATCCCGGACCCGGAGCCGGACCCGATTCCCGATCCGGACCCGATCCCGGACCCGGAACTTGACTCGATTCCCGATCCCGACCCGATCCCGGACCCGGAACTTGACTCGATTCCCGACCCGAACCCACTCCCGGATCCGTCGGCGAACAATTCAGGGGATCAGCCGCCGGTGCTGACGGATCCCCCCGGCTTCGATGCACCGCCGGTCACCGACCCCGGTGGCTTCAGCCGCAGCGACGGACCGGACTTCGAGACCCCCGTCGTCACCGACCCGACGCCCGGCGATGGGCTGCCCGGGTTCGACACCCCGCCGGTCACCGACCCGGGCCAGGGCCCTGGCGGCTCCGGCAACTTCGTACCGCCGGTCCTCACGCCCCCGCCGAACACTCCGATACCCGGCGGCAACGACCCCGGTCGGGTGCCGCCGCCGATCGCGCCGCCGCCGGGCGGCAGCGACCCGGGCCGAGTGCCACCCCCGATCGCGCAGGTGCCGGGCGGTGGCAGCGACCCGGGCCGGGTGCCGCCGCCGGTCCGACCGGCACCGGGAGGCCTCGGACCAGGGGAGGGTGGCCGACCGCCGGACGGCGTCGTCCCGCCCGCAGTGCCCGACCCGGGCGCCGGTGTCGACCTGCCGGAGGTACCCGACCCGGGCGGGATCCCCGGTGGCGTCCAGCCTCCGCCCGGTGCGCCGGTGCCGCCGATGATGCCCGGGGCGCCCGGCGCACCCGGCTCCGGGCTCGGCGGCGGTGGATCGGCGCCGGAGCGCCCCGACTCCTCCGGCCTCGTCGGCGGTGACCCGGCGGACTGGACCCCCGGCGACGGGGTCGGAGCCCCGGACGCGCCCGGCGGAACCAACCCCGGTGGTGCGGGTCTCGGTGACGTTCCCGGGATCGGTCAGGTGCCGCCGGGGGCGGGTCTGCCGGGGCCTGGGGCGCCGATGATGCCGGGTATGCCGGGCTCGCCGGGGGCGGGTGCCGGCTCCGGTGGGAGTGTTCCGGACCGTCCGGACTCGGCCGGTCTGGTCGATGGTGAGCTGGAGGACTGGCAGCCGTCCACCGGTGGGGTGGACGTGCCGGACGCGCCCGGCGGGACCAACCCCGGTGGTGCGGGCCTCGGAGACCCGTCCGGCCGCCCCGTACCGTCGTCCGGCCTGCCCGGTGCCGGAACCGGGCCCGTAGCCGGTGTGCCGCCCATGCCGGGAGCCCCCGGGGCGCCCGGGGCGGGAACGGCCGGCAGTAACCAGCCGGACCGTCCGGACGCGGCGGGCCTGGTCGAGGGGGACGCCGAGGACTGGGCCGCCACCGGCCCGGACGCACTCGTCAGCCCCGAGGCGCCCGCCGGGGTCCAGGCCGGCGGTGTCGGACTGGACACCGCCCCGGTCGAGGTACCCGACGACGGGCGGACCGCCGGCCACGAACTCCCGGGCGCGCCGATGATGCCGGGCATGCCAGGCATGCCAGGCATGCCGGGTGCCGCGCCCGACCGGCGGACCCCCGAGCGGCCCGACGCCGCAGCGCTGGTCACGGCGGAGGAGGAGCAGTGGCGACCCGGGGACGTCCCCGACGAACCGGCCGTCCCGGCCACCGTCGGGGCCGGTGGCCCGGGGCCGGTCACCGAGCGGCGGTCGCCGTCGGTGGCACCGGACGGCGGGTCACCGCCGGCGGCGGACGTGGACCCGCCGACCGCGCCGGAGGCCACGGCGGTCCTCCTCGGCGTACCCGTCGTGGCGGTCGGTGTCGGGGACCGCGAGTCGGCCGACCGGCCGGCTGCCGCGGAGCTGCTCCGGGAGGAGGAGGCCGTCTGGGCCGGGACCGCACCGGTGGCACCGCCGTCGCACGACCGGGTGCCGGTCGTACGGCCGGCGGAGGACGTCGCCGACACCTCGGGCTGGGACGACGTCGACGGCGCCTGGTGGTTGCACGGCCACGAGCCCGAGCGGGAGGAGAAGCCGAAGGATGCGTGACGAGATCGAGCCGACCCCGCTGAAGGCCTGGAAACGCGGGCGGCCGGCGGAACCGGTCCCCGAGGCGAGACCGATGCGGTGCGGCGGGCCGGAGTACACCCGCGCCGAGCGGCTGGAGCTGATGCGCCAGAAGCAACGCGAGATGGACGAGGCCGCCCGGCGCGCGCGGGAGGAGACCGAGGCCCGCGAGGCCGCCCAGCGCCGGGACGCGAAGCCGGCCGACGACGAGGACGGGTACCCCCCGCCCGAGCGGCGGGCCGACCGGTACGCGGTCGGGCTGCTGCGTCAGGACGACTCGGCGTGGGGCGGCGCCGGGGCCGGCCCGGGGACTCTCGGATGACCGGGGAGGCGCTGGCATGAGCACCGTCACCGTCAAACGGCCACCCCGTGCGGCCGGCCCCGCGAACCCGGACGGGGAGGTCGAGCTGCAGGAGCCGCCGCTGATGGCGGAGGAGGCGCCGCTCGACTTCCGGTCGTTCGCCATGATCGTGCCGATGGGCCTCGGCATGGGTGCCATGATGGCCATGTTCGGGCTCTACAACCGCGCACCGATCATGTACGTCATGGGCGGCGCGATGGCCGTCGGCATGCTGCTGATGGGTGTCATCCAGATCGGTCGGACCGCCGCCGAGCGCAAGCGTCAGATGCGTGGCGAACGCCGGGACTTCCTGCGCTACATCGCCCAGCTCCGCCGGCAGGCCCGCAAGGCGGCCGAGGAGCAGCGCCAGGCGGTCGTCTGGAACAATCCGCAGCCGGAGTGGCTGTGGTCGGTGGCGATGAGTAGCCGGATCTGGGAGCGACGGCCCAGCCACGACGACTTCGGCCGGGTCCGGATCGGGCTCGGCCGGCAGAACGCGATGCTGCGGTTCCTGCCCCCGCAGACCAAACCGATCGAGGACCTGGAGCCGCTCTCCTCGATCTCACTGCGACGCTTCTCCGAGGCGTACCGCACGGTCTCCGGCATCCCGACCTCGGTCGGCCTGCGCAGCTTCACCAGCATCGAGTTCGAGGGGGCGGCCGACCAGGCGATCGACCTGGTCCGGGCCATGGTGGCCGCCCTGGTCACCCTGCACGCCCCCGACGAGCTGCGGGTGGCGGTGCTCGCGCCGGAGGTGCACCGGGGCGAGTGGGACTGGATCAAGTGGCTGCCGCACAACGCCCACCCGACCGCCTTCGACGCCGCCGGCCCGGTCCGCCTCTTCGCCGGTACCCACGACGACCTGGTCGACCTGCTCGGCCCGGAGATCGCCGACCGGGGCGACCACGACCGGGAGGCCCGCCCGTCGTCCACCGAGCCGTTCGTGGTGATCGTCGCGCACCTGGCCGACCTGCCGGACAGCTCGCGCCTGCTCGGCGCGGGTATCCGCAACGTGGTCCTGCTCGACCTGACCGGCCAGATGCCCGGCGGACCCAGGGTGCTGCGGCTGACCCTGGACGGGGAGCGGGTGAGCTTCCCCGCCGGGGAGAGCGTCGGGTCCGCGGCGCCCGACCGGCTCGGCGTCACCGAGTGCGAGGCGCTGGCCCGGATCATCGCGCCCAAGCGGACCAGCGGCACCCTCGACGTGGCCGAGGAGCCGTTGGAGAGCGACTTCGAGCTGACCACCCTGCTCGGCATCCGGGACGCCCGCACCTTCGACGTCCAGGCGTCGTGGCGTACCCGCGCCCCGCAACGCAACCGGCTGACCGTACCGATCGGGGTCACCGAGGGCGGTGAGGTCATCGAGTTGGACCTCAAGGAGTCCGCGCAGGGCGGCATGGGACCGCACGGCCTGCTCATCGGCGCGACCGGCTCCGGCAAGAGCGAGCTGCTGCGTACCCTGGTCTGCGCGCTCGCCACCACCCACTCCTCCGAGATCCTCAACCTGGTCCTGGTCGACTTCAAGGGCGGCGCGACCTTCATCGGCATGGAGAAGCTGCCGCACACCTCGGCGGTCATCACCAACCTCGCCGACGAACTGCCCCTGGTCGACCGGATGCAGGACGCGCTCAACGGCGAGATGACCCGACGCCAGGAGGTGCTGCGGGCCAGCGGCTACGCCTCGCTCTTCGACTACGAGAAGGCCCGGGCCGCCGGCGCCCACCTGGTGCCGTTCCCCGTCCTGCTGATCGTCGTCGACGAGTTCAGCGAGCTACTCTCCAACAAGGGCGAGTTCATGGACCTCTTCGTCTCCATCGGGCGGCTCGGCCGGTCGCTCGGCGTGCACCTGCTGCTCGCCTCGCAACGCCTGGACGAGGGACGGATCAACCGGGTCGAGGGCCACCTGTCGTACCGGCTGGCGCTGCGGACCTTCTCGTCGATGGAGTCCCGGTCGGTGATCGGCGTCGGCAAGGCGTACGAGCTGCCGCCCGAACCCGGCAACGGGTACCTGAAGGTCGACACCACCAACCTGGTGCGGTTCAAGTCCGCGTACGTCTCCGGGCCGTACAAGGGTGCGGGGCGCATCGGCGGGGTCGAGGAGGAGGAGCGGCGGGCCGGCGTCGAGGTCGTCCCGTTCGTCACCGGTCAGGTCGACGTCCGACACGACCCCGGTCGGGCCCGCGTCGCCGAGCCGGTCGAGGAGACCGAGGGGGAGCCCGACGCCGCGACCGGTCCGAGCCTCGCCGAGGTGTTGCTCGACCGGCTCGCCGGCTCCGGCCCGCCGGCCCGCCAGGTGTGGCTGCCGCCGCTGTCCGCCGCACCCAGCCTGGACACGCTGCTGCCCAGCGTCGTCCCGGATCCGCTGCGCGGGATGACGGTCGAGGACCCGAACGCGCAGGGGCGGCTGCGGGTCCCGGTGGGGATCGTCGACCGGCCCGCCGAGCAGCTTCGCGACCTGCTCACCATCGACCTCGGCGGTGCGGACGGGCACATCGGCATCGCCGGTGCGCCGCAGAGCGGCAAGTCCGCCCTGCTGCGCAGTGTGATCCTCGCGCTGGCGTTCACCAACACCCCGCGCGAGGTGCAGTTCTACGGGCTCGACTTCGGTGGCGGCGGTCTCGCCTCCATCGCCGGGCTGCCGCACATCGGCTCCATCGCCACCCGGATGGAACGCGACCGGGTGGTCCGGACCATCGAGGAGGTCTGGCAGGTCATGGAGCGGCGCGAGTACGAGTTCGCCAACCGTGGCCTCGACTCGGTGAGCGCCTACCTGGCCGCCCGCGCCCGCGGCGAGATCGACGACCCGTACGGACACGTGTTCCTGGTCGTCGACGGCTGGTACACGATGAAGCAGGACTTCGCCGACCTGGAGACGAAGTTCCAGGAGTTGGCCTCGCGGGGGCTGTCCTTCGGCGTCCACGTGATCGTCTCCGCCACCCGGTGGTCGGAGATGCGGACCTGGCTGCGGGACCTGCTCGGCACCCGGCTGGAGCTGCGCCTCGCCGACCCCATGGAGTCCGACGTCGGCTCCCGCAAGGCGGCGACCGTGCCGCACCAACCGGGCCGGGGCCTGACCAAGGGCGCGCTGCACTTCCTCGCCGCGCTGCCCCGGATGGACGGCAGTTCGAGCGTCGACGACCTCGCCGAGGCGACCAAGTCGACCGTCGAGGAGGTCGCCACCTTCTGGACCGGACCGCCCGCGCCGGGCGTACGGATGCTCCCCACCCACCTCCCGGTGGAGAACCTGCCGGCGCCGAAGCCGACCTTCAAGGTCTGCCTCGGGCTGGACGAGCAGCGCCTCGCCCCGGTCTGGCACGACTTCCTGGTCACCCCGCACCTGATGGTCCTCGGGGACAACGAGACCGGCAAGTCGAACATGCTCCGGCTGGTGCTGCGCGCTATCCAACAGCACTACACCCCGGAGCAGGCCAAGGTGCTCCTCGGCGACTCGCGCCGGGACCTGGACACCGCGATCACCGCCGACTACCAGGTCGGGTTCGGCTTCACCGGCGACAAGCTCCACGAACTGGCCGGGCAGACCTCGGTCTCGATGGACCGTCGGCTCCCCGGCCCGGACGTCTCCTCGGAGCGGATGCGCCGCCGGGACTGGTGGGAGGGCCCGGAGCTCTTCCTGATCGTCGACGACTACGACCTGATGACCCGGTCCTCGGGACCGGGCTCGGCGCTCGACCCGGTGCTGCCGCTGCTGGCGCAGGGCGTCTACATCGGACTGCACCTGGTGATCGCCCGCAGCACCTCCGGCGCGATGCGGGCCATGATGGACCCGGTCCTGCGCCGGATGTGGGAGCTGGGCACCCCGGCCACCCTCCTGTCGTATCCGAAGGAGGAGGGCAAGTTCCTCGGCGAGGCGGCCCCGCGCCGACTGCCGCCCGGACGCGCCCAGTTGGTCACCCGTCGTGGCGTCAAGCTGATCCAGACGGGACACGTCGCATGAGAGGGGTGCGCGGGTGACTGCGACGCTCAACGCCGAACTGTGCCGGATCACCGTGATCGGTCCGGCCCGCCGGGTCGACCTCGCGGTCCCGGCCACCACCACGGTGGCCGCCCTACTGCCCCTGCTGGTGGAGCAGACCACGGAGCCCGGCCACCGCACCGAGCCGGACGCCGCCGAGGGGGCCTGGGTCCTGCAGCGTCTCGGCCAGGCACCCTTCGAGCTGACCGGTACGCCGGAGAGCCTCGACTGGCTGGAGGGCGAGGAACTCCACCTGCGCCCGGCCGAGAATCCCCTGCCCGAACTCGACTTCGACGACCTCGCCGACGGGGTGGCGATCGTCGTCAACCGGCGCGACGACCGCTGGCAGCCCGAGCACCGCCGGAGCCTGTTCCTCCTGCTGTCGGTCGTCGGCATGGGCACGGTCGCCGCCGTGCTCACCGCGTACGGCCCGGTCCTGCCGCAGGTGGTGGCGGCCGGCGTGATCGGCGTGCTGTTCCTGGCCACGGCGCTGGTCTGCGGCCGGCGCCTGGACGACGGCGCGTTCTCGCTGCTCTTCGGCGGCGGCGCGGCGGGCTTCGCGGCGCTCGCCGCGTCGAGCGCGGTCGACGGCGACCCGGAGCGCATCGCGGTGACCGGCGCGGCCGCCCTCGCCGCCGCCGTCGCCCTCCTCGTCGTCGCCGCGCTCCTGCTGCTCGCCCAGCGCACCATCGCCGCGCACCTGCCGGTCCGGCCGCTCCTCGCGATCGGGATGGTGGGCCTGTTCACCACGCTGGCGCTGCTGTTGCACGCGGCCAGCGGGATGACTGGGCCACGGACCGCCGCCACGGCGGTCGCGCTGATCTTCCTCGTGATCGTGCTGGCCCCCCGGATGGCGGTCAAGATCTCCCGACTTCGCGGGCCGCAACTGCCGAGGAACAGCGAAGACATGTCGTACGATATCGAGCCCGCCCAACCCGACCAGGTCGGGCAGCGCACCGACGACGCGGACACCTACCTCGCCGTGGCGATGATCGCGTCGGCGGTGGTCCTGCCGGTGCTCTTCCACCTCACGATGCAGGTGACCGGCTGGGCGGGGTGGACCTTCGTGCTGGTGGTCGCAAGTGCAATCCTGTTGCGCGCGCGTACCTTCCTCGGGCTCTGGCAGCGGATCGCGCTGGTCGTCGCCGGTACGGTCGGCGTCGTCATGGTTGTCATGAAGCTTTCCGACATGGTGTCGCCGGCCGGCCGCTGGGTGCTGCTCGGCTCCCTCGTCGCGCTGCTGGTGCCGCTGGTGCTGGCGGCGCTGCGGCCCTGGCCCCGGCGGATGCTGCCGTTCTGGGAGTACTCGGCGACCTTCTTCGACGTCACCACCGGTGTCGCCGTGCTCCCGATCCTGGCGCAGATCATCGGGTTCTACGCCTGGGCCCGTGGACTTTTCGGGTAACCGCCGTGCAGACCCAACGCGATCACGTCCACGCCCACAGTTTCATGATGGGGCGGCTCAGCTCCGCCCTCGTCGAGGGCGACCCGACCAGCGCACGGATCCCCGGACAGCGCGCCCTGACCGGGCTGGTGGTCGGGATCGTGCTGGTCCTGCTGCTCGGTGGCGGGTTCGCCGTCTACGGCTGGCTCGTCCCCGGCGGCAGCAAGGCGTACCGGCAGGCCGGCGTGATCCTGGTCGAGAAGGAGAGCGGCACCCGGTACATCTACCGCGACGGCGTGCTGTACCCGATGTCGAACCTGACCTCCGCGATGCTGTTGCAGGGCCCGTCGGCCTCGGTGAAGCTCATCTCCCGCAACTCGTTGAAGAATCTCCCGCGCGGCCCGGAGCTCGGCCTCCCCGACGCGCCACAGACCGTACCCGCCGCCGGCGACCTGGTCACCGGCCCGTGGCTGGCCTGCCTGCCCGGCTCGGTGGTGGACCGGCCCGGCTCCGGGCTCGGGGTCAACCTCGACCCGAACGCCCCCGCCACGCCGCTGGCCGACCGGATCTTCGCGGTGGTACGCGGCCCGCAGGACCGGACGTACCTGCTCGCCGGTCCGTACAAGTTCCCGGTGGCGAACGACTCGGTGCTGGTCGCGCTCGGTGCCGCGAACGCCCGGCCGGCGGTGGCCCCGGCCGGGTGGCTGGACTGGCTGCCGACCGGGGTCACCCTCGGTCCGGCGCCGATCCCCGACGCCGGCCGCGCCGGCCCACGGGTGGACGGTCGCTCCCACCGGGTCGGCACGCTCTTCCGCCAGCGGCCGGCGGCCGGTGAGGAACAGCTCTTCGTGCTCCGTACGGACGGGCTGGCCCCGGTCGACCGGATGGAGTTCACCCTCGCCGCCGTACGCGGCGAAGAACCGCCGGTGGAGCTGGACGCCGCCGCCGTCGCCGGCGCCCCACGCTCCGGCGACCGGACACTCACCGGCCGGCTGCCCGACCTGACCGGATTCCAGTGGCGGGACCCCGGCGACCAGGTGCTCTGCGTTCGCCAGCGACCGGTCAGTGCGGACTCTTTCGCCAGTGAGGTCGTCCTCACCGACCGGCACTCGGCCGGGGTGGGCGACGACGGTCAGCCGACCGTGCTGGCCGAACCGGGCTCCGGCATGACGGTGACCCCGGTCCCCAAGGCGACCGGCCCCGCCGAGGTGGCGTTCATCTCGGACCAGGGCGTCGCCCACCGGATCACCGGCGCGGACACGCTCGCCGCGCTCAAGCTCAACTCGGCGGCGGCCGTCCCGTTCCCGAGGGCACTGCTGGCGGCGCTGCCACAAGGTCCCGTGCTCAGCCGTACGGCCGTCACCGGTCTGGCAAGGGGGTAGTTGTCCATGGCATTCATCCGAGACCTGCTGCGCGGCGGGCGGCCCGACCCAGGCGACGTGGTACGGCACACCGTCGGAAACGCGCTCGTCCTGCACCACCCGGACGAGATCAGCGGCGAGGCGCAGGCGCTCGCGCTCTCGGTCGTGGCGGACGCCGAGAACGACGTGGTGGTCCTCGACCTCGGTAGCGGCATGTCGATCGGCTCGTGGGAGTCGATGGCCGGGGTGCTGCCGCGCCGCCGTCGCGGCATCCGACTGGTCGCCTGTGGACAGCAGCACGAGACGGCGGCGATGGCCGGGCAGTGGCTGTCGGAGCGGCTCAACCGCACCGTCATCGCGCCCGACGGCGACCTGATCCGGGGCGCGGCCGGAGGGCTCTTCGTGCATTCCAAGCCGGGCAGCGGCTGGGTGCGCTTTCGCCCCGGCAGGCCGCCCGCCTGGGACTCCAAGCGGTACCCGACACCGTCGTGGGACACCGCCGCGACCGAACGCCGGCCCTCCAGCTCCACCGGGGAGATCGAGCCCCTGCCCGGTGGCGTCTGGATCCACGACGTCCGCGCGCCGCAGGTCACCGCCGACCACCGGCACCGCCTCGTCACCGACGTACCGTGCCAGCCGGAGACGATGACCGTACTGCTCGGCTGTCCGGGTACCGCGCCGCTCCCGCTCGACGACGTCGTGCGCTTCTGGCGTGACCTCGACCCGGACAGCCGGATGCGGGCCCGCTTCGTGCGGTACGGCGACGTCCGCATGCCCGAGGGCGAGGCGTTCGGCCAGACCCTCGCCGACCTGCTGAACACCAACATCGTCTGCTACACCGGGGTCCCGATCGGTGCGCCCGGCAAGGTCGAGATCCGGACCGTACGCGCCGACGGCGTCCTCGGATGGCCACCGTTCGCCCTGGAACTCGGCTACGTGCCGAGGGCGCACCCGAACTCGCGGGCCCGCCGTCCCGCCGTGCTCAGCCACCGTGGGCCGTTGCGCGGCGCGGAGGAGATCGCCCCCCGGGTCTACTGGTACGCCCCGGACGCCGTCGTCGAGGTGGTCGAGGCCGGACTCTGGATCCGCCCGGCGGATGAGCCGGGCAACGCGGAACGGATCCGGGGCGCGGCGCTCGACCCCGAGGGCGGCAACATGGTCTTCGACGACACGTCGCCGGAGCGCGCGGCCCGGATGCGGGAACTGGCCGAGGACCTGGCCGCCCGGATCGAACGCGACCTGGGGCAGGCCAGCGGCCTGGTCCCGGCGTCGGTGCTGGTGCCGGAGCGCCGATCGGGCGGCCGGGCCCAGGCGGTCCTGACGTCCGGGCCGCAGTCGGAACCGAACGGCGGGGAGCCGACGGCGGTCCTGTCCCGGCCGGGCCCGACCACGATGGCCATGGTGGTCACCGTCCTTCCGCCGTCGCCGGTCCCGACGGTGGTGGCCCCGGAGCCGGTGGCGCCGATCGCCCTGCTGGCAGTGCCACCGACGGCCCCGGAGCCGCCGGCCGCCGTGGAGCCGCCGGCCGTCTCGGTGTCGTCGGAGGTCGACAGCGGGCCGACGCCCGTGGGTCCGCGGGGCGCCTCGGAGCTTCCCGCCCCCGCCACCGCGCCCGTCGACGTGCCGGTCGAGCCGGTCGTGGAGCAGCCGGTCATGGGGCAGCCGGTGGAGCCAGCGGTCGAGCCGCCGGTGGCATCGTCGTTCGAGCCGCCGCCGCCACCGCCGGCTCCAGTGCAGATCCCGACCGAGTCCTCGATCGACGGACCCGATCAGGGCGTCGAGCCCGCCCGTCCCGACGGATCCACCTCGCCGGCTGGACCGACCCCACCGGCTGCCTCGACCCCGCCGGCACCACCGGCTCCGTCTGTCTCGCCCGTGGGGTCCGTCCCGGCGGCGGAAGAGTCTGGCCCGGGAAAGGCGTCCGGCCGGCTGGAGGAGCCGGCCCCGGCGACCGCGCCCCCCGACGTCCGGCTGCAACCCGTGGCGGACGCGAACGCCTCCGCCCTGCTGCCCCGCCGTGGCCTCGACGAAGAACGGGCCTGGCTGCGCCGCTCGTTGAGCCGGGACTTCGACACCATGGCCAGCTCGGTCTCCCGGATCATGTCCGAGCACCCCGGTATGAAGGCCGCCGGTGCCAGCACCCCGGACGACGTCCTCGTCGACTCCGTGGCGACCCGGCTCTTTCTGACCAGTCGGGGAGCCGGTATCGACGCGGGCCTGCGCGCGGGCGTGAACGGCCCGCACGTGCCGCTCGCCCGCTGCGCGGTCTCCGGCCTCTCCCGCCTGCCGTCCTTCCGGGGCAGCACGGTCGCGCGGATCACCCCGCGTGCGCAGGAGTGGGCGCTGTACCGGGACCGGCGCCTGGTCACCGACTGGAGCTTCGTCACCATGCTGACCGCGCCCTGCGCGGGTCAGGAGGGCGACACCGAGCTGCTGATCTGGTCGATGACCGCCCGCCGTACCGCTCTGTTGGAGCCGGAGGGGGAGGAGCGCGTCGACGACCGGGTGGCCTTCCTGCCCGGTACCCATTTCAAGATCCTTGAGCTGGCGGAGCCGGCCGGGGACCGTCGCGGCACCATCCTGCTCCGCGAGATCGGCGCCAACGAGGTCGACGAGGACGGCCGCGTCGACCCGAACCGGCTCTCGCTCGACGAACTGGCCGTCACGTCGATGCGTCGCAGCCTCGACCGGTGGGGCGGCATCGACGGTCGGAAACGTATCGGCCCCGCCTCGGCCGGCCGCTTCGGCGTGCTTCCCGGCCTCGTACGGTCGCCGATCGCAGAGAAGGGGTGACCCGCCGATGAGTCGACAGGTCCTGACGGTGGGAGGCGGCCGGCCCGGTGCGTTCCCGACGATCGGCGCGGCGATCGCCCGCGCCGAGCCCGGTGCCACCATCACCGTGCATCCCGGCCGGTACGTCGAGAAGCTGGTCGTCGGCAACCGGATCACCATCAGCGCCGAGTCCGGCGGCAGTGTCGAGGTGCACGTGGAGGAGGGCACCGTCCTCACCGTCCACGGGGAGGGTGCCCAACTGCGCGGCATCACGCTGTCGAGCGACGACCCGAAGCTGGCCGCGGTCGACGTCTACGCCGGCGAGGCGGCGCTGGACGACTGCCGGATCAGCGGTGCCGCCTGGGTGACGCTGCTCGCCCGGCTGGAGGGCACGCTGGCGTTGCGGCACTGCGAGATCCGCTCCTCGGCGGGGGCCGGGATCGTGGTCACCTCGCCGGGCGCGAGCACGGTCGAGGACACCGTGGTCCGGGAGGTCGCCACCTCCGGCATCGTGGTCAGCGACCGGGGCGCGGTGACGCTGCGGCGCTGCCGCGCGGAGCAGACCGGGGCGAACAGCATCTGCGTCAACGGGGACGGCCGGGTCGTCGTCGAGCAGTTCGACATCGTCGGCGCCGGCAAGCCCGCGCTCGTGGTGGAACAGCGGGGCCACGCCCGGATCAACAAGCTCAGCGTGCGGGAGAGCGGCAACGTCGACGTCTTCATGCGCGGCGAGGTCGACGTCGTCGTCACCCACTCGGAGTTCACCGGCGCGGCGTTGCAGGCCGTGCACATCGCCGGTGGCGCCGCCCCGAGGTTCGAGCACTGCACCTTCGGTTCGGCGGGGCGTAGCGCCGCACACGTCACCGGCGAGGCGCGGCCGACGTTCGCCGACTGCCACTTCGTCGACTCGCCGGTCGGGGTGACCGTCGAGGCGAAGAGCGCGCCGAGCTTCGAGGGGATCACCGTCCGGGGCAGCAGCCGGCACGCGGCGGTCGTCACCGGCGCGGCGTCGATGACCGTGCACCGGATGCGCGCCACCGTGGCCACGGGAGCCGGTCTGCTGGTGCAGGCCGGTGCCGAGGTCAACGGCGCCGACCTGGTGCTCGACGCCGGCGGTGCCAACGCGCTCGAACTGGGGGAGTCGGCGCGGGCCACGATCCGTGAGGCCCGGTTCACCGGTACGGCGGCCACCTGCGTCGTGGTCGGTGCCGGTGCGGCGCTCTCCCTGCAGTCGGCCGTGCTGCACGGCGCCGGGCTCCAGGTGACCGGAAACGGGGACCTGCGGCTGCGCGACACCGAGCTGATCGACGCGGCCGGCGACGGCCTGCGGGTCGGTGCGGCCGGCACGGTGACCGCCGGCCAGGTCCGGGTGCGCGGCGCCCGCCAGGCGGGGGTACGGCTGGAGCCCGGCGCCCAGGGCAGCTTCACCGACTGCGAGGTGCTGGACAGCGGTGCCGCCGGGTTCGATGTGGAGACCGCCGAGCCGGTCTCGATCACCCGGTGCGTGGTCCGCGGCAGCGGCGGCGAGGATCTCCGCCGGGCCGACGACGCCCAGCTGACCGTGGTGTCGCTGACCACCGGCGGGGCCGCCCGGTCCGCGGCCCCCGTCTCCCCGGCGGCACCCCCGTCCGGGTACGCCCCCGAGCGGTCGCCCGACCCGGATACCGACGCCGGGGAGGAGGCGGCGGAGGACGAGTTGAGCGGACCGCTGCGCGAGCTGAACAGCCTGATCGGGCTGCGTGGGGTGAAGCAGGAGGTCACCGCGCTGATCAACCTGATCAAGATGGCGCAGGTCCGGCAGCAGATGGGTCTGCCGATGCCGCCGATGAGCCGCCACCTGGTCTTCGCCGGCCCGCCCGGCACCGGCAAGACCACGGTCGCCCGGCTCTACGGCTCGGTCCTGGCGGAACTGGGCATCCTCGCCAAGGGACACATGATCGAGGCGGCCCGGGCGGACCTGGTCGGCCAGTACATCGGCTCGACGGCGATCAAGACCACCGAACTGGTCATGAAGGCGATCGGCGGTGTGCTCTTCATCGACGAGGCGTACACGCTCTCGGCTGGCTCCGGCGGCTCCGGCCCGGACTTCGGCCAGGAGGCCATCGACGCGCTCATGAAGATCATGGAGGACCACCGCGACGATCTCGTGGTGATCGTGGCGGGGTACTCGGAACTCATGGAGAAGTTCCTCGAGTCCAACCCCGGTCTTGCCTCCCGGTTCACCCGGACGATCGAGTTCCCGAACTACTCGGTCGAGGAACTGGTCACCATCACCTCGAACCTGTGCCGCAAGCACTACTACGAGCTGACCGACGACGCGACCGACGCGCTGACCACGTACTTCGAGCGGGTTCCGCGCAACTCCACGTTCGGTAACGGTCGAGTCGCCCGCAAGCTCTTCGAGGCGATGATCAACAACCAGGCGTCCCGGTTGGCCACCACGCCGCCGACGAAGGACACCGAGATCAACAGGCTCGTCGCCGAGGATCTCGCCCCGGAGCTGCGGCTGCTGGAGGAGCTGCCGGTCGAGCAGCGAAACGCCACCGACGCGGCCAGCAACCCGACCGGCGCGATCAACGCATCGCAGAGCTGGCACCGGGTCTGCCGCCTGGTCGGTGCGCCGGAGGTCCGCGACGCGGTCGGCGCGACCCTGCTGCGCCTCTGCGAGCTGCGCAACCGGCGCCGCTCGTACGGCCGGCACGGCAACGTCCTGCTCGCCGGAGCCGCCGGCAGCGGTCGCAGCGAGTTCGCCCGGCACTACGCGGCCGGCCTGTCCGAACTGGACCTGGTGCCGGTCGGGCAGCTGGTCCGCGTCTCCACCGCCGGCCAGCTCGCGCCACAGTGGCCCGGCCAGACCCCGAGCCTGGTCCGGGCCGCCCTGCAGGACGCGGCCGGCGGCACCCTGCTGATCGACTACGTCGAGGACGACGGCGGCCCGGAGATCGTCGAGTCACTCGTCGCGCAGCTGCGCGCCGGTCTGGGCAACCCCGTGGTGATCCTGCTCGGTGAGCCGTCCGCGCTCACCCGCCTCGGTGCGGTGGTGCCCGGCCTCACCGAGGTGTTCGGCCAGGAGTGGAACATCCCCGAGTTCGGTGTCGCCGAACTCGCCGAGATCGTCGTACGGCACCTGGTCCGGCACGGCCACGATGTCCCCGACGACGTGCGCGCCGCCCTGGCCGGGCTCGTCGGGCAGTTCCCCGACCGCACGGTCCGCGCCGCCCACCAGCTCTCGCGGAGCCTGACCCGGGCCACCGGGTCCCGCACCCTCGCGCTGGCCGATCTGAACGGGCTGGTCGGCCGCCAGGCTCCGGCCGTCGTGCGGACCCGCCGCTCCGGCGGCCTCGCGGCGGTCGGCTGAGAGGAGACGTCATGTCGGAACCACAGCAACCCACGATCGAGGAACTGGTGGCGGCGGGGAGAGCGTTCGAGCAGCGGATGCGTACCGCGCAGGTGCAGCTCGGGCACGCCCTGGTCACCGGCCGCTCCGCGGACGGCACGGTCGTCGTGCTGGCCAGCGGCCTCGGCCAGGTGAAGGCGGTCCAGGTCGATCCGGTCGTCTTCGACAACCGTGACGTGACCGCCCTGCAGGACGCGATCGCCCAGTCGATCCGGGCCGCCGGGGCGAACGCCGCCGCGCTCGCCCGGGACAAGATGGGTCCGATCGAGATCAATCTCCACTGATCGTGAGCAGTGCCGAACTGCTCGCCATGGCCGGGCAGCGCCCAGGGCTGCGGGCCCGGGCCACGGAAGGCACCGCCCCCCGCGCCGCGGTCGAAGCCAGCACCGCCGGCGGCAACTACACACGCCGGCCCGATACCACTGTCACGCCCCACAGCGAGTTCGCTGTGCGTACGCCGAATTCGCTGTGGACCGCAACACCTTAGGGTCCTTCCCGGCAAACCGTCAGGGCACCCGTGATCGTCTGCTGCCCGGCAACTCGACACGCCGCACCTACAACGGCGGAACAACCAACGATCACCACGCACCGCCACGCCACGAAGGATGCGCGGGGGTGCGGGCAAGAACCACGGTCGGGCCGGGCAGACCATCGCGGTCGCCCTTTCACCCGGGCGGGTTCCCTGATGGACTCCGGCCATGCCGCCGGCAGATCGCCGTGCGTCGCGAGGAAGGGGCAGTCGAGTGGGCCTGATGCGTTCCCTGCGTGACCGGTCGTCCGTCACGGTCTTCCGGCACACCGTGGGGAACGCCCTGGTCCTGCACGCCCGGGAACGGATCAGTTCGGAGGCGCGGGCGGTGGCCCTGGCGGTCGCCGACGACCCCGACAACGAGATCGTCGTCCTCGACCTGCACGACGACCTTCCGGTGGGCATCTGGAAGTCGGTGGCGGAGGCGCTGCGGCGGCGTCGGCGCGGCATCCGGCTCGTCGTCTGCGGCGCGCACCACGACACCGCCGCGCTCGCCGCCCAGTGGCTCTCCGACCGGCTGCGCCGTCCCGTCGTCACCCCGCACGGCCGGGTGATCCGGGGGGCGGCCGGCACCCTCTTCGCCCACGCGGGGCAGGCCAGCGGCTGGGTGCGCTACCGCCCGGGCCGCCCGCCGACCCCGGAGGCGAAGCGTCACCCGGCTCCACCCTGGGACGACGCCGCCGCCGAGTTCGTGGCGACCAGCGCGGTCGGCGCGGTGGAGCCCATCCCCGCCGGCGTCTGGATCCGGGACACCCGCGACCCGGCCCTGGTCAGCGACCGCTGGCGGTGGCTGGTCGCCGCGGTCCCCTGCCAGCGCGAGGCGATGACCGTCGTCCTCGGCTGCCCCGGTACGCCGCCACTGGCCCTCGACGACGTCGCCCGCTTCTGGCGCGGCCTCGCACCCGCCCACCGGCAGTACGCCCGGTTCGTGCAGTACGGCCCGGTCCAGCTCCCCGCCGGGGAACCGCTCGGCCAGCGGCTCGCCGACCTGCTGGAGGCCCCGGTCGTCTGCTTCGCCGGCCTACCCGTGGGGCGAGCGGACCGGCCGCACATGCACACCGTCACGCAGGACGGCCGCCTCGGCTGGCACCTGCTCGTCCGCGAACTCGGCTTCACCCCACGGAGCCGGCCCACCGCGCCGGCCGCGATGCCCCGCATCCTGCACCACCAGGCACCGACGCTGCTCGGTGCCGCCGTCGGCCCCCGCACCTACGGCTACACGGACGACGCGGTCGTCGAGATCGTCCAGTCCGGGCTCTGGATCCGGGGCACCGGGCCGACGCGCAACGCCGACCGCATCCGTGCCCGCGCCGCCGACCCGGCCGCCCACGCCCTCATCATCGACGACAGCGATCCCGCCCGGGTGGCGCGGCTGCGGGAACTCGCCGAGGATCTGGTCGCCCGGCTCGACCCACCCACCCGCGCCCGCAGTGCCCTCCAACTCGCCTCCGCCGTGGCGGTCCGCCGCCAGCGGCCGACTGCTGCCGCCGGCACGCTGGGGGACGGGCTGACCTACCGGTTCACCGCCGCCGACCTCGCCCTCGACGAGGCGATCGACGTCGCCCCGCCGCCGGCCGAGGCGCTCGCCGGCCGGGGGGTTCCCGGCGTGCAGTCTCCGTCCTGGGCGCGGCCGGCCGACCCACCGATCCCGCCACCGCCCACGGCGGGCGAGCTGCACCCCGCCGCGAGAGAGTTCCTGACCGCGCCAGCCGAGGTGCCGCCGGCACCACCACCGGGCCCGGCCCCGGGTGAGAGGAAGCCCGGCGCTGCCCCGGCCGAGGAGTCCGGCCCGTCCTCGCCGGCCGCCGGATTGCTCGGTACCCGGTCGGGCCGTCCGGCCGGTGGGCGACTCGGTCCGGTGGAACGCGCACCGGGCCGGGGCGAACGGACCGTGACCAATTTGCCCTCCCTCACCGCGCGGATGCCGGGCCGTGCCGCGGACCACGCCGTCGACACACCGCTCTGGGAGCAGTCCGTGTTCATCGACGCGCCCACCCGGCCCGCCGTCGCGCCGCCGTCGCGTCCGGCCGGTCCGCCCTCCGTCGCGTCGCCTCCGCGTCCGGCCGGTCCGCCCGTCGTCGGCCCGCCGCCGGCTCGGGAGCCGGCGGCCCCGTCCTCCGGGGCGGCCCCATCGTCCCCGACGTCGCTACCGCCCCCGCCCTCGACGTTCCTGCCGCCCCCGACCCCGGTCCTGCCCGCGCCGCCGATCGTGTCTCCGACCGCCGACGCACCCGGGGCGGCGCAGGAGCCGACGTCGACGGCCGCGCCGCGCAGCGGTGAAACGGCTGCCGGGGAACCATCCGGGACGGCTCCGGTCGACCGACCCGCCCTGCGGTTCCAGACTGCCCCCGCCCTCCAGGCGCGGGCCCTGCCCACCGCGCGCGGCCTCGATGTCGAGCGGACCTGGCTGCGTGGACGGCTCGGTCGGGAGTTCGACGCCGCCGCCAGTTCGGTTTCCCGGGTGCTGTCCGAACACCCCCGGCTGAGCCCGGACGAGGACGCGCTGACCGACGCGGTCGCCGTACGCCTCTATCTGTCCGCCCTCGGGGCCGAGGTGGACGAGGCCCTGCGTGGGGGCGGGCACAACGATCAGGTCTTGTTCGCGCGGTGCGTGGCCGCCGGGATCAGTCGGCTGCCGTCGCACCGGGGCGGGACCTGTGCGGCGGCCACGCTCACCGGTGATGAACTCCACGAGATCCGGGCGCGGGGGGTGCTGACCGACTGGGCGTTCACGCACGCGCTGATCGAGCCCCCGGTGGATCTTCCCGGTACGGTGGAGGTGCTGCTCTGGTCGATGACGGCCCGCCGGACCGGGCTGTTGGAGCCGGCGGACGACCAGCATGTCGAAGGCCGGGTGCTCTTCCTGCCCGGTACCCGGTTCAAGGTGCTGGAGGTGACGGAGCCCACCGGGGACGAGCGCGGCCGGGTCCTGTTGCGGGAACTGTCCGCCGACGAACCGGTCCGTGCGCACGGGCCCTTCGACGATCTCGCGCTGACCTCGCTGTACCGCTGTGTCGAGCGGTGGGCGACGGTCGGCCGTCGCCGGTCGGTCGGTGCGGCGGCGTCGCGTCGGTTCGCCGCCCTGCCGGGACTGGTCTGACCAGGGCGGGAACTGCGGAAAGGGCGTGCCGGCCGGGAGTGCCGGTCGACGTGCTCCGGGAAGCGCCTCGGGGATGTCCTCTGGGGACCTGGTATACCGGATGCTGATAAGGCGTCGTCAATCGTGGCGCGTCGCGGACTCGCCCCTTGGAGACAGACATAGTGGACACTGCGTACCGCGTCAGTCCGCTGAGCTCGAACGATCCCGAACGGCTGGGTGACTACCTGCTGGTCGGCCGGCTCGGTGTGGGCGGTATGGGTGTGGTGTACCTCGCCGAGACCGACGACGGCACCTTCGTGGCGATCAAGCTCATCCACGCCGCGCTCGCCGCGGACCTGGAGTTCGTCGGCCGGTTCCGCAGCGAGGTCGAGCGGGCCCGGCAGGTGCCGCCCTTCTGCACGGCGGAGTTCGTCGACGCCGACCTCGACCACGATCCGCCCTATCTGGTCGTCGAGTACGTCGACGGGCCGAACCTGGAGGAGGTGGTCTCCGAGCGGGGGCCGCTGCAGGGTGGTGCCCTGCACTCGCTGGCGGTGGGGGTCGCCACCGCGTTGGCCGGCATCCACGGCGCGGACGTCATCCACCGCGATCTCAAGCCGGACAACGTCCTGCTGCCGCCGGGCAGCCCGAAGGTGATCGACTTCGGCATCGCCCGGCCGGTCGATGCGACCAGCCTGCACACCCGGCCGGACGTCATGGTCGGCACCGTCGCCTACATGGCGCCGGAGCGGTTCTCCGGGGATCCGAGCACGCCGGTGACCGCGGCGGCGGACATCTTCGCGTGGGGCTGCGTCATCGCCTACGCGGGCACCGGGCGGACGCCGTTCCAGGGCGATTCGCCGTCCGCGACCGCCGGACGCATCCTGACCCAACCGCCGAACCTGGACGGCATCCCGGAGTCCCTGCGGGAGCCGTTGTCCCGCGCGCTGGCGAAGGACCCGGCCGACCGGCCGACCGCCCAGGAACTGGTCGCCATGCTCCTGGCCGGGCCGTCCGAGCAGCGGCCGGCCGCCGCCGGGAAGCCCACGGCGCCGCCGGCCACCCCACAGCCGGCCACCACACCGCCGGTCCGGCGGGCGGCCGGCACGAGACGGACGCTGGTCGGTGCCCTGGTCGCCGTGCTGGTGCTCGGCGGGGCGGCGCTCGTCTACGGCACCGTCAACGGCACCGACACCCCCCGGACCACGGCCCACCTGCCGAACACCACGCTGGCCGAATCCCCCGCGCCGACCCCCTCCGCCTCCGGCAGCCCGCCCCGACCGCCGGAGGAGAGCGCGTCGCCGTCGAGCAGCGAGACCCGGACGAGCCGGCCGGCGGCCGACGACGGGCCCTCGCCCACCCCGCTGGCCGTCCAGGCCTCGACGAACCCGAGCCGCCGCAACCTGGCCCTCGGCCGGCGCGTCACCGCCTCCAGCAGCGAGGGATCGGCGTGGGTGCCGGCGTACGCCGTCGACGGCGACCCGGTGAGCCGCTGGGGCAGCGGGTTCAGCGACGACCAGTGGCTGATGGTGGACCTGGGCGGCCAGTGGCAGATCAGCGAGATCCTGCTGCGCTGGGAGCATGCCCACGCGGTCAGCTACCGGGTGGAGATCTCTGCCGACGGCGACGCCTGGAAGACGGTGTACGACACCAGCGCCGGCCGGGGCGGCGACGTGACGATCACCACCGACCGGGTACCCGGCCGCTACGTCCGGATGACCGGAACCGTGCGCTCCGGTCACTACGGCTACTCGTTGTACGAGATCGAGGTGCGCTGAGCGGCCCGCCTCAGCCCGCGTCGAGGCCGACTCCCGAGCACCCGCCCGGGGGTCGGGCGTCAGCCCGCGTCGAGGCAATTCCCCGGCACCCGCTCGGGAGTCGGCTCGACGCCGTACCCGGCAAGTCGGCGTCGGGTCCGGCGCAGGTCCCAGCGGGCGCCCAGCACCGTGTACAGCTCCACCGCCTCGCCGCCGGCCGTGGCCGCCTCGTGCGGGCGGCGGTTCGCCGCCAGCAGCACCGCGGCGTCCTCCAGGCTGGCGGCCAGTTCCGTCACCCAGCCCAGTTCGCGGTAGCGGGCCGCGGCGGCGAGGACGGGCGCCGGGTCGTTGGTGCGCAGGGCCCGGCAGCGCGCCGCCGCCCGGTACGCCCGGGCCGGCTGCACCTCCCGGGCCGCCTCGCCGGCGCAGATCGCCGCCGCCCGCTCCGCGACGTCGGGTCGTCCGAGGTCGAGCGCGAGTCGGGTCACCGTCGGTAGCCACTGGTGCCGTACCGCCAGCGGTGCGTACTCCGGCGCCAGCAGCGGGCCCAGCATCCGCAGCGCCTCGTCCGGCCGGTCCTGCGTCTCGGCGACGAGCGCGCGGGCGACCAGCAGGAAGCCGCAGCTCTCCCGCTCGGCGTCGCTGGCCGGCAGGGCGTCGGTCGCGTCCAGATGCCCACGGGCGAGCACCCCGTCGTCGCGGTGCGCGGCGACGAGCGCGGCCACGCCGTGCAGCAGCATGGCCACCGCCACCGGGTCCCGCATGCCCAGCAGCGTGTTGCGGGGCACGTCGTCGGTGACCGCGCTGATCTCGGCCAGCGCGTCGTCCCACCGACCCGTCCAGAAGTACTGCACCGCCGAGGCGGTGTGCAGGCCGGAGGGCAACCGGTGCCGGAGGGCGAAGAGGCGGGCCTCGCGCAGCGTCCGTTCGGCCTCCGGCAGCCGGTCCAGGTTGTGCAGGGTGAACGTGCGGTTGTCGAGCAGGTCCAGGTAAAGGCCGGTGAAGGCCGGGTTGTCCCGCATGATGTCCAGCGCCCGGTCGACGTACTCCAGGGCCCGTTCGTGGTCGCGGCGGATGGAGTTGGTCAGCCAGGTGGTCTGCAGGGCGGAGGCCGCCTCGTACGGCCGGCCCGCGGCGAGGGCCTCGGCGTGCAGCACCTCGGCCCGGCGGTCGGCCCGGTCGAGGTCGTCCAGCGCACCTCGGCGCAGGTCGGCCAGGAGCACCCAGTGCCGGGTACGCCAGAAGTCGGGCACCGCGCCGTCGGTCAGCGCGTCCCGGAGGATGGCCATCGCCGCCGGTACGTCCCCGCGCCGGTACGTCATCGTGGCGAGCAGATGACGCATCTCCGCGCGTTCGGCCGGGTCGGTCGCGAGCCCGGCCGCCTCCCGGGCCTCGTCCACCGGCCAGCGGTCGGCCCGCAGGTCCAGCCGCACCAGGTCGATCAGCAACTGGGCGCGGTGCCGCGGATCGGCGGGCCCGGTCCCGAGCACCCGGCGGAGCAGGCTGCCGGCGAGCTGCGGAGCCCCGCGGGCCAGTTCGGCGCGGTGGTCGACCAGCCAGGACACGGTCCAGTCGTCCACCACCGAGGTCGCCGCGACGAGCTGCTCGGCCACCCGGATCACCGGGCTGCCACCCCGGTCCAACACCTCGGCGGTGTGCCGGTGCAGCATCGCCCGGGCCGGGGCCGGGATGCTGTCGTACAGGATCCGGCGCAGGAAGGAGTGCCGGAAGGCCAGGGCCGTGTCGGCGCCGACGAGGACGTTGGCGGCGAGCGCCTCCTCGAGGATGCGGACCAGGTCGAGCGGGGACTCCCCGGTCACCGCGGCCACGTCGTCGACGGAGAACCGCGTGCCGAGCAGGGCCGCGGTCCGCAGCACGTCCTGGGTACGGGACGAGAGGAGGTCCACGGTGCTCCGGACCACGGCGAGCAGCGGGCGGGGCAGTTCGACGGGTACGGAGTCGGCGACGTCGGCCACCCCGTCGGTCGTCCGGACCGCGCCCCGCCGCAGCAGCGCGGTGGTCATCTCGCGGGCGTACAGGGGATTGCCCGCCGAGATCGGCACCAGCTCGGCGAGGTTCGGTCCGAGCGGGGCACCGACCAGGCGAACCACGAGCTGCTCGACCACCTCCGGCGGCAGGGCGCCCAACCGGAGCAACTGCCCCTGCCGGGCCCGGACCCCCCGGCGCAGCCGGGTCAGCTCGTGGCCGCCGGGTTCCAGGCGGGCCGCGACCACCAGCAGCAGCGGCATCCGCCGGGTGGCGGCGACCAGCCGGTCCCAGAACGGCACGCTCGCCGGGTCGGCCCAGTGGAGGCCGTCGAGGACCAGCACGAGCGGGGCGACGTCACAGGCGGCGCGTACGCGGGTCAGCACCTGCTCGGCCAGCACGGCAGGATCGGCCGCGGCGAACCCGTCGGGGTGCGGCCCGGCGGGCGGCGGGGCCACCGGAAAGTCGGTGGACCGTCGCGGTGGCTGCATCGCCCTGGCCACCACCTGCAGTGGCACGTACCGGTCCAGCTCCTCGGCGGTGCCCCAGGCGACCTGGCAGCCCCGGTTGGCCGCGTCGACGAACGCGGCGCTGAGCAGTGCGGTCTTGCCGATGCCCGGCTCGCCCTCGATCCAGACGGCGTTGCCCTGACCGGCGGCGAGCGCGTCGAGCAGGGACCGCAGCCGGTCCAGCTCGTCGGAGCGTCCGGCCAGCCGACCGCCCCCGGGAGCGCCCGACGGCGCTCCGGTCGGGGCCGCCGGCCCGGCCGGGGACGGCGGCGCGCCGGTCGGGGGCCGGCCGCCGACGGCCGTCGACGCACCACGGATCCGGTCGTACAGTCCGGTGAGGACGTCGCCCGGCTCGATCCCGAGCTCGGTGCGGAGGATGTGGCGGGCGGCCCGGTAGGCATCGAGCGCCTCGGCGTGCCGGCCGGTGCGGTGCAGGGCGAGCACCAGCAGTTCGTGCAGGGGCTCGTGCAGGGGGTGGTCGCGGACCAGCCCGGTCAGCTCGGCCACCAGGCCGTCGTCGCCCGCCTCGATCAGGATCCGGGCGCGTCGGCCGAGGGCGTCGAGCCGGCGGTCCACGAGCCGGGCCCGCTCGAACTCCAGGCGGTGCCCGGTGAGCCCGGCGTACGGCTCGCCGTGCCACAGCCCCAGCGCCTCGTCGAACGCGGCCACGGCGGCGGTGGGGTCCCCCGCCTCGTGCCGCCGCACCGCCTCCGCGCAGGTCGTGGTGAACCGGTCGCTGTCCAGCTCCCCGGGGTGCAGGCGAAGGGCGTATCCCGTCGGCCCCGAGGTCAGGGTCTCCCGGCCAAGAATGCGGCGCAATCCGGATACGTACGTGTAGATGCTGCCCGCGGCGGTCGCCGGGGGCGCGTCGTCCCAGACCTCCGCGATCAGGTCGTCGCGTCCGACGACGCGTCCGCCGGCGGCGGCGAGTGCCGCGAAGACCAGCCGCTGCCGGGCCGGCCCGAGGTTGAGCTCGCGTCCCCCGCGCCAGGCCCGGACCGGGCCCAGGACCGACACCCGCAGCCGGTCGTCCGGTGTTGTCTGCACGGGTCCATCGTGACAGGTGCGGCAGTCACTCCCCGACGTCGGCGGCGCTACGGGTTGGTGCGGCCGCGTCGTCGACCACCGTCGAACGTGGAATGTGCGGCATGGTCGGCTGGCCCGGCAGGTGTGGACGGACCCGTGCGAGCAGCGTCCGCAGCTGATGCATCCAGCGCGCGGTGATCCGGCGTTCCCGCAGGGCCGCGTGGGCGATCTCCGCGGCGGCCTCGTACTCGCCCCGCCGCTCGTGGGTGTGGGCCGCCACCCAGCGCATCTCGCCCCGCAGGGCGGGGTCGGTGGTCCGGGCGGCGACCCAGCCGGCCTCCGCCGTCGCGACCTGCTGCTGCCGCAGCAGCAGCCGGGCCAGCCAGGCGGTGAGGAGCAGCCGCTGGGCCGGGTCGAGGGCATACCGGAATTGGGCCTGGCGCAGCACGGCGAGCGCGGTCTGCGGCGCCCGGTCGACAAGTTCCTCGACGTGCTCGGCCAGCCAGGCGCCGAACCGGCCGTCGAGCGGTACCTCCCCGGCGAGCAGTTGCGCCACGACCTGCTCGGCCGGGGCGTCGGCGGCGACGAGCCGTTGCCCGAAGGACCGGTGCAGGGTGATCCGCAGGGCCGCCGGGGTGCTCTCGTGCAGGGTCCGGGCCACGACCCGGTGCCGGAAGAGCAGCCGGTCACCCTCGGTGGTGAGGACCTTGTCGGCCAGTGCCGGCGCCAACATCCGGGCCAGGTCGTCCTGGGTACGGTCGGTGGCGGCGGCCAGCGCGGCGAGGGTGGCGCCGGCCGGCTGCGTACCGGGCGCCCGTAACTCGTATGCGCTCAGGAAGGCGAGCGCCCGTAGCGCCTGCCGGGTCTCCTCGGTGGCGGGGGCGAGGTGCGCCTCGACCGCCGCCACCAGCGCGCTCGCCGTCGGCGCACCGGGTTCGCTCACGGCGAGGTGGCGCAGGTACCCGGGATGGCCCCCGGCGTCGTCGAGGATCCGCGCCAGCCGCTCGGCGTCGGGCGGCTCCGGGGCCACTGCCCGGACGAGGGCGGTCGCGGCGGCGGTGTCCAGCGGCGTCAGCTCCACGACCTCGTCGGCGGGCAGCCCGCGTACGTCCGCCGCGCCGGACCGGGCCGCCGCCACCAGGAGCAGCGGCAGCTCGGCGGCCTGCTTGCCGAGCGCGGCCCACACCCGCAGCGTCGCCGGGTCGGCCCACTGCAGGTCGTCGACGACCAGGACGAGCGGGCTCGCCTCGGCGGCGTGGCGGACCAGTTCCACCACCCTGTCCACGGTCTCGGCGGAGATCCCGTCGTCCGTGTCGGCAGGGCGTCCGTCGGCCAGCTGGCGGGTGGCGTCTTCGACCAGGTGGCGGGCGGTGTCGTCGGCCAGCGCCGATTCGATGCACTCGACCAGGGTGCCCAACGGTAGGTGGCGGGTGACCTCGTCACCGACCGCCCAGCCGATCCGGCAGCCGGCCGTACCGGCACCGGAGAGGGCCGCCCCGAGCAGCACCGACTTGCCCGTGCCGGGGGCGCCGTCGACCCGGATGCTGCGCCCGTGGCCGAGGCCGGCCTCGGCCACGGCCCGACGCAGCCGCCGGAGCTCGGCGTCGCGGCCGATCAACGTCGCCCGGGCGGGCGGGCCGTTCCCGGCTGCCGGAGCGGCCCCGTCGGGCGGCGGGACGGTGGTGGGCCCGACCACCGGGGCCGCCCCCCGGCCACCGGCCCGCCGCGCGTCGGCCAGCATGGTGCGCAGGTCCTCCCGGCGGGGCTGCGCGTCCACGAGCCTGCGCAGTACCGGCACGGCCTCCTCGTGCCGGCCCGCCTCGACCAGCAGGGTGGCGTACCGCTCGGTGGTGGCGAGCCGCAGTTCGGTCAGGCGCAGCCGCTGGGCCTCGGCGAACGGGCCGGGCACTCCGGCCAGGGCTTCGCCGTGCCACAGGCCCAGCGCGGACTCCACACTGGCCAGCTCGGCGAGGCTGTTCCCGGCGACCCGATGGCGCCGGGCCGCCTCACGCAGCGACTCGAAGCGGACGACGTCGACGGACTCCGGGGGCAGGTGCAGCCGGTACGAGCCCCCGCCCGAGCTGAGCAGCTGCCCCGCCGCCCACCGGCCCCGGGCCGGTTCCAGCGCCTGACGCAGCGTCGAGACGTACGTGTAGATGTTGCCGGTCGCGCTGGCCGGGGCGTCCTCCCCCCAGAGCGCGGCGACGAGTTGCTCCCGGGAGACGCCGTGCTCGGTGCGGAGGGCGAGGACACAGAGGACGGCCATCCGCCGCGCCGACCCCAGCGTGATCTCCACGCCGTCCCGCCACGCCCGTACCGGGCCCAACAACCGGAGATCGACGCTTCTGTTCCCCACTGACACCGTTCCCCCAACCGCCGTACCTGCGTCCAGTCTCCCTCCACCGCGTCGGTGCTGCCGTTGGCGAACTGGCCCGCCGCGCCCGGTCCGGCTGCTCCGGGCGGCAGTCCGGGCAGACCGGACCGGAGCCCAGGGCACTTCCGTGACCGACCCCTTCCCCCGCTCTCACCGGGCTGGTGCACTCGACCCGTGCCGGCTCACCCACCTGCCTCGACGAGCCCGTTCGTGGGCGAACTCCTGCTCGCGCTCGCTGCCGAGGGGCGGCTCGTGCTGGACGCGGCGCAGGCCGACGAGGCCATAGCCGGCCTGGAGCGGACCCTGTCCGAGGTCCGGGCGCGGCTGCGCATCATCCGTATGTGGCAGTGCCTGCCCGCCCAGCGGGTCGACGAACTCCCCGACGATCTGGCCCAGGATGTGATCGAGGCCATCTTCGCCGACCAGCTCGCGCCCGGCCGGCTGGAGCTCGCCGTGGTGGAGATCCCCAAGTACATCGCGGCGCTCCAGCGGGCCCGGGAGACACCCCCGGCGGCGGACACCTGATCGCGACGAGCGTCGTCGCCGGCGTACGCCGGGCCAACCTTCACGGTCGGCGGGCCGGCGTGAAGACCGGCGTGGAGATTCTCTGAAGAGGCATTGCGCAGACTCCACCGGGACCGACGACAACAGGAGGCATCGGTGGAACCGGTAGGGCTGATCCTGCAGGCATCAGAACCGCTCAGCTACGCGGGACTCGCCAGCTTCCTGCGAAGCTGCCCGGAGATCGAGTTGCTGCCCATCCACGACCGGACCGGGGCGAGGGTGCTCGTCTTCGCCTGCGAGCAGCTCACGGTGGACGTGGTGGCGATGCTGCGCCGCTCGGCCGCGGAGACCGGCCTGCCGGTGGTCCTCGTGCTCCGCGAGATCACCGAGAGCGAGTTGCTGACCGCGGTGGAGTGCCGGGTGGTCGCCATCCTGCCGCGTGCGGCGGTCACCGGCGAGCGGCTGGTGCACAGCGTACTGGCGGCGGCCAACGGCGGCGGGGTCATGCCGCCGAACCTGGTCGGGGAACTGCTCAAGCACATCGAGCGGCTGCAACGCGAGGTGCTCGCTCCGAACGGCCTCAACGCCTCCGGGCTGACCCCGCGCGAGGTCGACGTGCTGCGGCTGATGGCCGACGGGCTCGACACCAACGAGATCGCCGGCAAGCTCTGCTACTCCGAGCGGACCGTCAAGAACGTCATCTACGGCGTCACCCACCGGCTCAAGCTGCGTAACCGTTCGCACGCCGTCGCCTACGCGCTCCGGGCCGGCCTGATCTGATCCACTTCCCGGCCGCCACGTCGTCGCTCGGCTGCTCCTCGTCCTCGGCCCGCGATCCTGACGGATTCAACGAGGGAGACGGGCGACCGCCCGGTCTACCGCGTCGCGACCGTGGGTGTTGACCAGTGACAGGTGGAACAGCACCGGAGCGGTCGCGGCGAAGAACCGGCGCCGGTATTCCCCGGCCGGCGGGGAGAGTTTCGCCTTCGGCAGGTTGGCGGCCGCGGTGTAGACCACCTCACAGTTGTCGCGGCGCGACCACTCGGCGGCTCGGCGCGCAGGCCAGCACCACGTCCGCAGCCCGCGCCACCCCGCCGGCTTCCCTCAGGGAGCGACCCAACCGTCGCGCCTGTTCCCTGAAACCGTCTTCGTCGAGTAGCCGGCGCAGCTTGTCGACCATCTGGTCCACCTCGACTTCGGAGACCGCCAGGCCGACGCCTGCCTCGACGACGCGAGCCGCCAGATCGTGGCAGTCCATCCAGAAAGGCAGAATCAGCAGCGGTTTGCCGAACACCAGGCCTTCGTTCACCGCGTTGCCCCCGCCGTGACCGAAGAACACGCGCACCCGGGGATGCGCCAACAGGCCCAACTGCGACGGCACCCAGCTCACGACTTTCAGGTTGTCGGGAAGGGGATCGGGAAGTGAGTCGGGAAAGGCCGTACCGGCTGCTCTGGACACCTTCCACAGCACCCCGACGTCCGGGCCGAGGCGGGCGCACGCCGTCACGATGGCGGCCACCAGCTCACGTGACGGTCGCATGACCGTTCCGAACCCGATGTAGACGACCGAGGCGTACGACTCGAGCCAGGCGTCGATCTCGGCGTCTCCGGATCCCTCCGTGGCGGCTTCCGGCACCGGGGTTCCCACCATGTGCAGGTGATCCGGAGCCGACGGAAATGGGTATTCGAGCCCGAACACGGAGAAGGACAGGACCGCGGCGGCGGCATCCGCGTATCGGGACGGCACGGCTGCGGCGTTGGCGATTCCGGCTCTCCTCCGTCGACGCGTCGCGGCCAGCATGGGGAACAGGTTCCGAGGCCGGGCGTACGCCGCCAACGCCCCCAGCCGGAAGAACACGTTCGAGAGCTGCTGGCGGCGGCTCATCCGCAGCGGGAGCCCGGAGAACGGCGTGGGGAAACTCCATGGCAGCCGGTCCAGGTAGACGCCGCTGATCGGCGACGGCACGCTCAGCACGTAGGGCACACCGAGGGTGATGGCCGCGTCGATCGCCCAAGGGGTGCACAGGTCGATGACGGCCACATCCGGCCGGACAGAGGCAAACTCCTGGAGTGCTCGGTCGTACTGCTGCGAGGTGTAATCGTGGTCGATGTTCTTGTCGATGAAGGCGGCGAGGTTTCGTAGCCGCGACCGGGAACTCATCGACGCAAGCGTCGCGTCGTCCCATCGGCTCGGATCCAACTCGGGCTTGTAGTGGCCCAGCGACACGAAGCGCACCCTGTTCTGCCCCGGTATCCGCTCGATGTCGCCGCGCCCCTCCTCGGTGGAGGCGAACCACAAATCGGCGACGCCACGCTCGTTCAGCTCTCCCGCGATCTCCAACAACGGCTTGATCAGCCCGGTACTGGGCAGCGCCGCCAGCAGAACCCGGGCAACCCGATCGGGTGACCCTTCGGGCGATGAGATCTCGTCAGGCAGAACGTTCATCAAGCTTCTCCCACTCCGGCTGTCGTAGGTGTGGTCAGGTGAACCGCGCCAGCCATTCCTCGACCGCTTGTGCGGTCGCCGCAACCTCGGCCCAGGGCGTCGTGAGGTGGTCGCCCGGCACCTCGCCGAGGGTGCGGCCGGGCGTAAGCAGAGGATCGAACCCCCAAAGCGATCACGAATCTCTGACTGCAACGTCTACAGCGGAAGTGCCGAATGCATGCCGGCCATTCTTGACCCGTCCCGCCTCTCGACGACCGACTCCCAGTGCTCGATCATCTCGTCCAGCAGCGCTTCAAAGGTGTACTCCGGCTCCCATCCGAACGTCTTCCGGAAGAGGGAAGAATCCCCTCGCAGATAGGTGAGCTCTTCGGGTCGCATGAACTTGGCATCCTGTACGACATATTCTCGGTAATCCATCCCGAGCCTGCTGAAGACATAGTCGCAAAGCTCCCGGATGGAGTGTGTGTGCCCCGTGGCGATCACATAGTCGCCCGGCAAGTCATGATTGATGATCATGTGCATGCCGCGCACGTAGTCCTTCGAGTGACCCCAGTCCCGAAACGAATCAAGATTGCCGAGCACCAGTCTTTTGGCGAGCTTGTGCTTGATTTGGACGGCCGTCTTCACTACCTTGTTGGTGACAAAATTGGACCCTCGCCTCGGACTCTCGTGATTGAACAGAATTCCATTTACCGCGAAGAGATCGAAGCTGTTGCGGTAATTGCGAACCATGTTGTAACCAAACAGCTTGGAGCACCCGTACGGGCTGACGGGATTCATGGGAGTTGTTTCGCGTTGGAAACCGTCCGGGTCCACTGAATTCCCGAACATCTCCGATGAGCTTGCCTGGTAGAAGCGCGCTTCTGGGGCGACCTTTCGGTAGACTTCAAGCAGGTTCAACAGTCCCATGGCGTTCGCCTGGACCGTGAACTGTGGGATGTCGAAGCTGATCCGGACGTGACTCTGGGACGCAAGATTGTAGATCTCGTCTGGCGATGCCAGCCGCATGCAGCGTTCCAGCGACGCGCTGTCGAGCAGGTCCCCATACTCGAGATGCAGTTCACCGAGCGAGCCGATCCTGGAGCTTTGATGTTCCGGAACGGAGCTGCGACGAACGATGCCCCAGACCTCGTAGCCTTTGGAGAGTAGGAGTTCCGACAAGTAACTGCCATCCTGCCCGGCGACCCCGGTGATCAGAGCCCTCTTCATGATAATCCCTTCAGGCCTGTCGCCTTTTACTCGACAGAAGGCACTTCGCCAGCAACGATGAACTTGCCCTTGTATCCTTTTCCTCTCAATTTCTGAATAATGATATCTTTCAGATTCGAGGTCAGGATTAGTGCATATTCCGGCTGTCGGTCAAGTAATTCTTGATCGGCAGTTACCGGGATCAGCGAGCCGGGGGCAAGTTTCCCCTGCTTCAGTTCGGAGCCGTCTGTGATGTAATCAAGCACGTCCGGCCGGATTCCACAGTAGTTGATGATGGTATTTCCCTTGGCGGATGCCCCGATCCCGGCGATCATCGCCCCTTGCGACTTGAGGTCGTACAGGACGGACATGAGTCGCTGCTTCGACTGAATCAACCGGGCTGACCAGGCCTCGTACGTGGCGATTGAATAAAGGCCGGCGGCAGTTTCCTGCTCGAGCAGCCTTGGAACGTTCGCGGAGACCGGACGGACGCCGGGCCGCCCTGCGTAGACGAGGATGGATCCGCCCTGGGTCTCGGTCTCCTCAACATCGAAAATCTCGAGTCCATAGCGATCGAACAGCACCATCAACGGTTTCAAGGAATAGAATCGGAGATGCTCATGATGAATGAGGTCGTACTGCATCTTGGTGATGACGTTCTGAAGATGATGGGACTCACTCACGAAGACGCCGTCCTTGGCCAGCAACGCCACGACGCCACTCATGAACGCATCAAGTTCCTTGATGTGCGCGAACGCGTTCATCGTGGTGATCACCTTAGCCGGCTGATATGTCGCCAGGATCTGCTTGGCGGTGGCCTCGGTGAAGAAGTCGACGATGGTGGGCAGTCCCTTCGCTATCGCCCGGCCGGTGGTCGACGAGGGGTCGACGCCGAGAATCCGCACCTCGCCGCCGTACTGCTCGAGCAGAGTTCCATCATTGCTTGCGAGGTCGACCGCGAGATCCTCTCTGTCGAGCTGGAAACGCTCGATGAAGGACTTGACGAGCCTCTCGAAATGTGGCTTTGAAGCTGGATTGGATTCTGTTGTGTAGACGAAGTCCCTGAAGAGAAGACCGGGATCGACGCTGTGACCGATCTGGGCAAGCCAGCATTTTCTGCAGACGTAGAAGTCCAGCGGGTAGACGGTGAATGGCTCCGCCGCCTCGGCTGGCCTTACAAAGACGTCCGGCAGGGCATGATGTCCGAGAGACGTGATGTGTGTGAGTTTTTTGCTGGAGCAGATCTGACAGTTCATCTAGCTGACCCTTTCGCCCTGTATGTCTTTCTCGGACTTGGCTTCATGTGATGGACAACAGCCGCAGGTCGCTCTCCAGCATCTGCGCTACCACATCCTCGAAGGGCGTCGACGGACGCCAGCCCAACTTCATCGCTGCCTTCTCGTAGTCGGCGCGCAGCACGACTACATCGGCTGGGCGCACGAACTCCGGGTCGACACGCACATGGTGGCGCCATTTCAGCCCGACGTACGAAAATGCAAGCTCCACCAGTTGCTGAACGCTATTCAAGCGTCCGGTGCCAATCACGAAGTCGTCCGCCTCGTCCTGGCTCACCATGAGGTGCATCGCACGGACAAAGTCCCCGGCAAAGCCCCAGTCCACCTGTGCGTCCAGGTTGCCAAGCCGAAGCTCGGCCGCCTGGCCGAGCTTGATCCGAGCGACCCCGAGTGACACCTTGCGGGTCACGAACTGCCGACCTCGGCGGGGCGATTCGTGATTGAACATGATGCCGGACATCGCATGCATGCCATACGATTCGCGATAGCTCTGTGTCATGTAGTGGCCGTAGGCCTTGGCGGCGCCATAAGGACTGTGCGGACGAAAGGGCGTCAGCTCGTTCTGTGGTGTCTCTTTTACCTTTCCGTACATCGCCGACGAAGACGCTTGGTAGAAGCGGATCTGCCCTCCCCTGCTCGATTGCGATTCGCGCACGCCAGAGATCGCGCGGATTGCCTCGAGTATCCGCACCACTCCAACACCAGTCGCCTCAGCGGTGGCTTCGGCTTGTCGCCAGGACTGCGGTACGTACGAAATCGCCCCCAGGTTGTACACCTCGTCGGGCTCACACTGCTCGATCGCGGCGATGAGGCTGCTTTGATCGAGTAGATCGCCGCTGATCAGATGCACCTCCCCTTCCAGATGGGGAGCCACCGGTATCCGGGGCACAGCCTCCCCGCGCACCAGACCCCACACGTCGTAGCCTTCGGCGAGCAGGTGTTCAGCGAGGTATGAGCCGTCCTGGCCACGAATGCCAGTGATCAAAGCCCGTCTGGTCATGTCGCCCATATTCATCGTGCAAGAGCGACCACCGGAACCCCTAAATGAATCTGGAGCCTAGGGGTGGCACGGGGGAATCGCCGCAGGCGATTTCCACCCTGGGCCTGCGGCGTCATCGAAGCCTAAGGGACGTCTCGTAACTCGGGCGCACGTCCATGGTGGAGCATGTCGGAGTGCAGGCGGTCTCGGCGACCCGCCCGGAGCGGATCTTTCCGTTCAGCGGGCTGCAGCCCGTCCAGTTCCGCGGGCTCGTCCGGCTGGTCGCCGAACGCGGCGGGGGCGCGATCGTTGACGGGTCGGCCGGGCCGAGAGTGGTCGCTCGACCTCGCCGATCGGGTGTTGCCGGTCGCCGCGCACCGGTGGACGAACCTGGCCATGAGGCAGATCGGCCCGTAAATCCTGCCAGCTCGGGCCGAAGCACGGACACCCGCATTTCAAGTAAGGGCTTCTTTAGGGGTTATGTGCGCCGGGCCGCGCAGTATCGTCTTTCCCTAAGCCCCTGTGTGGCTATCCATTCCGTTCATTCCCTTCCGCCGCCGCGCCATTCGGCGACCTGGTCCGCTGTGGGGACGGCCGGTTCCGGTCACCCACCGGACCGCCGTCGGTGACGAATCGCCGGTCATCGCCGGCGGGCCGTCATCGCCGTGAGGTCGAGGGCCATGAGCTCCGATCCGCGGTACGGGTACGCCGGCCGTCCGCCCCCCGGACGACCGGCGTACCGCGACCATGGGCGTTCACCCAGAAACGTGAGGCGCATGTGATCCAGATGCTGGCTCCCGACGGGACACTGCGGGCGGATCCTCGGTTCCCCCTCGACGTCACCCCGGCGCTCTGCCGGGACCTGCATCGAGACATGTTCCTCGCCCGCCGGTTCGACGAGGAGGCGCTCGCGCTGCAGCGGCAGGGCGAGCTCGGTCTCTGGCTGATGGCGCTGGGCCAGGAGGCGGCACAGGTCGGCTCGATCCGCGGCATCGCCACGCACGACCACGTGTTTCCCAGCTATCGCGAGCATGCGGCGGCACTGTGCCGCGGTATCGGCCCCGCGGAGATCCTGGCGCAGTGGCGGGGTGTCGCCCACAGTGGATGGGACCCGGCCCGCTACCGCTTCCACATCAACAGTCTCGTCCTCGGCGCCCAGACGCTGCACGCCACGGGTTACGCCCTCGGGGTACGGCTCGACGGCGCGCCGGAGATAGTGCTCGCCTACTTCGGCGACGGCGCCAGCAGCCAGGGCGATGTCAACGAGGCGCTGAACTGGGCGGTGGTCACCAAGGCGCCGATCGTATTCTTCTGCCAGAACAACCAGTGGGCCATCTCCACCGCCACCGCGCAGCAGATGGGCGCGCCCGTGCACGTCCGGGCCGCCGGTTTCGGCCTGGACACCTACTTCGTGGACGGCAACGACGCGCTGGCCGTGCACGCCGTGACCGTGCGGGCCGCCGACCGGGTGCGCGCGGGAGGCCCGCCCGCCCTGATCGAGGCGCTCACCTACCGCGTCGCGGGGCACAGCACCTCGGACGACCCGCGGATCTACCGGTCGGAGGCCGAGGTCGACCTGTGGCGCGAGCGGGACCCCGTCGCCCGTCTGGCCGCCCTGTTGCGCGCCGAGGGCTGGGCCGGCGAGCAGCATTTCGAGCAGTTGGATCGCGAGGCGCGGAAGCTGGCCGAGGAGACGCGGGCGGCATGCCTCTCGCTGCCCGACCCGGCGCTGGAGGAGACGTTCCGGCATACCTTCGCGGAGGAGCCACCACTGTTGCGTCAGGAACGTGAGGGCATGAGCGCCTACCAGGCGAGCTTCGCCGACGGGACCGGCCCGGTCGCGGAGGCGGACCGATGATCACGCTGGGGCAGGCGCTGAACCGGGGCCTGCGGGCCGCGATGACCAGGGATCCACGGGTTGTGGTGATGGGGGAGGACATCGGCCGGCTCGGCGGCGTCTTCCGGGTGACCAGTGGCCTCCAGAAGGACTTCGGGGCGGACCGCGTCATGGACACCCCGCTCGCCGAGTCGGGCATCGTGGGCACCGCCGTCGGTCTGGCGCTGCGCGGATACCGGCCGGTCTGCGAGATCCAGTTCGACGGGTTCGTATATCCGGCGTTCGACCAGATCGTCAGCCAGCTCGCCAAGATGCGGGCACGGTCCGCGGGCCGGCTGGCTCTTCCGGTGGTGATCCGGATCCCCGGCAGCGGCGGGATCGGCGCGGTGGAGCACCACAGCGAGTCGAACGAGTCGTATTTCGTGCACACCGCCGGGCTGCGGGTCGTCACCTGCGCCACGCCGTCCGACGGGTACACGATGATCCAGCAGGCGGTGGCCGGCGACGACCCCGTGATCTTCTACGAGCCCAAGCGCCGGTACTGGGACAAGGCGGAGGTCGACGAGGAGGCCCCGCTGTCCGCCGCTCCCGCGTTGCACTCGGCTCGGACGGTCCGCGCCGGCCGCGACCTCACGGTGATCACGTACGGCTCCATGGTTCATCCCGCGCTCGTCGCCGCGCAGATCGCGGAGGAGGAGGGGAGGTCGGTCGAGGTTGTCGACCTCCGATCCCTGGCCCCGCTCGACCTGCCGGCGCTGCTGGCCTCGGTCCGCCGGACACACCGGGCGATCGTCGTGCACGAGGCGCCGACGACGCTCGGCATGGGCGCGGAGATCTCGGCGTTGCTCACCGAGCATTGCTACTTCGAGATGGAGGCACCGGTGCTGCGCGTCGGCGGGTACAACATCCCGTACCCGCCGGCGCGCGCGGAGGAGATCTATCTCCCGGACGCCGACCGGATCCTGGAGGCGATCGACGCGTCGTTCGCGTACTGACGGGTTCAGGCCTCGGCGAGGATGCGGGCCACGATGCCGTTCACGTCGTTGCGGCAGTCGTTGAGATAGAAGTGCCCGCCCGGGAAGACCAGAACCTCCGATGTGCCGGTGGTGTGCGAGCGCCACCGGTGGGCCTCGGCGAGCGACACCCGTGGGTCGGCGTCGCCGGTGAGCACGGTGATCGGCGCCCGGACCGCATCATCCGGCCGGCCCTGGTACGTCTCGATCGCCCGGTAGTCGGCCCGGATGGCGGGCAGGATCATGCGCAGGATGTCGGTGTCGCCGAGCATGTCGTCCGTGGTGCCGCTGAGATCGCGCAGTTCCGCCACGATGCCGCTGTCGTCACGCAGGTGCACCTGTTCGACGCGGGACGTCGACGGCGCCCGCCGTCCGGAGACGATGAGGTGCCGCGGGCTGATGCCGAGCTTCGCTTCCATCCGCAGGGAGACCTCGAACGCCAGCGCCGCTCCCATGCTGTGCCCGAAGAACGCGACGGGCCGGTCGGCCAGACCGCGGATCGCCTCGAAAACGAGGTCGGCCAGCTCGTGCAGATCCTCGACGCAGGGCTCGAACCGGCGGTCCTGCCGGCCGGGGTACTGCACCGGCAGCACCTCCACGGCCGGCGTCAGCGTCCGCGACATCGGGAAGAAATAGCTGGCCGAGCCGCCGGCGTGTGGTAGGCAGAAAAGCCGGACTTTCGCCTCGGTGGACTGGTGGAACCGACGAATCCAGAGACTCTCTTCCTCGGTCATTAGGCGCGCTTTCCGGTTGGCTTCTTTGTTTGTCGTACATTCCTATCCGCTCCCCGCGGCGGTCGCCACCCCTAGAAGGCGCGTGATTCGTGAGCTTAGGGGTGTTGCGCCGATCGGCCTTGCTCGTACGTTTCCTTCCAGCGGCTTCTTCCCGTCGAATTGTATTTGCCCGAGGAGGCGTATTCGTGCGCACACCAGACGTTTATGTCGGCGGGATAGGCGCCTTCCTGCCGCCGACGGTGACCGTGCAGGAGGCGGTCGGCGACGGCCTTTACCCGGCGGAGGACGTGGAGATTCACCAGCTCGGGGGCGCCGCGGTCGCCGGCGACCTGCCGGCGCCGGAGATGGCCCTGCGGGCCGCCCAGCAGGCGGTCAAGCAGTTCGGCCGTCCGGCGACCGAGTTGAGTCTGATGATTTACGCCAGCACCTGGCACCAGGGGCCGGACGGGTGGCTGCCGCATGTGTACCTGCAACGCCACCTGACCGGGGGAGAGGTCCCCGCGGTGGAGATCCGCCAGGGGTGCAACGGCGTGTTCAGCGCCATGATGCTCGCGGTCAGTCACCTGCGGGCGGATGAGCACCGCCGCCACGCGCTGCTGGTCGCGGCGGACAACTACGGCACACCCATGATGGACCGCTGGCGGATGAACCCGGGCACCGTGGCCGGCGACGCCGGCTCCGCTCTCGTGCTCACCAAAGATCCCGGCTACGCCCAACTGCTCGCGGTGTCGTCGGTGACCGTGCCCGAGGCCGAGGAGCTCCACCGGGGCGGCGAGCCGCTCTTCCCGCCGACCGCCACCGTCGGCCGGTCGCTCAGCTTCGCCGGTCGTTTCCAGCAGCAGGTGGTGGCCCGCAGCGCCGGGATGGCCGCGCTCGCCAAGGCGCAGGAACTCATGATCAGCACGGTGGCGGACACGGTCGCCGAGTGCGGCCTCGCGTTCTCCGACCTCGACCGGGTGGCGTTCATGAACTACTCCCGCGAGGTGGTGGAGCAGCGGTGCATGGCGCCGCTCGGCCTGCCGATGTCCAAGTCGTCGTGGGACTACGGCCGGACCATCGGCCACTGCGGGGCCAGCGACCACGTCCTGTCGCTCAAACACCTCGTGGACACGGGGCAGCTACGGCCGGGCCAGCACATGCTGCTGCTCGGCACCGGGCCGGGGATCAACCTGGCCTGCGCCGTGATCAAAATCCTCGGTACGCCGGAGAGTGCCTGATGACGAACACAACCGACCTTCGGGCGGCCGAACCGATCGCCGTTGTCGGCACCGGCTGTCGCCTGCCTGGTGACGTGTACGGGCCGGAACAGTTCTGGGACCTGCTCAGCGAGCAGCGCAGCACCGTCGGCGACGTCCCCTGGGAGCGGTGGGCGCCGTACGCCGCCCACGGCGCGGAGTTCACCTCCGCCATGAGGCGGGCCATCGCGCGCGGCAACTTCATCGCCGGCATCGATGAGTTCGACACCGAGTTCTTCGGCATCACGCCGCGCGAGGCCGAACTCATGGACCCCCAGCAGCGCATCCTGCTCGAGGTCACCTGGGAGGCGCTGGAGCACGCCGGCATCGTGCCCCGCACCTTGGCCGGGACCGACGCCGGCGTCTTCGTCGGACTGTGCAGCGGTGACTACGGCAGCCGGTTGCTGGAGGACCTGCCCGGCATCGAGGCGTGGACCGGCATCGGCGCGGCCGGCTGCGGAACCGCCAACCGGATCTCGCACGTTCTCGACCTGCGGGGCCCGAGCATCGCGGTGGACACGGCCTGCTCCGCCTCGCTCGTGGCGGTGCATCTCGCCTGCCAGAGCCTGCGCCTCGCCGAGAGCACCGTGGCGATCGCGGCGGGCGTCAACCTGATCGCCTCGCCCGGGCAGTCGCTGACCCTGGGTGCCGCCGGCGCGCTCGCGCCCGACGGCCGCTCGAAGCCGTTCGACGCGAGCGCGGACGGATACGGCCGCGGCGAAGGATGCGGCGTCGTCGTCCTGAAGCTGCTCTCCGACGCCGAGCGCGACGGCGATCGGGTGCTCGCGGTGATCCGGGGCAGCGCCGTGAACCAGGACGGCCACACCAACGGCATCATGGCCCCGTGCGGGGCGGCGCAGGAGCACGTGATGATCCGCGCCTGCGAGCAGGCCGGCATCGATCCGGCCACTGTCGACTACGTCGAGGCGCACGGCACCGGCACGCGCCTCGGCGACCCGATGGAGGCCGGCGCGATCAGCGCCGTCTACGGCGCGGGGCGCGCTGGCGGCGAGCCCTGCCTGGTCGGCTCGGTGAAGTCCAACATCGGTCACCTGGAGGGCGCCGCGGGCGTGGCCAGCGTCATCAAGACCACGCTGGCCCTGCAGAACGCGGTCGTGCCGGCCAGCCTGCTGCACACCGAACTCAACCCGGAGATCCCGTGGGCGGACTCGGGGCTGCGTCTCGCGGAGTCGGCCGAGGAATGGCCGCGTCGGCCGCATCCACGCCGGGCCGGTGTCTCGGGCTTCGGCTACGGCGGCACGGTCGCGCACATCGTCATGGAGCAGGCGCCGGAGATCACCGCCGAACCGGACCACCGGGACGACGACGAGGTGCGGCTCTATCCGCTGTCGGCCGCCGCCGGCGCGGCGCTGCGTCAGGCCGCGGCCGAGCTGGCCGAGCAGGTCAGCAGCCGTACGGAGGTCCCGCTCTCCGCGGTCGGCCGCACGCTGGCCCGCCACCGGGCGCACCAGTCGCACCGGGCCGGCATCGTCGCCGGTGGGCGCGAGGAGCTGGTCACCGGCCTGCGCCTGCTGGCCGCGGACCGTCCGGCCGACGGTGTCGTCACGGACGTCGTCCGGCCGCGCCAGGGCCGGGGACTCGTCTGGGTCTTCTCGGGCCACGGCTCGCACTGGAGCGGCATGGGCCGGGAGCTGCTGGAGACCGAGCCCGAGTTCGCCAAGGTCATCGACGTCCTCGACCCGGTGTTCGCCGCGGAGAGCGGGTTCACCGCCCGCGAGCTGATCCGGAGCGGCACCTTCGAGACCGTCGACCGCATTCAGCCAATGATCTTCGCGATGCAGGTGGGCCTGGCGGCCATGTGGCGCGGCCGTGGCGTCATCCCGGACGCCGTCATCGGCCACTCGATGGGCGAGGTCGCCGCCGCCGTGACCTGCGGCCTGCTGAGCCTCGAGGACGGCGCTCGAGTGTCGTGCCGGCGCTCGCGCCTGCTCACGCGGGCCGAGGGCAAGGGCGACATGGTGATGGTCTCCCTGTCGTTCGACCAGGCCGCGCAGCGGCTCGCGGGGCGGGCCGACCTGTCGCCGGCGATCGCCGCGTCGCCGGTGTCGACCGTGCTCGCCGGTGACCTGCCCGCGGTGCAGGACGTGCTGGACACCTGGCCGGACGAGGGCATCCAGGCCCGGCGGGTCTCGGCTCGCATCGCCTTCCACAGCCCGCACATGGATCCTCTTCTCGAGGAGCTGGTACAGATGTGCGCCGGGCTGCGCCCCGGCCAGCCGGCGATACCGATGTACTCCACGGCGCTGCCCGATCCGCGCGCCGTCCCGTCCGGCGACGGCCACTACTGGGCGACCAACCTGCGCCAGCCGGTCCGGCTCGCGGCCGCGGTCGGCGCCGCCGCCGAGGACGGGTTCGACGCCTTCCTCGAGGTGTCCGCGCATCCGCTGATCGCTCATTCGGTGGGCGAGACGCTGGCCGACAAGGGAATGGACGAGGCGTTCGCCGGAATCTCGCTGCGCCGCAACCGCCCGGAGGTGCGGACCTATCTCGCGGCGGTGGCGGCGGCGCACTGCGCCGGCATCGGCGTCGACTGGCCGAGCCTGCAGCCCGGCGGCTTCCTGGCCGACCTGCCCACCACCGCGTGGCAGCGGCGGCGCCTGTGGCGCGAGACCAGCGATGGAACGCAGACCCGGCAGCGTGGCCACGACGTCGAGAGCTACACCCTGCTGGGCACCAGGCAGAGCATCGCGGGCAGCCCGATCGTGGTGTGGCGCACCGGGCTCGACGACGGCAACCGGCCGTACCCGGGCAGCCATGCGCTCAACGGCGTGGAGATCGTCCCCGCCTCGGTGCTGGTGAGCACCTTTATGGCGGCCAGCGCCGGCGCCGACGGGCGGCCCGCGCACCTCGACGGCCTGGTGATGCGCCAGCCCCTGATCACCAACGACTACCGGGAGATCCAGGTGGTCCGCGACGGCGGCGCGCTGCGGCTCGCGTCGAGGTCGCCGGCCGGCGACACCTGGCTGATCAACGCACAGGCCGAGATCGGAACGGACGTCGACGTGACCGGCGGCCCGATCGCCCCGGGTGCCGGCGACGAGGCCGAGTTCGCCGATCCGGGCCTGATCCGTGAACGCCTGGCGACCGTGGGCGTGCCGGCCACCGGCTTCGAGTGGACCGTGGAGCGGCTGCGGCGCGGCACCGGAGTGATCGTCGCGGAGGTGAAGGCGCCGCACGACCGGACGGGCGCCGAAAGCTGGGCGGTCGCCTTCGACGCGGTCATGTCCATCGCCCCGGCGGTGTTCCCCGGAGCCCCTCTGCTGCGCATGGCCGTCGACGCGGACCTGATCGCGGTCGGCGGCGACGCACCGGAAACCGTGACGGTCACCGTCGTGCTCGCCGACGAGCGTCTCGGCGTCACCCACGCGGTCGTGGCCGACCCGACCGGCCGTCGCATCGCGCGGGTCGACGGCCTGCGCTACACCGAGCTCGGCGAGACGGCGCCGGAGACGGATGCGCGGCGAGCGCTGCACACGACCGTCTGGCGGCCGCCGGACGCCTCCGCCGGGCGCTCGGCGGCCCGTACGGTCGTCCTGGTCGGCCCCACGCTGGCGTCGCTGGCCGGCGGGCTCTCGGCCGCCGGCGTCACGTGTCACGCGGTGAACGACGCCGCGGGCGTAGGCGACCTCTCCACCCACCTCGACGAGTCGGCCGAGGTGCTCGTGAGCCCGGTCGACCATGTCCGCCCGGTGAGCGTGGCCGCGCGACTCGCGCAGGAGGAGCTCGACGCCGTGGCCGAGGCCGTCTGCCGGCTACCGGAGGAGCGCCGGCCCCGGCTCTGGTGCGTCACCTCCGGCGTCCGCGGCAGCAGCCACTCCGCACACACGCGGCAGGCGCCCCTGTGGGGCCTGGTCCGTGCTCTGCGGGCCGGACGTCCCGGCTTGCGCGTGGGCGCCGTCGACCTCGGGCCGGCGTGGGACGGATCGGCGGCGAAGGCGTTCCTGGAGGCGCTGGACCGGGCCGCGGACGAGGACGTGGTGGCGCTCGACGCGGACGGGCCGGCGGTGCCGCGGCTCGCCCGGGTGGACCTCGACGACGCCGGCTCACCGCCCCCGGTGCGCGCCGACAGCACGTACGCCGTCGTCGGCGCCTTCACCCCGGCCGGTGTCGCCGCCGCACACTGGCTGGCCGGTCTCGGCGCCGGTCGCCTGGTCCTGCTCGACGAAGGGGCGCTTCCGCCCCGGGCGGAATGGGACTCCTCCGGGGATCTCCGCCCGGAAATCGCCACCGTCCGGGCGCTGGAAGGGCGCGGTGTCGCGGTCTTCACCGCCACCGTCGACGTGGCCGCGTGGGCACGCGGCGGCGGCCTCGTCCCCGAGGTGTGGGATCTCCCACCCGTACGCGGCGTGGTGTACGCGGCGCCGCACGCGCCCGGCCGGGACGTCCGCTCGTCTCTCGCGGTCATCGACTCGCTGCACGCCGCGTATCCGCCGCAAGCCCTGGATCTCATGCTCTTCGCGGTGCCGCTGGAGGCACGGGTGTCGCCCGGGCCCGGTGACGCGAGGGCGGCCGTCGCCTCGTACGCCGACTCGCTCACCGCGCATCGGGTGGCGAGCGGCTGCCGGGGGACATGGAGCATGAGCTGGCCGGCCGGCGACCTGCCCGGCACCACGGCGGTGGATCCGGGCCTGCTGTTCGAGGCGGCCGGGCACGCGCTCGGCCATGGCCCCGGCGTGTACGCAGTCGTGAGCCCGACGTCCGAGGACTCACCGCGGCCACCGCTGCTCGCGGCCCTGACGGTCGAGGAGGTCTCCGCCGCCGACAGCGCGGCCGACGCGGGCGGCGCCGGATCCGTCCACCTCGACAGCGTGGCGCCGGACGAGCTGCACCGGATCGTCGCCGACGAGACCGACCGGATCATCGCCGGCGAGATGCGGCTGTCGGCCGGCGAGCTCGACCGGCGGCGGCCCCTCGTCGAGCAGGGCATGGACTCGGTCATGGTGGTGGTCGTCCGCCGGCGGCTGCGGCAGCGCTTCGGTCACGACCTGCCCACGACGTTGCTCTGGCAGCAGCCGACGGTGGCCGCTATCGCAAACTTCATCACCGAGTTGCTGCTCGCCGCGCGCACCGGGTCCGAGGACGGCGAGATCCTGGCGAAGGGAGCCTGACGTGGGCGACGACGGCACCCGAGGCCGGCTGCTCTTCGCCAGCCTGCCCAGCGCGGGCCTGATCAATCCCCTGCTGGCGATCGCCCAGGAGCTGGCACGGCGCGACGCGGACCTCTGGTTCGCCTGCACCGACGAACGGGCGGACGAGATCCGCCGGATCGGCGGGGGAGCGAACGGCGGGCCCGTACGATTCGTCTCGCTCGGCCGCTACCGGCCCCACCTCTGGCCGGCCAACTGGGACCAGGCGACGCTGCGGGCGATGACCACCGGCCGACGGGTGCGTGACTTCGCGGCGTTCATGGACACGAACGTCGACCGCGAGTACACCGAGGAGCTGTACCGCAGGACGCTGGCCGCCATCGACGAGGTACGGCCCGACCTGATCGTGGCCGACTCGTGCACCGGCTGGGCCATCGACGCCGCCATGAAGCGGGGCATCCCGTACGTCCTGACGATCGCCGTGCCGGTCAGCAGCTTCTACGTGGACACACTGCCGTGGAGTTACCCGACACCGGGGTCGGGCCTGCCGGCCCGGATGTCCCCCCGGCAGCGGGCCGAGAACGTGCTCTTCCGCCTGGGCACCCGTGCGGTCATGGCCAGTCCCCGGCGCATGCGGCCCGCCCTGGCCGCGCTGCAGCGCCGAAAAGCCGAGGGACTGCCGAACGCGGCGGGCATCCCGTCGCACTACGCCCGGGCCGCGGCCGACGTTCTCGGCTGCTCGGTGTTCGGCCTGGAATACCCGTTCCCGGCCGCGTCGCCGAACCTCCACATGGTCGGAGCGGTGCTGCCCGGCGACTCCGGGGACATCACCGCGGATCCCTCCCTGGACGCCTGGCTGGACGAGCACCCGTCGATCGTCTACATCGGCTTCGGGACGTTCATGCGCCCCTCGGCGGGTCAGGTGGCCGCGCTGGTCGAGGTGGCCCGGCGTCTCGCTCCCCGGCACCACGTGCTGTGGAAACTCGACGAGACCCGGCAGCGGATGTTGCCCGGCGACCTGCCCGCGAACCTGCGGGTCGAGGCATGGCTGCCGTCCCAGCTCACCGTAGTGGCGCATCCGAACGTGCGGGTGTTCTTCAACCACGGCGGCGGCAACGCGTTCCACGAGGGGCTGGTGCACGGCAAACCTCTGCTGGTGATGCCGTTCTGGATGGACTGCAACGACTTCGCGGCCCGCGCGGCCGACAGCGGCGCCGGGCTCGTGGTGCGCAACGTCGACAGGCCGGACGTGGACGACATCGTCAACAAGATCACCCGGCTGGTGACGGAGCCCGCGTACCGGCGACGAGCCGAGCACTGGGCCGGCGAGCTGCGCTCCGCCGGCGGCAGCGTGGCCGCGGCCGACCTCATCCAGCGCCGGCTGGGCCTGCTCGGCCCGGCGGCCGGCGCCGCATCCGCAGACCGAACCACGTCGAGCTGACCACGCAGGAGGAGCCGTGTCGCGCCGAGCATTGATCACCGGCATCACCGGCCAGGACGGGTCGTACCTGGCCGAGCATCTGCTGGAACAGGGGTACGAGGTGTGGGGCCTGGTACGCGGCCAGGCGAATCCGCGCCGTTTGCGGGTCAGCCGCCTGGTGCACGACCTGCGTTTCGTCGAGGGGGACCTGCTCGACCAGAGCAGCCTGATCGCCGCCATCGACCGGGTCCAGCCCGACGAGGTCTACAACCTGGGCGCGATCTCGTACGTGCCGCTCTCCTGGCAGCAGGCGGAGCTGACCGGTGAGGTCACCGGCCTCGGCGTGCTGCGCATGCTGGAGGCGCTCCGGGTGGTCTCGGGCGTCAGCTCGTCGTCGTCGAGCGCGCCGTCCCGCCAGGTCCGCTTCTATCAGGCGTCGTCGTCGGAGATGTTCGGCAAGGTCGCGGAGACACCCCAGTCCGAGACCACCGTCTTCCATCCGAGGAGCCCGTACGGCGTCGCCAAGGCCTACGGGCACTTCATCACCCGCAACTACCGGGAGTCCTTCGGGATGTACGCCGTCTCGGGCATCCTGTTCAACCACGAGTCGCCGCGCCGGGGCCTGGAGTTCGTCACCCGGAAGATCTCGCACACCGTTGCCAAGATCAAGCTCGGCCTGGCGAGCGAGCTCAAGCTCGGCAATCTCGACGCCCGGCGCGACTGGGGCTTCGCCGGCGACTACGTGAGCGCCATGCACCTGATGCTTCAGCAGGAGGAGCCGCGTGACTACGTGGTCGGCACCGGCATCATGCACTCGGTGCGCGACGCGGTCCGGATAGCCTTCGGCGCCGTCGGCCTGGACTGGTCGCGACACGTGGTGGTCGACGAGGAGTTCGTCCGCCCGGCGGAGGTCGAGACGCTGTGCGCCGACCCCACCCGGGCCCGCCAGGAGCTCGGCTGGCAGCCGCGGCTGAAGTTCGAGGAGCTGATGACGATGATGGTCGAGGCGGATCTGGCCCACCTCACCCACGCCCAGAAGTACGACGAGTACTCCGCGCACGTCGACTGGTGACGATTCCCGTACGGTGACGGCCGGTCCGCGAAGGACCGGCCGTCACCGTGTGCCCCCGGGTCAGCCCGCGGGCAGCCGGCTCTGCTGGCCGGCCTTGGCGGCCTTCGGGTCACCGGGGCCCTCGCCGTGCCCGCCCGGGCCATGCTCGCCCTGGCGGCGCGGCCCCGGCGGCATGCCGAACTGCGACGCCAGCGGACGGTTCTTGAGCAGGGCCACCGTCAGCAGGATCAGCACGGCGACCGGCACGGTGATGGCGAAGATGTCGCCGGTCGCGACCGCGTAGGCCTGTTCGACGACGGCCCGGACCGGCTCCGGCAGGGCGCCCAGGTCCGGAAGCGTCCCGCCGACATCGCCGTAGCCGGGGTCGGCGCCGGCCGGCGCCCGGGATTCGGTCACCGACTGGACGCGATGGGCGAACACGGCGCCGAGGACGGTGACCCCGACCGAGCCGCCCAGACTCCGGAAGAACGACAACGTCGACGTCGCCACCCCGAGCTGCCGCATGTCGACCGAGCTCTGCGCGACCAGGACCAGGTTTTGCATCAGGCATCCGACGCCGAGGCCGAGCAGCGTGATGGCCGCCGTGAACCATACGAGGCCGGCGCCCTCGTCGACCAGGGCGAGCATGACCGTGCCGACGCAGGCCAGCACGCCGCCGGTCACGAGGACCGCCTTCCAGCGGCCGGTGGCGGTGATGAGGCGTCCCGCGACGGTGGACGCGACGACGATGCCCAGCGCCATCGGAAGGCTCAGCAGGCCGGTCTGGCCGGGCGACAGTCCCTGGGCCAGCTGGAGGTAGGGCGGGACGAAGACGGAGCCGCCGAACATCATGACGCCGACGAGCAGGCTGGCGAGGGTGGTGAGGGCGACCGTCCGGTTGCGGAACAGGCTCAGCGGCAGCACGGGCTCGGGGCTGCGAGCCTCGACCCATATGGCCAGCCCCAAGGCCACCACACCGCCGGTCACCAGCACGGCGGTCCACGTCGAGCGCCAGGCGAAGACGTCGCCAGCCAGCGAACACCAGATGAGCAGGGCGCTGGTGGCGACGACGATGAGCGCGGCGCCGAGGTAATCGATGTGCACCTCACGGCGCATCACGGGCAGGTGGAAGGTCCGCTGCAGCACGACCATGGACAGCACCGCGAAGGGCGCGCCGAAGAAGAAGCACAGCCGCCATCCGATGCCGGGCACCTCGGCCAGGGCGCCGCCCAGCGGCGGGCCGAGGATGGTCCCGACGGTGAAGACGGCGCCGAACAGGCCCATGTACTTGCCGCGCTCGCGCGGCGGAACGATCACCGCCATCACGACGGGCACCAACGCGGTGAGCCCGCCGGCTCCGATGCCCTGCGCGACCCGGCTCACGATGAGCACCCCGATCGAGCCGGCGAAACCTGCGACGAGCGACCCGAGCACGAAGAGCGCGAGGGAGGCCTGCAGCAGCCACTTCTTGTCGTACAGGTCGGCGAACTTGCCCCACAGCGGGACCGAGACGGTCATGGCGAGCAGTTCCGCCGTGATGATCCAGGTGTACGCCGACTGCGAGCCGCCGAGGTCGGTCACGATGCCCGGCAACGCCACCGTGACCACCGTCGGCGCCAGGACCGCGACGAACATTCCCAGCAGCAGTCCGTAGACGGTCGTCATGACGCCCTTGGCCGGGGCGGGCTGCGTTCCCGGCGCCGTGGGCGATTCCGGCTGGGTGCTCATCGCGCTCCTTCGTCCACTCGATCGTGCTCTGCCTCGACGGTGAATTCCGTGGTTTCGCGCGCGCTCAGCCGCCCCAGCACGGCCGGCAGGTCGCCGCGGTGCAGCACCCCGAGCCGTTTGGTGGTGCGGGTCAGGGCGACGTAGAGGTCGCTGAGGCCGCGTCGGGACTCGCTGACGATGCCGGCGGGGTCGACGACGAGTACCGAGTCGAACTCGAGGCCCTTGGCCTGGCGGACGTCGAGCACCACGATGCCCGCGCCGAGCGAGATGCCGTCGCCGACGACCACCTCCGCCGTCGTCGTCCGGCGCTTGATGGCGTCACCGAGCGGGTGCACCAGCTCGGTCGGCGCCACCACGGCCACCTGGCCGCCGCCGATCGCCGCACCTTCCGCGCGGACCGCCTCCGGCACGGCCCCCACATAGGTCTCGACCTGACCGCACCACGGGGTGATGCCGGACGTCCGGGCCGAGCGCGGCGGCTTGAGCCCGGGGCTGATCGCGGCCAGCACGTCGGCGGCGACGGCCATGACCTCGGCCGGCGTCCGGTAGTTGACGGTCAGCTCGGTCAGCCGCCACCGGTCCGCGACGTACGGCGCGAAGACGTCACCCCACGTCGTAGTGCCGCTGGGGTCGCTGGTCTGTGCGACGTCGCCGACCACGGTCATCGAGCGGCTCGGGCTGCGGCGCATGAGCAGCCGCCACACCATCGGGGACAGCTCCTGCGCCTCGTCCACCACGATGTGCCCGAACGCCCAGGTGCGGTCGGCGGCGGCCCGCTCGGAGACGGACAGGTAACCGTCGTCGTCGTGCCGATCGGCCAGCGTCGACGCGTCGATCACGTCGGTGGCCTGGAGCACCTCCTCGTCGATCTCGTCCTCCTCGTAGTTGAGGATCTGCAGGACGCCCTGTGCGTACTCCAGGTCGGCGCTCCACTGCGCCGCTTCCCGGGCCCGCTCCTCCCGGTCGTCCCAGCCGAGCAGCTCCGCGGCCTCGTCGAGCAGCGGCACGTCGCCCGGCGTCCACGGCGTCGACGGGTCGCGCCGCAACAGCTCCCGCTCGGCCGGTGCGAGATCCGGCGTGGCTGCCTCGATCCGTTCCGGCGAGGCGTAGAGGTCGGCCAGCAACTGCTCCGGCGTGAGGATCGGCCAGAGCTCGTGCAGCGCCTGGCGCACCTCCGGGGACCTGGTGAGGTCGAACCGGATCTGTTCGATGTCCTCGTCCGCCAGCAGGTGCCGCCCGATGTTCGAGGCGACCTGGTTGGTCAGCGCCTCGATGATCTTGCGAACGAAGTACGGCCGGGCCTCGTTGTGCGGGCGCAGCGTGTCACGCGCCACGCACTTCGCGTTGGCGGTGACCTTGTGGGTGAGCCGCAGCCGGTCGCCCTCGAAGAGCACCTCCTTGACCGGCGGGGTCTCCTGGCGGTCGTAGACGGCGTTCGCCATGACCTGCACCATCGAGGCGCGGCCCTTGATCTCCGCGACGTCGTCCGGCTCGCTGCCGGTGGCGACGACGCCCGGGTAGAGGTCACCCACCGTGCACAGCAGCGCGCCGGTCTCGCCCAGCGATGGCAGCACCTGGCTGATGTAGCGCAGGAACGTCGCGTTCGGGCCGAGGATCAGCGCCCCGCGCTTCTCGAGCCGGTCGCGGTGCGCGTAGAGCAGGTAGGCCACCCGGTGCAGCGCGACCGCCGTCTTACCCGTGCCGGGGCCGCCCTGTACGACGAGCACGCCGTTGATGTCGGCCCGGATGATCTCGTCCTGTTCGGCCTGGATGGTGGCGACGATGTCCTGCATCTGGCCGGTGCGGTTGGCGGTGAGCGCGGCCATCAGCGCGGCCTCGTTGGTCAGCGAGGCCGCGCTGTCCGCCGGCGCGGCCGCGACGTCGAGGATCTCGTCATCGAAGCCGGTGACCGTGCGGCCCTTCATCCGCAGTTGCCGGCGACGGCGCACACCCTCCCGGGTGATCGCGTTGGCCAGGTAGTACGGGCGCGCGGCGGGCGCCCGCCAGTCCATGAGCAGCGAGGACTGGTCTTCCTCGTCGACCAGCCCCAACCGGCCGACGTAGCGGGACTCGCCGTCGTCCATGTCGAGCCGGCCGAAGCAGAGCCGCTCGTCGACCCCCTCGAGTTGCCGTATGCGCTCGCGGTACATCGTGGTGGAGGCGTCACGTTCGGCGCGTGCCGACGGGTTGCTCGCGCTGTGGAGCCGGGTCCGAGCCAATTTCTGCACGGCGTCGTCGCGCCGCTTGTCGACGTTGCGGTAGAGCATCGCCACGTAGCGGCGCTCGTCCTCCAGCGTGTCGTTGGCGAAAGCGGCGAAGGCTTCCGAGGGAACTCTTGACAACAGCGCCACCCCATGGTAATCTTAAAAGGACCGGACCGTTCTGCAGCGCCTATGATGTTACCGTGCTGTCCGGCTCTTGTCTTGCCTTCTCCGGCGTCTGTCGTGCGCCGCGCATTCCTCACACTTTGTGTCGCCCGCCCTGCGCGACGGTGTGATCCGATATTTTTCACTGCTCTCTCATGGCGAGTGAAATCGGCGCGGGAAAGCGTTTCTTTTGGCAGTCGAAATACACGCCGCCCCAGTCAACATTAGGAAGGGTGTTATTCGTGGCCAACCCCTAGGCGAGCGGAACACCAATCGCTTGTAGGGGTTACCGTCGCCCGCCGCACCCTCTTAGAGTCCGCATTGATCCGGCAGTGCGGCCGCGCGAAACGACGCGATCAAGGGGTGGCGATGACTGTACAGGAGCATGGGATCGCTGCCGGGCACGTGTTGCTGCTGCGATATCTGAACCGGGCCGCCGTCCTATGCGAACAGGGCTATGTCACCGGCTCGGCCATCGACACCGCGATGCGCCTCGGTTGTGGCTTGGCCGCCGGTCCGCTGGCCATGTTGGACGACCTCGGTCTCGATCGGGTGCTGGAGCTCATGGCCGGCGCGGCCGTGACCCCGGCGCCGCTGCTGACCACCATGGCGCGGCAGGGACTGCTCGGCCGCGGTTTCGGCCGCTTCACGCGGCCCGCCGCGCCGGAACCGGTGGCCGCCATGCCGCCGTCCTCCGTCGGCATCGTCGGATCCGGAACCATGGCTGCCGGAATCGCGCAGACCCTCGTGGCCCACCGTCTTCGCACCACTCTCGTGGCACGCGGCGACGAGCAGGCGGCGGCCGCCCGGCGCTCCGTCTCGGCGGCGCTCGACAAGGCGGTCGCCCGCGGCCGCCTTGATCCCGCGACGCGTGCGGAGGCTGCCGGACGGCTCCGGGCGAGCGTCTCGATCGACGACCTGGCCGACTGCGACTTCGTCATCGAAGCGGTGGTGGAAGAGGAGGACCCCAAGCGTACGGTCTTCGCCGCCCTCGACCGGGTCTGCCGGCCCGGCGCCGTTCTCGCGACCACCACCTCCAGCCTCTCGGTGGCGGACTGCGCCGCGGTGACCGGCCGCCCGGCCGACGTGGTCGGGATGCACTTCTTCAATCCGGCGCCGGTCATGAAGCTCGTCGAGGTCGGCCACACCCCGGACACCGCCCCGCGGACCACTGCGGCGGCCCGTGCCCTCGCCCGCCACCTGGGCAAGGTGCCGGTCTCCTGTCCGGACAGGTCCGGCTTCATCGTCAACTACCTCCTGTTCCCCTATCTCAACGACGCCGTCGGCATGGTGGAGCGCGGCCAGGCGGGCGTCGCGGAGCTCGACCGGGAGATGGAGGAGGTCCACGGCTTCCCGATCGGTCCCTTCGCCCTGCTCGACACCATCGGCCTCGACGTCTCCCTCGCCATCCTGCGCCGCCTGCACCAGCAGTTCGGCGACCCGGCGACCCGGCCGGGGCCGATGCTCATCCGCCTCGTCGCCGAGGGCCGGCTCGGCCGCAAGACCGGCGCCGGCTTCCATGCCCAGCGCCCGAGCAAAGGGACAAGTCGATGAATCGTGCTTTCGTGGAGACTCTCGAGTCGGTCGAGGCCGACCGCGGAGCCGTCGAGGCGCTCCCCGTGCCGCAGAGCTATCGGGCGGCCGTGCTCCTGGAGGAGGAGCAGGAGATGTTCGCCGGGGTGGCGATGGCGGACCGCCAGCCCGGCAAGGCGCTGCATCTCAGGGAGGTGGCGACCCCCGAGCCCGGACCGGGCGAGGCCCTGATCGCCGTCATGGCCAGCTCGATCAACTACAACACCGTGTGGAGCGCGCTGTTCGCCCCGGTGCCGACTTTCCAGTTCCTCAAGCGGTACGCCCGGACCGGTGGCCTCGCGGCCCGGCACGACCTGCCGTACCACGTGGTGGGTTCCGATCTCTCCGGAGTCGTGCTGCGGACCGGACCCGGGGTGCGCCTCTGGAAGGCGGGCGACCGGGTGGTCGCGCACTGCCTCTCGGTCGAGCTCGAGGAGCCGGAGGGCCATGACGACACGATGCTCGACCCGCAGCAGCGGATCTGGGGATACGAGACCAACTTTGGCGGCCTGGGCGAGCTCGCCCTGGTCAAGGCCAACCAGCTCATGCCCAAGGCGGCACACCTGACATGGGAGGAGGCCGCCGCGCCCGGGCTGGTGAACTCGACCGCCTACCGGCAGCTCGTCTCCCAGCACGGCGCGGTCATGCGGCAGGGCGACAACGTGCTGGTTTGGGGGGCCGCCGGCGGTCTCGGCTCGTACGCCACCCAGTACGTCCTCAACGGCGGCGGAACCCCCATCTGCGTCGTCTCGAACGAGCAGAAGGCCGAGATCTGCCGGGCGATGGGGGCCTCCGCGGTAATCGACCGCAGCGTCGAGCAGTATCGGTTCTGGGCCGACGAGCAGACTCCCGATCCGCGCGAGTGGCGCCGTCTCGGCGAGCGGATCCGCGAGCTGACGGGCGGCGACGATCCGGACATCGTGTTCGAGCACCCCGGGCGTGAGACGTTCGGCGCCTCCGTCTACGTCGCGCGCCGCGGCGGCGTCATCGTGACCTGCGCCTCGACCTCCGGTTTCCGGCACGAGTTCGACAACCGGTACCTGTGGATGCACCTCAAGCGCATCGTCGGCTCGCACTTTGCGAACTACCGGGAAGCCTGGCTGGCGAACCGCCTGGTGACACGTGGCCGGATCCACCCGACACTGTCGGCGACGTACCCCCTCGACCGGGTGGGGCAGGCGGTCGACGAGGTGCACGGCAACCAGCACCACGGCAAGGTGGGCGTGCTCTGCCTCGCGGACGAGGGAGGCGGCGTCTCGGACCCCGAGACGCGCGCTCACCACGAGAACGCGATCAACCGGTTCCGGGCCGCCGGCCTCGCCGCCGCCTCGGGAAGGAGATGACAATGGCCGAGGCAAGCGACGTGGCGGATGCGGTCACGAGCGATCCCCGTGCGCCGCTGACCCGCCTGGCTCAACTGGTCGATCCGGGCTCGTTGCGGTTGTTCGGCCCGGACGACGCGGTCAAGGCCGGGAACGCCCGGATCGGCGGCAGCCCGGTGGTGGTCTTCTGCACCGACGCGACCCGCGTCGGCGGCTCGCTCGGCGCCGAGGAGAGCATGCAGATCGTGACGGCCATCGACCTCGCGGTCCGGGACAGGGTGCCGGTGATCGGGCTCTGGCACTCCGGCGGGGCGCGGCTCACCGAGGGCGTGCAGTCGATGGACGGCGTCGGGCGGATCTTCGCCGCGATCATCCGGGCCTCCGGGCGCGTCCCGCAGATCTCGGTCGTCCTGGGCCCCGCCGCGGGCGCCGCCGCATACGGCCCGGCTCTCACCGACGTGGTGGTGATGGCGGACGGCGGCCGGATGTTCGTCACCGGCCCCGACGTGGTCCGCTCGGTCACCGGGGAGCAGATCGACATGGAGGGGCTGGGCGGCCTCGAGGCACACGGGCGCAAGTCCGGCGTCGTGCACGTGAGCGCCGGCTCGGAGACCGAGGCGTACTCCGCCGCCCGGCACCTCGTCGGCATCTTTGCCCGCCCCGGCTGGTTCGACCTGTCCTCGGTCAAGGACGACGAGGGCCTGGCGGAGGTCCTGCCGGCGTCGGCGCGCCGGGCCTACGACGTTCACCCGCTGATCTCGCGCCTTCTCGACGAGCCGGGCGACGAGGGCCCCGCCTTCCTGGAACTGCAGCCGCGCTGGGCCCGCAACGTCGTCGTGGGCTTCGGCCGCCTCGCGGGCCGGGCGATCGGCGTGGTGGCCAACAATCCGCTGCGCCGCGGCGGCTGTCTCGACTCGCTCAGCGCGGAGAAGGCGGCACGGTTCGTCCGCAAGTGCGACTCGTTCGGCATACCCCTGCTGGTGCTGGTCGACGTGCCCGGCTATCTGCCCGGCGTGAACCAGGAATGGGGCGGGGTGATCCGGCGCGGCGCCAAACTGCTGTACGCCTTCGGTGAGGCGGTCGTGCCCCGGGTGACCCTCGTGGTGCGCAAGTCGTACGGCGGGGCCTACATCGCGATGAACTCCCGCTCGCTCGGCGCCACCACCGTGCTGGCCTGGCCGGACGCCGAGGTCGACGTCATGGGCCCGGAGGCCGCGGTGGGAATCCTGCACCGCCGGGCCCTGTCCGCGGCACCGGCGGCCGACCGGGAGCGCTTGCGGCGGGAACTGACCGCCGAGCACCGCCGCATCTCCGGTGGCACCCAGCGCGGAGTGGGGTTGGGCATGATCGACGAGGTGATCGACCCAACCGTGAGCCGCCGCCGGATCGCCGAGGCGCTGGCCACCGCTCCCGCGGGACGGGGCAGTCACGGCAACATTCCACTGTGATCCCGGCCGGGGCCTCCCGGTTTCACCCACACTCATCGGCACCCTGGCGATCGAGCCGGGGTGCCGATGAGTGTCGGAACAGATCCGCCGTGGCGGGATCACCACCGCACGGGCAGGGCGGTGAGGCCACGGATGAACGTCCCCTCGCGCCACTTGAGGTCCGCCCCGGTCAGCCGCAGCGTGGGCAGTTCCCGCAGCAGGGCCGAGAGCGCGGTGGTCAGCTCGACGCGGGCCAGCGACGCGCCCAGGCAGACATGCCCGCCGTGCCCGAACGCCAGGTGGGGGTTGGGGCTGCGGTCCAGGATGATCTCGTCGGGCCGGTCGAACGCCCGGGGATCCCGGTTTGCCGCCGCGAACACCGGCACCACGACCTGGCCCGGCTCGACCGGCGTGTCGCCCAGCGTCGCCGGGACGCCGGCGATGTGCGGCGCGCCGCCGGTGGAGAGCAGCGAGGTCCAGCGCAACAGCTCCTCCACCGCGGTCGGGACCAGCTCCGGCTCGGCGCGGAGCCGCTCCCAGCGGTCGCGCTCCGACAACAGCAGGTAGAGGCAGATGGCGAGCTGGTGGCTGGTCGTCTCGTAACCCGCCATGAGCAGGCCGTACCCGGCGTGGATGGCCTCCTCGCGGCCCATCGGCTCGCCGGAGCGGGTCGCCTCGATCAGATCGGTGAGGACGTCCTTCTCCGGCGGGTCCTCCTGGGCCGCGCGCCGGTCGTAGAACTCGGCGAAGTAGGCGAAGAGCTGACCGTGTGCCTGGCCGACCTGCTCGGGCGGGTACGCCGTGGCGGACATGAGGACCTCCACGAGCGGCCCGAACGTCTTGTGGTCCGCGTACGGAATGCCGAGCAGCCGGCAGATCACCCGGACCGCCAGCGGCTGGGCGAAGGCGTCGTGGAACTCGGCCTCGTCGCCGCCGGCGCGAAGGTCGTCGATCAGCTCGGCCACGATGGCCTCGATCTCGGGCGTCAGCGTCTGGGCTCGCCGGGCCGTGAACGCCGTCGTGATGGTCCGACGCCGGCGAGCCGGATCGGGCGCGTCGGCCTCGTTGTGCTGGAGCGAGTCGGGAGAGCGGTTGGTGAGCCCGACCCGCGCGGCGCCGACCCGGTCGAAACGCGGATCCGTGACCACGCGGCGCACGTCCTCGTACGCGGTGAGCAGCAGCGCCGGGGCGCCCCCGTACAGGGCTACGGGGCAAGGACGGCGATCGGGGAGCTCGTCGAATTCCGGTGCGGGGCCGGCGCCCCCGGACTCCGGGAACGGGAATCTGGCGTCGGGCATGGTGCCTCCGTGGTCGTCTGTCGTCGCCCGCTCAGGCGCGCGAGGCCAGATCGAAGCTAACGTCGGGCGTGGCGGCCGTTAACCCCTATACCTGCGAGGCAAGGGGTGCCGCGATCTGTGACGCAGCACACGGGCTCGGGCGTTTGCCCTGCATGCCGGGTCATTTCATTCCCTTCTCGAGCCAACCCTTGTTGCTCACAGTGATCCCTGGCACACTGACAGCGGTGTCGTCAGCGTGGCGAATCTACTGTCGTCAATCCAAGTGCTGGATGCTGGGCCTAGCAGTGCTGACGTGCGGCCGGCCCGGCGAGGAAGCCCTTGGAGCGTGGCCCGCGCTCCCGACGGCAATTTTCGACGTCGATATCACATGTCGCGCGTCCTATGTGGTTCGGGGAGTTGCGCGATTCGTTGCCACTGCGTGTGACTGGGGATCCATGGCCCCTACCGTCACCGGAGAACTAGGGGTTCACCCTGCGGGACCAGCGGTGATAGTCATTACCTCGGTATGCCCTGTGGCGACATCGACCAAGGATGTGGTTGGCTTGATGGATAGCAGAATGGCCGCGATCGCCGATTTGACAAACGCGGCGGGCATGGACGACGAAGCTATTCTCCGAATCGCGAACCGGCGGCAGCATCAGTGCGTCCTGGAGTTGCTGTACCAGGAGGTTCTGCTGGATGTCCTGCCGCACGACGGCCGGGAGAAACTGGTCGTGCAGCACGACCTCGAGATCGCCCGCCACGTGGTGGGCTACCTCGTCCGGGCCGAGCGCGAACAGGTGACCGTCGAGCCGCTGCCCTGGAGCCAGGATCTTTCCCGGACCGGCGCCGCCGAAGCCGACGTGCGCATTCACCAAAACCTTTCGGCCTTCGCGGGAATGCTGCGCGCGGTCTTCGGGCCCGCCGCGGGCTCCGGACTCGCGCAGGTGGCGGAGGTTCTCGCGGCCGGCGACCGGGGAAGCGGCCTGCCGTGGGGCGAGATCTTCGCGAATCGGGCCCGCCGCAACGCCGACCTGGCCGGTCTCGCCCTGCGCTTCGGGTCCGACAAGTGGGGCGCCCGCTGGTACACCCGCCAGTACGAGCGATTCTTCCGGGCCTACCGCGACCGGCCGGTCCGCATCCTCGAGATCGGCATCGGCGGCTTCCAGGAGGCCGATCGTGGCGGCGCCTCCCTGGAAATGTGGAAGCGCTATTTCCCGCGAGCGCTGGTCTTCGGCATCGACATCGAGGACAAGCGCTTCCTGGAGACACAACGGCTGCGTACGTTCCGCGGCAACCAGGCCGATCCTGAATTCCTGTCGAAGGTGCTGGCGGAGACCGGCGAACTGGACATCGTCATCGACGACGGCAGCCACTTCTGTTCCGACCAGATCAAGTCGTTCGAGTTTCTTTTTCCGCGGCTCGCCGCGGACGGTCTCTATGTCATCGAGGACATGGAAACGTCGTACTGGCCAGGCTTCGGCGGCTCCAGCAGGGATTTTTCGAGCCCGTCTACCGGCGTCGGCTATCTCAAGGAAATGGTCGACGGGATGAATTACGAGGCCATGACGTCGGACACGAGCTACCGGCGCAGGCCGACCGATCGCAGCGTGGTGGGAATCCACTTCTTCCATTCCATGGCGATCGTCGAGAAGGGGATCAACGAGGACGGCGGTCTCGGCGCGATGATTCCCGACGAGGTAAAGCAGCAGGGGCCTCGCTATCTAATGCCCGACTATCCGGTGCCGCCGGAGTTCGAGTCCGCCCAGGACGCGGCGAGCGCCACCACACCGTCGAAGAAGCCGGTGACCAACGGCTCGAAGACCGCCACCAGGCCGCTGCCGGCCGCGGCGGACAAGCCGGGGGTAAGCGCGACAAGCGGTAAATGACGATCGCGGTCGCCGGTGCCGCCGGGCCACGAGCGACCGCAGCAACACACGGGGAAGCAGGATGTCCATGGCGCTGACGGAGCGAACGAACGAACGGTTTGTCCTCGACGAAATGCTGTCGGCATGCAGAAGCGGAGTGGGTCAACTGGCTCTGATCAGCGGGCCGGTCGGCTGTGGAAAGACGGAAGTGCTGGACGCGTTCGCGGAGCGGGCGGTGCGGGCCGGCGCGCTTCTCTTCAGCGCCACCGCGAAAAGATCCGGGGCCGAGGTGCCGTTCGACGTTCTGGTGCAGCTTTTCGGGGCCGGCACGGCGCCCGAGCGGCTCCGGGCGCAGATGGACAAGTTCGTCGACGCGGTCCCGTCGACGGAACCGGCGGACGCCGCCGGTACGCAGGCGTTGCGCATCCTCTACGCCGAGTTGCTGGCCTGGACCGCGGACCGCCCCGTAGTGATCATGGTCGACGACGTCCAGTGCGCCGACCACGAGTCCCTGCGAGAACTGCTTGACCTGGTCTCGCGGTTGCGGCGGACCTCGGCGCTGCTGGTCTTCACCCAGTCCGACGACGAGAACGCGGCGACCGCGTTGGTGCAGGCCGAGTTGCTGAGGCACCACCACTGGCGGCGCATCGATCTCACCCTGTTGTCGGTCGAGGGCGTCGCGGCCCTGGTGCGCGCGCAGACGGACCCGGCCCGGATGCCGCTGTCCGCCGCGGAGATCCATCGGCTCAGCGGAGGCAACCCGTTGCTGGTACGCGCTCTGCTGGACGACCTGCGCGCGGCGGATCCGCGTCGTCCCGACACCGCGTTCGGACAGGCTCTCCTGGCCTGTCTGCACCGAAGCTCGCCGGAGACCCTGGGGGTCGCGCGCGGCATAGCGGTCCTTGGCCGGCCCACCGGCGTCCCGCTCCTGGCCGATCTGGTCGAGCTCGGCCAGGAGCAGACCCAGACCGCCCTGCGCCGGCTGGAGTCGGCCGGCCTGGTGACCGGCGGAGATTTCCGCAACCCGGCGAGCGGGACCGCCGTCCTGGCGGACCTGCGCCCCGAGGAACGGAGCCGGCTGCACCAACGCGCGGCCGAGTTGCTGTACCTGCAGGGCGCCTCAGCCTCGACGGTGGCCCGGCACCTCCTGAAAGCGGGGGATACCCGGCAGCGGTGGACCCAGCGCCTGCTGCGGGAGGCCGCCGAGGTCGCCACCGCCTCCGACGACCTCGACTTCGCCAGCGACTGTCTCGGCCTGGCGCTCGAGAGCAGCCCGGACGATCGCGAGCGCGCCTCCGTGCTCGCCCGGTTGGCCGGGGTCGTGTGGCGGCGCAACCCGGTCGCCGCCGTACGCCACGTGTTTCTGCTGATCGAGCCGTCACGCCGCGGCCTGCTCTCCGACCGGCAGGTCACCGCGGTGGCGAGGTCGCTGGTGTGGCACGGCATGACCGGCGAGGCGATGGAGGTCATCGAGGCGAGCGGCCGTACCCGCAAGGCGGGTGGCGAGCGGCGCGACGCCGAGCTGGGCATGATCCGGCGGTGGCTGCGGTCATGGCATCCGCCGCTGGCCAAGATGGTGACCGAGGCGCCGCGGCAGCCGGAGACACTGGACGATGTGGATCTCGCCGACGAGCGCCTTCTCGGCGCGGCGCTGCTGTCGGAGGTGCTGACGCGCGGCGCCGAGGACGTCGTCCGCCGTGCGGAGGACATCCTGCGCGGCTGCGGCACCGAGGTCGACGAGACCACACTGGAGCCCGCGGAGTCGGCGCTGCTGGCCCTGCTCTACTCCGATCACGCGGAACGGGCGCTCACCTGGTGTGATCCGCTGCTCGCGGCGGCGTCGGAGCGCTACGCACCGACGTGGAACGCCCGGCTCGAGGCCGTACGCGGAGAGATCGCGCTGTACCAGGGCGACCTGTCCAACGCCGAACGGTACGCGCGCGTCGCCCTCGACCGGATCGCCCCGCGCGGCTGGGGCGTGGCCGTGGGGGCGCCGCTGGCCACGTTCATTCAGGCGACCACGATGATGGGTGACCTGGACGCGGCCGGCACCTACGCCAAGGCGCCGGTGCCGCAGGAGATGTTCAAGACCCGGTTCGGCCTGCGCTACCTCTACGCGCGCGGGCTCTACCTCTCCGCGTGCGGCCGCTGGCATGCCGCGCTGAGCGACCTGCTGACCTGTGGGGAGCTGGCCGCGGAATGGGAGATGGACGTTCCGTCCTTCGTTCCCTGGCGTGGCGCCGCCGCACGGCTGTACCTGAAGATGGGAGACCGGGACCGCGCCCAGAAGTTGGCCGGCGCCCAATTGATACGTGCCAAGCAAAGGTTGACCCGAACGGCCGGCATCTCGCTGCGCGCGGTGGCCGCCTGCAGCGGCACGCGTGGACGCCTGCAACTGCTGCGCGAGGCCGTCGATGTGTTGCATGCCTCCGGCGACCGCTTCGAGCTGGCGAGCGCGCTGGCCGACCTGCACCAGGTGCACCAGGCGATGGGCGAGCGACAGCGGGCGAACGCGGTGTTCCAGCAGGCGCTCCGCCTGGCCACGGAGTGCCAGGCCGAGCCGCTGCGCCGGAGCCTGCTGCGCCAGTCCTCCGACGAGCATGCCGAAACGATGGTGACGAAACAGCCCAACGGCGGGCTGGTGAAGCTGAGCCGGGCCGAACGGCGGGTCACCGCCCTGGCGGCCACCGGGCACACCAACCGGGAGATCGCGCAGAAGCTCTACATCACCGTGAGCACCGTCGAGCAGCACCTCACCAAGGCCTACCGGAAACTCAATGTGACCAACCGGGCCGACCTGGCGGCGGCCTGCATGCCGATCATGGCGGATTCCGCCTGACCGCCGGCCGTCAATTCCCCGGGGTCTGGGGCGCTTAGGGGTTGGGGCCTCGAATTACGCCTTAATAGGGTCGAGGATGCCTGGCCGGGATCGATGTCCCGGCAGCAGATCTCCGAGAGAATGGCGGACGCGATGCCGAAGGTAATTGTCATCGGTGGTGGGCCCGGCGGGTCGACCGCCGCCGGGCTTCTCGCCCGGAGCGGGGCTGAGGTCAAGCTGCTCGAGCGCGCGGAATTCCCGCGCTATCACATCGGCGAGTCCATCACGACTTCCTGCCGTGCGATCATCGATTATGTCGGCGCGCTCGACAAGGTGAACGGGTGTGGGTTCACCTCCAAGACCGGCGTGCTGATGCGGTGGGGCCAGGAGAAGGACTGGGTCATCGACTGGACTGCGCAGTTCGGGGCGGACACCCGCTCCTGGCAAGTCGACCGCGACGTCTTCGACAAGGTGCTGCTGGACAACGCGGCCGAGAGCGGCGCCGAGGTCGTGCAGAGGGCCCACGTCAAGCGCGTTCTGTTCGACGACGAACGCGTGGTCGGCGTCGAGTGGCAGCCTGCCGGCGGCGAGCCGCGGGTCGAGACGGCCGACTACGTCGTCGACGCCTCCGGTCGCGCCGGCCTCATCTCGGCCCAGCACCACAAAAACCGGCGACCGCACGAGATCTTCCGCAACGTCGCGATCTGGGGATATTGGGAAAATGCCGAGCTGCTGCCCGGGAGCCCGGCCGGGGGAATCAACGTCATTTCCTCGCCGGACGGGTGGTACTGGCTCATTCCGCTGCGCGACAACCGCTTCAGCGTCGGTTTCGTGACGCACAAGACGAATTTCGTGGAAAGGCGTCGTGGGTTTGACTCGCAGGAGGCGATGCTCACGGCGATGATCGACGAGTCGGACACGATGAAGCAGGTTCTCGCCAATGCCACCCAGTTGCCCGACGTGCGGGTGGAGCAGGATTTCTCGTACGCCGCGGACAAGTTCTGCGGTGACGGCTATTTCCTGGTCGGCGACTCCGCGTGCTTCCTCGACCCGCTGCTGTCCACCGGAGTTCACCTCGCCATGTACAGCGGCATGCTCTCGGCGGCGTCCATCCTCTCGCTCGACCGGGGCGAGGTGAACGAGCCGGAGGCCCAGGCGTTCTTCGAGTCGCTGTACCGCAACGCGTACCACCGCCTTTTCACGCTCGTCGTGAGCTTCTACCAGCAGCACGCCGGCAAGGACCGGTACTTCGCGCTGGCCGACACGCTGAGCCGGGCGGCGCAGGGCGACGGCGCCAAGAGCGCCGACCTGGCCTTCGGCGAGATCATCGCCGGCATCACCGACCTGCGGGAAGCGGCCGACCAAGCGGGCATGGCGGCGGAGCCGATCACGGAGACCATCGACGCGGCGGCCACCGGGGGCGCCAAGCCGGTCCAGGAGCTGCTCGGCGCAGCCGAACAGGCCCGGCTGCGGGCCGAGGCGGCCGCGCCGAACCAGCGCGTGACCACGGCGCCGATGCATATCGACGCCAACGACCTGTACGACGCGGCCAGCGGCCTCTACCTGGTGACCGAGCCGCGTCTGGGCATCAGCCGGGTGAACTCCGACGCGACGGTCGCGGCCGGCTGAGACATCGGCGCTCCTCCCGGGTGTGCCCGCTCGCCACGGCGGGTGGGCCGCCCGGTCATGGCCGTCATGGCGGCACCGCCGCCCGCCACCGCCCCCACATCCGAGGAGTAACTCATGACCACACCCGTCCGGCTCCCTGATCGGCTGCCCTCGTTGACCGGGCTCCGCTTCTTCGGGGCGGTAGCCGTCGTCATCTTCCACGCGATCGTCATACCGCCGATCACGGTCTTCCAGGACGAGAAGGTCAACGGCATCCTGGCGTTCCTGGTCGGCAAGATCGGCTTTGTCTCGGTCACGTTCTTCTTCATCCTCAGCGGCTTCGTGCTCACCTGGTCGGCCCGCGACGACGACACGCCGCGCATGTTCTACCGCCGCCGCTTCTTTCGGATCTTCCCCAACCACGCCGTCACCTGGGCGGCGTGCCTCATCCTCCTCGGCGGGGCGCCGGCCTGGGTCGCGCTGCTCAACCTGCTGCTCGTGCAGTCGTGGGTGCCCAGGCTGGAGGTGGCCTCGAGCGTCAACATCGTCACGTGGTCGCTCTCCTGCGAGGTCTTCTTCTACGCCCTCTTCCCGTTCCTGCTGCGCGGCGTGCGGCGCATCTCGCGGGGTAGATTGTGGCACTGGGCGGTGGGCGCCCTCCTGACGACGATCGCGGTGCCGTTCATCGCGGTCCTGGTGATGCCCGACCAGCCGGTCATTCCGGTGATCAACGTGCCGACGTACGAGTACTGGTTCTCCTACAACTTCCCGATCGCCCGCCTGGGCGAGTTCGTCCTGGGCATGGTGTTGGCCCGGATCGTGCGGGAGCAGATGTGGTTCGGGCTGCCGCTGTGGGGGGCGCTGGCGATCCTGGGCGTGTCCTACTTCGCCATGCTGCCCGTGCCGGTGCCGTACGGCGTGGTCGCCGTCGAGGTCATCCCGTCCGCCCTGCTGGTGCTCGCGGCCGCGACGACCGAGATCCGTGGCACGAACAGGTTCTTCGGCAGCCGGCTCTCGCTATGGCTCGGCAACATCTCGTACGCCTTGTTCATGTCGCACGCAATCGTCCTCTACTGGGGACGGCCGTTCTTCCTCGGTGACCAGAAATTCAGCACGCCGGTCGCGCTCGGACTCGTGGCGCTGGCTGTCGCGCTGAGTATCCTGCTTGCCTGGCTGCTCTACATCGCCGTCGAGCGGCCGATCGCCCGGCGCTGGAGCCACCCCGCCCCGGCCCCCGCGCAGACCGTGCCGGCGGTCTCCTCGTCGGGCGCCTGACCGGATCCCCGACGGACTGACGCGTATCCCGTCTCCGGGATACGCGTCAGTTCGTCGGGCAGGACCCGGCTCAGTCCCAGCGCACGGGTAGCCGGTGCACACCGTAGATGGTCATGTCCGCGGCGACCTCGACCTCCTCGGCCGGCACCGCCAGGCGCAGGTTCGGAAAACGCTGGAAAAGGCGGGTGTAAGCGATCCGCATCTCCATTCTCGCCAGTTGGGCGCCCAGGCACTGATGCGCGCCGTGGCCGAATGCGAGATGGCCGGAGGCGTTGCGCTTGATGTCGAACCGGTCGGGTTCGGAGAATTTCGCCGGATCGCGATTCGCCGCGCTCAACGAAAGGGTGACGCTCTCGCCCTTGTGGATCGTGATTCCGTCGATCTCCACGTCTTCGAGGGCGGTGCGGACCGGCCCGATATGGATGATGGTGAGATAGCGCAGCAGCTCCTCGACGGCCCCGTCGACAAGTGTTTGGTCCGCCTTGAGAGCAGCCAATTGGTCAGGCGCGGTAAGCAGGGCGAAAGTGCCCAGGGCAAGCATGTTGGCGGTGGTCTCGTAACCCGCCGAGAACAACAGGAACGCCATGCTCTTGAGCTCTTGCACCGTCAGTTCCGGCAGCGCCGCCAGGCTGCTGAGCAGATCGTCGGCCGGTCGCGCGCGCTTGTCCAGCACCAGCTCCTCGACGAAGCGGTCGGCGCTGCGGTGCGCCGCGACGATGGCATCCACCGACGAGGTTATGTTGAGCAGCGTGGCCACATCGCGCTGGAACTGGTCCCGTTCCGCGTACGGCACACCGAGCAGCTCGCAGATCACCTGGGACGGGATGGGCAGCGCGAACACCCGAAGGAGGTCGGCACAGGTGCCGGAGTCGGCCATGGCCTCGAGCTGAGCATCGACGATCTCCGCGATCCGCGGCTCTAGCTGCTTGAGCCTGCGCGCGGTGAACTGGCTCATCAGCAGCCGGCGGTACCGGGTCTGCTCGGGCGGATCCAGGCGGATGAAGTTGCCCGGGTCGGCCGGCACGCGTGGCTCCGGCACGGGCAGCGAAATCGGTGAGCGCAACAATTCTTGCCGGGAGCTGAACCGGGAGTCGGCAAGGACCGATCGTGCCGCCGCGTGATTGGTGACCAGCCAGCCGACGTGACCGTCGGGAAATGTCATGTGCGAGACCGGGCAATGCTGCCGCAGTTCCTTCAACGGTTCCGGCGGGTTGAATGGCGAGATGCGCGCGGTCGGCAGCGCGGGAGCCTCTGGTACTACCTCGGTCATTTCTTCTCCAAAGTCAAGGTGACCGAACCATTGCGATCCGAGCGTAGAGCCGAAGGGGCATTCGTCAGTACTCCGGAAAATTCTTACGAGGTTCGTAGGGGGTTTCTTAGGGGTGTCCGGCCGGTAGGCGTCGTGTGAGGCTCGATCTGCGTTGCGGTATCATTTGAGAAGGAGCCGTGGTAGCGGATGTACGTCAGCCCTGCAGAAGATTTCCTGCCGTGGGTCCTGCCCGGAACCGGATCACCCGCCCGGCGCGCGCGAATCATTCGGAACCATTTGGCGGCCGCCGGCTACGCGCACCCGCGAGAGACGGCGCACGCCCTGGCGCGACTCGCCGCCGAGCGCGAGTCCCGGGCGCCACGCGCGGCCGTCGTCGCCGGCAGCCGCGACGACCTGGCCGGGGCGCTGGACGCGCTCGCCGCCGGCGACGTTCCCCCCGCACTCGTACGCGGCGAGCCGATGGACGACGACCGTGTGGCGTTCGTCTTCCCCGGCCAGGGCGCCCAATGGGACGGGATGGCCGCGGAGCTTCTGGACACGTCACCGGTCTTCGCCCGGCGCGTCGACGAATGCGCGCAGGCGCTCGAGCCCTTCGTCGACTGGCCGGTCCTCGACGTGCTGCGCGGCCACGCGCCGGCCGAGATGTCCCGGCGGACCGACGTCATCCAGCCCTCGCTGTACGCCGTCACCCTCGGCCTGGTCGAGGTCTGGCATGCCGCCGGCGTCGAGCCGTCCGCGGTCATCGGCCACAGCATCGGCGAGGTGCCCGCCGCCGTCGTCGCCGGCGTGCTCGGCCTCGACGACGGCGCCCGCATCATGGCCCTCTGGAGCCAGGCTCAGCAGACCCTGGCCGGAGCGGGCACGATGGTCTCCGTCCTCGCGCCGCTCGACGACGTCCGCCGGATGCTCGATCGCTGGGAAGGCCGCCTGGTCATCGGCGTCGTCAACGGGCCCACCTCGGTCGTCGTCACCGGCGACGCCGACGCGGCCGGCGAGTTCCGGCGGGTCTGCGACGAGCGTGGTATCCACGCCCGGAACGCCGCGGTCGCCCATGCCGCCCACTCGGCGCACATCGAACGCATCGTCCCCCGTATGACGGCCGACCTGGCCGGCATCCGTCCGCGGCCGGCCACGCTGCCCATGTTCACCGCGGCGCGAGGCGGATCGCTGGGCGACACGCCCGCCGACATCGACTACTGGTGCCGCTGCCTGCGGGGCATCGCCCGCTTCGATCTGGCGACCGAGGCGGCCCTGGCCGCCGGCTACCAGCTCGCTCTGGAGATCAGCCCGCATCCCGTGCTCACCGCCGCGATGCTGCAGACCGCCGAACGCGCGGACCGCCCGCTGGCCGTCGTGGGCTCGCTGCGCCGCGGCCAGGGCGGGCCCGGCCGCCTGGCGACCTCCCTGGCCGAGCTGTACGTGGCGGGGGCGCGGCTGGATCCGGCAATCGTCTACGGCGACTCCGCCGCCACGCTGCCCGACGACCTCGGCCAGCACCTCTACGAGCGGCCGGCCGACGACACTGTCCCGGGACCCTCGACCCTGGCGGCCGAACTGATCCCCTTGGCCCGCGCCGAGCAGCGTGGACGCCTGATCGACCTGATCCGCCACGAGTGCGCCGCGCTCGGCGTGGAAGCCTTCGCCGAGGATCGGACGTTCGGTGAGCTCGGCTTCGACTCCGTCACCGGCATGGCCATCCGCAATGGGGTCGCGGCGGCGACCGGACTGCGGATCCCGGCCACCGCCATCTTCGACTACCCCAGCCCTCGCCGCCTCGCCGAATACCTTCACGCCGAGCTCGTACCCGGGTGGGAGGACACCGCGGCCGGCGCGGCGCCCTCGGAGCCGGCGGACGACGACCCCGTTGTCATAGTCGGCTGGGGCTGCCGCCTGCCCGGCGGAGTGACCGGCCCCGAGGAGCTCTGGCCGCTGCTCGTCGACGGCGCCGACCTGGTGTCCGAGTTCCCCACCAACCGGGGCTGGGACAGCGAGGCAGCCTACGCCGAGCCGCCCACCGGGCCGGGCCGCTACTACCAGCGGGAAGCCGGATTCCTCTACGACGCGGACCTGTTCGACGCGGACTTCTTCGGCATCTCCCCGCGCGAGGCGCTGGCGATGGACCCGCAGCAGCGCCTGCTGCTCGAGACCACGTGGGAGACGTTCGAACGGGCGGGCATCGACCCCACCACCCTGCGCGGCGCCCGGACCGGGGTGTTCGTCGGCGCCATGGGCATGGAGTACGGCCCCCGGCTCGACGAGGGCTCCGGACACGAGGGTTTCGCCTTCACCGGCAACACCATCAGCGTCATCGCCGGCCGGGTCTCCTACACGTTCGGGTTCGAGGGCCCGGCGGTGACCGTGGACACGGCGTGCTCGTCGTCGCTGGTCGCCCTCCATCTCGCGGTGCAGGCCGTACGACGGGGCGAGTGTTCCCTGGCGGTGGCCGGTGGCGTGACCGTCATGCCGAGCCTCGGCATGTTCATCGAGTTCAGCACACACGGAAACCTCGCGCCGGACGGGCGGTGCAAGTCGTTCGCCGCGGCCGCGGACGGGTTCGGCCTGTCCGAGGGTGCCGGCGTGGTGCTGGTGGAGCGGCTGTCGGACGCCCGGCGCAACGGTCATCAGGTGCTGGCCGTGGTGCGTGGTTCGGCGGTGAATCAGGATGGTGCGTCGAATGGTTTGACGGCGCCGAATGGTCCGTCGCAGCAGCGGGTGATTCGTCAGGCGTTGGTCTCGGCGGGTTTGTCGGCGGCGGATGTGGATGTGGTGGAGGCGCATGGGACGGGGACGCGGCTGGGTGATCCGATCGAGGCGCAGGCCGTCCTTGCCACCTACGGGCAGGATCGGGAGCGGCCGCTGCTGTTGGGCTCGATCAAGTCGAACATCGGTCATACGCAGGCGGCTGCGGGCGTGGCCGGTGTGATCAAGATGGTCCTGGCGATGCGGCATGGTGTGGTGCCGCGGTCGTTGCACGTCGACGCGCCGTCGCCGCAGGTGGACTGGTCGGCCGGCGCGGTGGAGCTGGCGGCGCGGACCATCGAGTGGCCGCGGGTGGACCGTCCGCGTCGGGCGGGTGTCTCGTCGTTCGGGGTGAGTGGCACCAACGCGCACGTCGTTCTGGAGCAGGCTCCGGAGACTGTGGAGACGCCGGTCGTCGAGGTCGAGCCGGCGCCGACGGTGTGGACCGTGTCGGCGCGTTCGGCGGACGCGTTGCGGACGCAGGTTGGTCGGCTGGCCGCGTACGTCGAGGGGCGGCCGGAGGTGTCGTCGCATGCGGTGGCGGCTGGTCTCGCCGCGCGGGCGTTGTTGCCGTATCGGGCGGTCGGGGTTGGTGTTTCGGCGGTGGAGTTGTTGGCGGGTTTGCGGCAGGCGTCGGCGCCGACGGTTGCTGGTGCTGGTGCTGGTGCGGGTTCTGGTGTGGGTGTGGCGTGGTTGTTTTCGGGTCAGGGTTCGCAGCGGGTTGGGATGGGTTTTGGGTTGGCGGCTCGTTTTCCGGTGT
>NZ_JBFAKM010000014.1:15463-205078 GCF_040655695.1 Polymorphospora sp. NPDC050346 | reverse complement strand
CACTCCCGCGGCCGCACCAAGATGGTCCTGGAGAACAGCTACTACGACCGCGTCACCAACCCCTACTACCGCGACTCCGGCGCCGAACTACGACAGAGCGGCAACGTCGTGGTCAACAGCAGCGGCCGCCGGGAGAGCAGCGGCTCGGCGTTCAACCCGTCCAGCTTCTACTCCTACCAACTCCACCCCGCCGCCGACGTACCGAACCTGCTCCGCACCCACGCCGGACCACAGGCCAACATCGGCCTGTAGCCGGCGGTTCGGTACGGCGTGGCGTTCCGGGCGCGCCACGCCGTACCGCCCAGCACGGCCGCTTGACGCGGTCAGGGACGATCGGGACTGGCGAGCCTGTCGCGCAGGGTGCGGGTCACCCGTTCGAGACGATGACCTTGCACGGCTTCCGCCGCGTCGTCGCGCACCCAGGGAGATCAGACAGTGACGTTCACCGAGGAAGCCCTTGCCCGGCTGACCGAACTGGGGCTGCGCCTTCCCGCGGATCCACCGCCGCCGGCCGGGGCGTACCTGCCGTACCGGCTGCACAACGGCATGGGGTTTCTGGCCGCCCAGGTCTCCGGGTCGGGACCTGACGCCTTGACCGGGCGCGTCGGTGCGGAGTTGAGCGCCCGGCACGGCCAGCAGGCCGCCCGCGCCGCCGGGCTGAACGCCCTGGCCCGCCTGTATCAGGCCCTCGACGGCTTCGAACGGCTGGAATGCCTGCTGCACGTGGCCGGGCATGTGGCCTCCGCCGACACGTTCTGGGATCAGCCCATGGTCCTCGACGGGGCCTCCCTGCTTTTCACCGACGTCCTCGGCGAGCGCGGTGGGCATACCCGGACGGCCTTCTCACACCCTCGACTGCCGCACAACATCTGCGTCGAACTGGAGATCACGTTCGCCTACCGTGACTGACCCGTGGTCGGAGAGACGGCGATGGGGTACGGCTGGAGCCGACGGCGCGCGGCCGGATGCCGTGGTGCCGCCCGGCCGTGCCCGACCGTACGTCGGCCCGGCGGGCGGCACCCGTGGTCGGTCGCTACGGCCCTTCGCGCAGGAGCTGGGCCTCGGTCTTGGTGATGGCGGGCAGGTCCTGCGGGGTGTCGCGCAGGGTGGCCGGCAGGGACCCGCTGGCCACGTCGACCTTCTGGAACGCGGTGGCGCCGGTCGCCTTGGCGTAGACGCCGGCCGGGCCGCCGACCACGACGTAGCCGCCGGCGGGGTCGTCGGGGCCGTACATGGCGGGGGTGACGAAGAGCAGGAAGGGGCCGCCGGAGAGCAGGCCGAGGTCGCCGGTGCTCTGGTCGACGCCGGGGCTGACGAGGTCGATCTCGCGGGCGTCGAGGGTGCCCTGGACGACCTTGGTGACGGTCATCTTGACGTAGCGGGTCGGCGCTGAGTCGGGCTCGCCGTGCTCGGGCGGTAGTGGCCGGCTGTGTGACTTGCCCGTGGGTGTGGCGACGATGATCGCGCTGGCCTTGTCGGCGAGTTCCTGGACGGACGTGTACATGTGCGCCCGGGTGCCTTCGATGTCGAACCGGGGCAGTTGGGAGTCCGCCCGCTCCGGGGTGCCGCAGGCCGTGAGGGAGGCGGCGATCAGTACGGCGGTGGCGAGTACGCCGATTCGCGGCCGGTCAGTAGAGCGCATTGATGCCTGCCCTGTCGTCGCTTTGCGGGGTCGTGACGCCGGCGCTGTGCCGGTTGCTGTCGTACGGGTACATGAGCTTGACCGGCAGCGTCGTCGTGTGGGCCAGGCCGAGCGCGTGTCCGAACTCATGGGCGGCCACGCCCTGCTTCTGGGCGTTGCTGTAGCCGCTGATCGCCGTCCAGTTGAGGACGACCTCGACCTGGCCGGTGGTGAAGATGCCGCCGGGGCAGGGCGGCGGGTCCTGCACGGTGCCCCGGTTGCGGGTCACCCCGGTCCAGACGACGGTGTTGCCACGGCTCTCGTTCGTCGCGTGGATGTGCACGTTCGAGTTGATCCAGGTCAGTGTCGCGTCGAGGCCGGCCCAGGAGTCGCCGGCGTTGAGCCAGGTCGGGAACGACAACAGGGGTGACGGTACGTAGTACCGGACCGCGGAGGTGTTCCACTTGCATCCGATGAACGCGTAGGCGTTCGCGCTCTGCTGCGTGGCCACGATCGACAGGGCCCCCAGCAGCGCCGCGGTGGCCAGGCCGACCACCCGCCGCCAGGTCTTGGGTCTCGTGGCGGCCCTGTTCGGGCCTGGACCGGTTGGACTGATTCGCATTCCGCCTGCCTCCTTCGTTTCGGAGCAGTCAGTCTTTTGTCGCCAGCAGGTCTGGCGGCACCCCGCACTGACCGAAGGTAGGGAGCCCGCACCCCTCCGTCAACATAGACGTTTGACGATATCTGCACGGAGATCGCCACGACGGCGCCCGGTGCTCGATTGCGGGCCGCGACAAGGATTGCAAGCGATCTCCGCTGGCGGGGCGAACGACCGTACCGTCGGCCTTGGCCCACATCGACGGCCCCAAGGAGAAGCGATGAACCGCAGACTGCTGGCGGCCATTCTCGCCGGCCTACTCATGAGCATCGGCATCGCCGTCCCGGCGCAGGCGGCGCTGTGCCACCAGTCCAGCTGCAACGGCCAGGATCCCGGCGCCAAACAGTGCAACGACGCGTCGTCGGGGAATCTCGCCTCGTTCTACTACAACGGTTCCGACCCGTACCTCGCCGGCGTGCTGCTGGAACTGCGCCGGTCGAGAAACTGCGACGCCGCCTGGGCCCGGACCACCGGCCTCGACTGCCTGCCGATGTGGCGGCCGTGCGGCTTCGTGCTCCAGGTGCAGGGTGGCACCGAACAACTCGGCGGCGGTCCGGGCGGCGGGCAGAAGTGGACCAACATGTGGTCCTTCCGGCAGTACGTACGGGCCTGCTTCATCATCTGGACCACGGACGACAGTTACCGCACCGACGGATGCACGGGCTGGCACTGATCGCCGGCAATCGCCCGGCCTCGAGACGGACCGTACTCCCGGCGGGTCATCCGCTGGACCGCTGACGCCGCTCGACGTCGACGCGTTCGATGTCGGCCGGCGTCCCGGCCATGATGGTGCGGGCGTGCTCGGTGACGAGCTCGACGGGCCAGTCCCACCAGGCGGCGCGCCGCAACCGGTCGACGTCGGCGTCGTCGAAGCGTTGCCGGATCGTTCGGGCCGGGTTGCCGCCGACGATCGTGTACGGCGGCACGTCGGCGGTGACCACGGCACCGGCCGCGACGATCGCCCCGTCGCCGATCCGCACACCCGGCATGACGATGGCCTGGTAACCGATCCAGACGTCGTTGCCGACCACGGTGTCGCCCCGGCTGGGCATGCCGGTGATGATGTCGAGGGTCTTCTCGGCCCACTCGCCGCCGAACATGGTGAACGGGAAGGTCGAAACGCCGATCGTGGGATGGTCGGCTCCGGCCATCAGGAACCGGGTACCGGCGGCGATCGCGCAGTATTTCCCGATGACCAGTCTCTCCGGCCCGTAGCCGTACAGCACGTTGCGGTGCTCGAACTCCGTCGCACCGTCCGGGTCGTCGTAGTACGTGAACTCCCCCACGACGATCTTCGGTGTGGTGACCAGCGGCTTGAGGAACACGACACGTTGGTGCGCCGGGAGCGGGTGGACGGTCGTCGGGTCGGGCGTCACCGGTACGTCTCCTTCACGGTCCATGCTCTGCCGGCCGCCCGGCCGGGTCAGGGCGTACGTCACGTACCCGCGCGGCCGGGGGCACAACCAGCATCCGCTGGCCGGGCGGGTGGATCAACGCCGTTTCCGGTGGCCGGGGCGAGGTCTGGGGCGACATCGGGCTGGCGGCCCGCGTTCCGGATGCGACTGGTGGACGGGTAGTGGCTGCCATAGGATCGGCGCCAATCCTGCGAATGCGGAGAGTCCGGGGACCGTCCCAAACCCGGCGATAGCTTCCCATATGACAGCCGGCCAACGAGCCGGCTTTTGGCATTTCAGCCAATTCAATGCAACAAAGCTGCAAATGGCACCCATTGACGGTTTTGAGTATGCCTTTCTATGTTGGCGGGAAAGCGCATTCCATCGCAGGGAGGCTCACAGTGCAGGAAGCGCGACACACACCCCACCGACCGGGTAGGCGTACCCGGATCGCCCTGGCGGCGGGCGCCAGCGCCGCCGTCACGGCACTCGTCCTGACCGTCAGCGCAACCGCGAACGCGGCCACCCTGTTGTCGGACGACTTCGACGACGGCAACGCCAACGGCTGGAGCACCTCGGGCGGAACCTGGTCCGTATCGTCCGGCGCCTACTCGCAGTCCAGCACCAGCGCCAGCGCCAAGGCACTGAGCGGCTCCACCTCGTGGTCGACCGCCACGGTGACGGCCAACGTCCGGGCCAATACCTTCGGCAGCGCGACCTCACGCGGGATCGGCGTGGCGGCCCGCGTACAGAGCGCGTCGAACTTCTACGCGCTCGTGCTCACCCCCAACTCCGTTCAGATCCGCAAGGGAGCGGCAACCACGTTGGCCTCGGCGTCGTTCCCGACGTCCACCGGCGCCTGGTACACGCTGTCGCTGAGCGCGACCGGCGGTTCGCTGGTCGGGTCGGTCAACGGAACCCCGGTCGTGTCCGCATCGGACGGTTCCTACTCCACCGGGCGGGCCGGGCTCGTCGCCAACTACGCCGCAGGTTCCTTCGACGACGTGCTGGCGACCGACGCGGCCGGACCAAGCCCGACCACCTCGCCCACGACCGTCCCGCCGACGACCCCGCCACCCACGACGCCACCACCCACCACCCCACCGCCGACCACCCCGCCGCCTTCGCCCAGCGGAATCATCGGATGGGCCACACAGGCCGGTGGCACCACCGGCGGAGCGGGCGGCCCCACCGTCACCGTGAGCACCTTCGCCGACTTCCGGACCCAGGCACAGACCGAGGGCACCAGGACCATCCTCGTCAACGGAATGCTCACCGGCTCCGGCACCGTCGAGATCACCGCCAACAAGACGATCCGGGGCGTCGGCGCGAACTCCGGCATCTCCGGCACCACCCTCGCCATCGAGGACATGTCCCCGGCGAACGTGATCATCCAGAACATGAACATCCGCGGCGTACCCGGCCGCGACGCGATCGGAATCGAGAGCGCCACCCACGTCTGGATCGACCACAACACCCTGTCCAGCACCATCGAGAACCACCCCGACTTCTACGACGGCATGATCGACATCACCCGGGGCAGCGACTACATCACCGTCTCGTGGAACGTCATCCGCGACCACTGGAAAACCTCACTGGTCGGCCACTCCGACGGCAACGGCGGCCAGGACATCGGCCACCTGCGGGTCACGTACCACCACAACTGGTTCGACCGGACCTTCGAACGCAGCCCCCGGGTACGGTTCGGCGAGACCGTCCACGTCTTCAACAACTACTACTCGAACGTCAACAACAACGCCGACTCGTACGCCATCGCCGCACTCGAAAACGCCGGACTGCTCGTCGAGGCGAACGTCTTCGAGAACGTGCAGCAGGCGTGCTGGTCGGCGAGCGGGTACGCGGACTCCGACGCGGGTCGATTGGTCGCGCGCGACAACTCGCTCACCAACTCCGGACCGTGCGAGACCAACGGCTCCGTGGCCGCCCTCCCGTACGGCTACACCGCCGACAACGTCGAAACCGTGAAGGCATCCGTCACCGCGGGTGCGGGGGCAGGCAAACTCTGATCAGGTGAAGGCCGGTGATCGGCGTTGGTCGGTCACCGGCCTCCATATGGTCGGACGCTTCCCGTGCCTGGCTGGCAGTCGGAACGGGGAATGCCCCGAATGCATCGACGCGGGCCGTGGCGATCGGGAGGCCGGTCTCGTTCTCGCGCGAACCTACCGATGTTCGTATCGTTGGCCGGGTGGCGGACATCAGAGTAGGTGGAGTTTGGATTCGGGAGGTCGACGCGTGGGCCGACGCGAAGACCTACCTCGTGGACCGGGTCCACGAGTGGGCGTATCCAGCGTATGACGCCTTTGCGGGAGGCGGCGACCCGAACAGGCTCGATGATGCGGATCTGCTCGCGCCAACGCTGCTCAACGTACGGGTGAAGCTGCGTGGCTATTACGGATTGCAGGCCCAACGCGACCGATTGCAGACCGCCCTCGCCGAGATCGACTCAAACGACATCGCTGTGCCCGGGGCGGATCCGTCACTGATCGGCAAGCTGTTCTCGGTGCTCGACGCACCCGGCATCCCTGACGTCTCTGGGACGACACTGGCCAAGATCTTGCACCGCAAGCGGCCGGGATTCATTCCGCTCTACGACGAATACGTTCGGCGTTGCTACCAGGATGCAGAAGAGCCTCGCATCCGTCGCGCGAAGAGTCGGACATGGAGCGAGTTCATGACCCTGCTGGCCAGCGCAATGCGCGACGATCTGAACGCGGCCCCCGACTTCTGGTCCGCCGTGGTCGGCCTGTCGACGACACCGAGGATCACGCCGCTGCGCGCGTTGGACATCGTCGCCTGGAGTGCGGGCAGGAAGTTGCTTGCCCGCCCGTAGCGGTCGGAACTTGACGGACATCACGTGCCGCACCCGTCCTCGGCATCGACGTCCCCTGCCGTCTACGGACATTCGGCACCAGCCGTCGCTCCGATTCAGCTTGTCCGTGGGCGGCCACCGGCGTTCAGGCTCATCCCGGGGTGAGCTGCAGTTCGGGTACGTGTTCAGTGGCGGCGTCGAAGACCGTACGGGCGAGTGCCGGTGGCAGACCCGCCCGCGCCGCCAGGCTCTCGGCCGTGACCTTCTGCCGTTCGAGCATCTCGGCGGCTCTGCCGAGCAGTGACGGCTGTTCGCGGGGGCCGAGGTCGCCCGGCTCCGGATAGCCCCACTGGGCGAGCAGGCCCATCCCCCGCCGGTAGGTGTGCTCTCGGTACACGCCCAGGTCGTGCCCCCGGTAGACCAGCGCCTTCAGGCTGATCCCCCAGCGACGCTTCAACTCGTGCAGCCGGTCGAAGTCGAGCCGGGCCGGTAGTTCCTCCGCCAGCACCGGGCTCGGGGCCAGGAACTCCGAGGCGAACGCGGTCGCCTCCCGCTCCAGGATCTGGCTGCCCGGCTCGGCGTCATGGTGCAGCAGCAGGTGTCCCAGTTCGTGTGCGGCGTCCATCCTGGACCGGGCCTTGTCGTTCTTCGCCGGGTTGAGAAAGACGAACGGCCGCTGGCCGTACCAGTGTGAGAAGGCGTCGACGCGTTCGGACACGTCCGGCAGGGCCAGCACGATCACCCCGTACGCCTCCAGCAGCCGGACCACGTGCGGCACCGGCGCGGCGCCGAGGTCGAACGCCTCCCGGGCCGCCGCGGCCGCCGCCCGTACGTCCTCCGCCCGCGTCGGCTCCGGCAGGTCCAAATGCGGCAGCCGCAGCGGGGGTAGCCGCAGGTGCCGGCCGACGACCTCGACGACGCGCCAGGCGATCTCGCCGAACGCCTCCGCCTGGTCCCGCTCGGCCTGGCTGGTCGCCCGCAGGCTGCGGAAGTGCGCGTGCCCGGCGGTGGCCGGGGTCGGGATGCCGGCGGCGAAGAACTCGACCGGCATCCCCAGTGCCAGGGCCAGCCGGGCCAGCACCGCCGACGACGGGCGGGCCTGGCCGAGCTCGTACTGGCTGACCGCGGCGGCGGTGACGCCGATCTGCCGGGCCAGTTCGTTCTTGCGCATCCGTCGCCAGCGGCGGGCCAGCCCGAGGGCGTGCGGCTCGAACGCCGCGACGGCCACGGTGGCGGGTACCGGTGGTCGCGGTCCGTCCGTCACGCCAGCCGACCGGCGGTACGGCCGGCCACGCCGGCCGGCCGCAGGGCCTCGATCGACAGCTCAGGGAGCGGCAACTCGTCGTAGCTCTGCCCCGGCACCGCGTCCTGCGCGACGACGAGCGGCAGCGGGGTGCCGACGGTCGGGGCCTCACCGAACCAGAGCGTCACCTCGAACCACGGCGAACCGCCGTCCCGGTTGTCTCTCGGCAGCCCGACGTACGCGGTCGCCTCCCCGGTCGTGATGTCCCCGGTGTGGGCGATGCGGATGTGCCGCTTCGGCGGGACCACCCCGGCGAACACCTCCGGGTTCTGTCCCTCGTCGTCGAAGGCGAGCTGCCGGTCGCGGCTGTTCTCCACCGCGCCGCCGAGCCGGACCTCGCTGCCCTCCCAGCGGACCGACTCGATTCCGCCCTGCATGGAGTAGAGCCGGACGACATAGCCGGCGCAGAGGATCTCCAGCGAGTTGTCCTCCAGCCGGACCCGTACGCCCTCGACGCCGTCGAAGGTGGCCTTGCCGAGGTTGGCCAGGTTCCGCCATACGGTGGTGCCGAAGCTCATCGCGTCGTCGCCGAGTTCCGGCTCGTGCCGGTCGGCGGCTCGCCGGTACACCTGGCGGATCAGTTCACCCAGCGGCTTGAGCACGCCCCGGTCGTCCAGTACCGCCACCGCATCACCCAGCAGACCCATGGCGAGAAATTTAGCCGATGCCCCAGATGATGTTCCAGAAATCAAGCATGCGACACGCCACGGGTGCCGTCGAGCGGCGCCGGTGGCAGTCGTTCAGGATGTCGCGGCAAGCAGACGTTCGACGATGTCAGCCAGTACTCCCACCGGCCGCGGCCGTCGAGTTCCACGCTGGCGGTCCGGCGGAGCAACGGCTCCACCTCGCCGACGTAGCGCTCGATCTCTGCCCAGTGTGCGGCCGTCCGCACCGCGAGCAGAGCCGTCATCCGTGGCTCGTCCGAGCCGCCGTCCGGCAGTGTCCAGCCTCTATCGGTGTCGAGGCTCACTCCGAAGATCATTTGGCTGTCGTCGGCCAGCCGATTCAGGTGCAGTCGAGCCCGCGAACGCGGTTGCCCTCGATCCGCATCGACGTGAAATGCCCGTAGTTGACCAACGCGAGCACGCTGAGGTCGTCGACCGTAACGGATACGCCATCCAGTTCCATAATGGGCACCATCGTGGCACCTGACGGTGGCCACGTCCCCGCCCGACGGTTCGCGCCCGGGCGAGGGTCAGCGCCGGTTCAGCGGGAGGGCAGCACCGGGCGCTTTCACGCGCGCTGCCGCCGGGCCACCCTGGTCGCCTGAAGCGCACAACCGATGACGCAGCGAGTTCTCCACTCGGGTTGCCGGGAGTGTCTAGAAGATCGCGCACCGTAGGATCCGTCTCGCTTCAGGGCGGCGAGGCCGACCTGGCCTCACGCTCCGATAACAACGAGAGGACGTCATGCCCGAGAAGGTCGTCAAGGACAAGGTGCTCTGCTACATCGTGCGGGACGGGCGGCTGCTCGTCTTCCGGCACACCGACTACAGCTATGAAGAAGTGGGCATCCAGGTGCCGGCGGGTAGCGTCCGCGCTGGTGAGACCCCGGAGGACGCGGCTCTGCGCGAGGCCCGCGAGGAGACCGGGCTCACGGAGTTCAAGGTCGTCCGCAAGTTGGGCGAGGTCGAGTACGACATCAGCCCGTACCGGTTCGAGATCCAGAAGCGTCACGTTTTCCACCTGGAGCTCGCCGAGTCCGCGCCCGAGCGGTGGGCGAGCCAGGAAGACCACGACGGCGAGCAGGAGCCCACCCACTTCGAGTGCTTCTGGGTGCCGCTGGAGGCGGCGCACATTCTGCAGTCGGGTCAGGGCGCGCTCCTGGGCCGGCTCTTCGACTAACCATCTCCGGCTCAGCGGCAGGGAGGCAGCCGATGATCCGTACTGGCGAGGAACGTACCGAGTTCGAAGGGCTCTATCAGAGCCTTGCTGACAGCGACGACGAGACTGCGGTCTCCATCATCCTCAGGCTCCGGGGCGAAACGTGCGACATCGACTGTCTCTACTGCTACGAGAAGCGCAAGTAGGCTCCGGGGGGAGCGCGGATCAGCGTGAAGCAGATCCGCCGACTGTCCGCGCCGCCCCCTTCGCCTCACATCACTCGCCGCTTCTTGCCGACGTTTCACGCTGCCTTGTGCCCCGCGCGTGCCCGGATGACTCCTTACCCCAGTCAAGGTCCAGACGGCCGCCACCCGATGGTGCCACCGTCTCCCCCGCAAAACCCTCGACGGCGACACCCTCGTACACACCGACGTCACCCCGTACAACTTCCTCATCGACCGGCACACCCACGTCATCGACTGGTCCATGCCCTGCCGCGGCGCCGCCTGGATCGACACCGCCCTGATGACCGTCCGCCTCATCCGCGCCGGCCACACCCCCACCCAGGCCGAAACATGGGCCCAACAGATCCCCGCCTGGACTGCCGCCCCACCCCACGCCGTCACCGCGTTCGCCCAAGCCGTCGCCGACCGCAGCGACGAACTCGCCCGCCAGGCCCCCGCCCCACACCGCCAGCCACTCGCCGACGCCGCCCGCGCCTGGGCCAACCACCGCCTCGGCAAGCCACACGCGGCAGCACAGGGCAGCCAACCGTGACCATGACCAGTCGCATCTGCCGAGCGAGACTCAAGCGCTCCATTGTCGTTCCAGACATCCGCCGTTTCGAGGAGCTGCAGGTAGATGCTGTGCAGGTAGGACAGCAGCAGGGACAGCCATTGACTCTCATGGTGCACGGGTGTTGTCGGCCGCTGGGTCCGCATGGCGCGGTGCCGAATTGTCCGCTCTTAATACGGCAGCCGTCGTTTGAGATGTCGCTGGTCGGGGCGGCTGGACGTGGTGCGGCCACCGCGTGATCGTCTGTACGTTGTGGACATAACTTCAGATCTGGCGGTGGCCGCGTGCCACAGCGTAGACCCTGCCCGGTGGCAGCGGGTCCTGACCGGGGTCCTCGCCTCGTTCGCGGGCCGCTTCGGCCGGGTCGAGCCGCGCCGGACGGCGGCGGCGTTCGTGACCGGGTTGCTGACCGAACTCGAGGTCAAAACCTGCTGGCAGCTGGCCGAGAACGCCGGACGCACCCGGCCGGACGCGATGCAGCAACTGTTGTACCGCGCGGTCTGGGACGCTGATGCCGTCCGTGACGACCTGCGCGAACACGTCGCGGGTCGGCTCGGTGATCCCGACGCGGTCCTGGTCGTCGACGAGACCGGAGACCTGAAGAAAGGTGTGCACACCGTCGGGGTACAACGCCAGTACACCGGCACCGCCGGCAGGATCGAGAACGCGCAGGTCGGCGTCTTCCTGAACTACGCCGGCCGGCACGGCCACACCCTGATCGACCGCAGGGTCTACCTGCCGGCGTCCTGGATCGACGACCGGGACCGATGCCGGGCGGCAGGCGTCCCGGACGAGGTCGGATTCGCCACCCGATCCGAACTGGCCGCGCAGATGATCACCGCCGCCCGCGACGCCGACGTCCCCGCCGCCTGGGCAGCCGCGGACGAGGTATACGGCAACAGCGGCGCCTTCCGCGCCCACCTACGCTCCCAGCGACTGGGCTACGTGCTGGCGGTATCCCGCAGTCACCTCGTCCCGCTCGACGGCGGCAAGGCCACCATTCGCGCCGACCGGGTCGCCGCCGGACTGCCCGCCTCGGCGTGGCAGCGCCGCAGTGCCGGGGCCGGGTCGAAAGGACCCCGCTACTACGACTGGGCCTGGCTCGACGACGTGTGCACCGACGCCGATCCCGACGACAACGGCCGACACAGCCTCCTGATCCGACGCAACACCACCAGCGGAGAACTCGCGTTCTACCGCTGCTGGACCCCACGACCGGCCACCCTGGCCCAACTCGTGCGGGTCGCCGGGATCCGCTGGACCGTCGAGGAAGCCTTCCAGACCGCCAAAAGCCAGGTCGGCCTCGACCAGCACCAGGTCCGCCGCTGGGACTCCTGGCACCGGTTCACCACCCTCGCCCTGGCCGCCCTCGCGGTCCTGACGATCTGCGCCGCCGATGCCACCGACAAGACCGACACCGGACTGATCAAACTGACCGTCAACGAAATCCGCCGCCTGATCAACGCCCTGATCATCACACCGATCCGCGACCCCGCCCACCGACTGCACTGGTCACACTGGCGCCGACGCCATCAAGCCCGAGCCCGACGATCCCACTACACACGCCGCCTCAACCCCGAACACAAGCCATGATCCCGAACGACGGCTGCCGTATTAAAGCCTTCAATAGGTGGGACGCTCTGGTGTTGGACATCGTGTGCCCGGCGGCGCGCAGCGCTGCGGCCAGGGTGGCCCTGGTCAGTGGCCGTCCCTCGGCAGCGAGGTGCCCGCTGACCTCTCGTGCCGCTGGAAGCAGGTCATCGATACTGGCCACCCCTGCCGCTGGTCCACGCCGTCGTGCCCTACGCGGACGGTCCGACCTTCCGTTAGCACGGCGATCCGGTCCGCTAGCGATTCGCTGGTCCGATCCGCGACGCACAGCGCGGTCTGGTCCGTTTGCATGGGCGGTTGGCACGGGGACGGTCCGGTCCGTGTCGGGTGTCGTGGGCCGGTTCTGGTGGTCCGGTCCGCTTTGCATCGGGGCGCTGGTGGCGGATTGGTCCACCGGGCCCGGTGCGGGCTGGGCGGTGCTGGTCCGGTCGGTGGCGGAAGCCGTATCCGCGTAGCCGAGGGCGATTTTGACCATGACAAGGAAGCCGAGGGCCGGTACGGCGGCAGCGATCCAGCCGATGGGTGATGGCTCGGCTTCGACGACCTGCGCGGCCAGGGAAAGTGTGACGGCGCAGGCCAGCACGGTCGCAGGGAACCTGGTCGAGGTACCGGCACGTTTGCGGCGGCGGAGCTCGAGTCCGGAGGCGATCGACATCAGCTCGAGGACGATGGCGTCTGCCCAGGCCAGCCAGCCTGGTTGGCCGTGTGCTGCGGCGACGTTGTGGACGTGGGTGAACGACGCCGCGCCGGCCGCGCCACCGATCGCGAGCATGATCACGATCTGGACCGTGCCCTCGATCCGGTTGGTCCGCCGGCGAGCGTCCCGGTTGTCAGCTGTGGAGGCGGACGTGGCGGACCACCTCCCTGGTCCGGTCCAGGACATACGCCGGTCCGTCCGCCGTGGCGGATGGACCAGCGTGGCGGACCGTCCCGTAGTGCGGTTCCCGGCGGTACACCGGTGGTCCGGCCGCCGGCCGCGGACCGGACGTCGACCATGAGGTAGCCCGGTCCGGTCCGGTCCCGGTCCGGCTGGGACTGCCGTCCGCTGCGGTCGCCTTGTGTTCGGACGGATCGCGCATGGCAAGGACAGCATTTCCTGTCTGATACGCGGGAAGGGGGCGGTCGGTGGCGCTGCGGCCGCTGATGGGCAAGCAAGAACAGGAAGGCAACCGGGGACTGGGCGCAATGCGGTCATCAGGATGGACCCTCGAACCTTGGTCAGACTGAGGTCGGGCGCTGCCGATAGCAGCGACAGAAGGTACGTGAAAGAGCATCGAAACTCCTTGATCGTGGGGGTGTAGTTAGCGTCGGTCTACGGCGCCAGACGAGATGACAACCAGCGGACCGGGCCCGCGATGAGCCACGGCTCGGCCCACAACTGCGGCGGCGCGTCGGCGCACGGCAGAGGTCGGATGGTCGGCTGCGGGTACGGGCTGGGCCACCGTTGGGTCACGGCCGTTGACCAACCGTGCCCCGGCCGGGAATAGCGGACCCCAACCGGGCCGACCACGCCCCGGCCGGGACCAACGGTGACCCAACCCGTTGGCCAGCCGGGCCCAACCAGTGGGCCACCTGTGATACGTCGCCCACAGGGCGAGCCCAACAGCGCGCCAACCGCGACTCAACTGAGGCCAACTGGGCTGGAGGAGCGGCCCACCCGTGCGTCTCCACAGGTGACCGGCCGAGTTGGTCGTTCACGGGTCGGATGGATGATCGTCGCGGTGAAGGTGAGCGAGGCGTTGTCGGGGGCCGTCGTGGCGGTGTAGCCACCACACGTCGTCGGCGGGGCTTGCGGCCCGCTGTGCGGCGCTGTCGCGGGCTGCGGTCGCGACGGGATAGCTGGTACCGGCCTTGGCCAGGTGTCGATGGAGGTGGCGCTCTCTGACGGCGGTGGGCAGCCAGAACAGCACCGGCCAGGCCCGGCCGGTTTCGCGGGCGAGTTCGGCGTAGGCGTGGACCTTGCTGACAAGGGTGTGCTGGGGTTCGGTGCCGTTGTCGTGCTCGAGGAAGAACGACACGCGATGGCCGTGTTCGGTCCAGGTCCCGTACCCGTCCGGGCGGATCCGGGCGTAGTAGACCACTGCGTGTAGATCCCTGAGTTCGGGGACCGCGGCGGACCGAAACCGGGACTCCGGCAGCCAGAGTTCCAGGGCGGCGTCGGGATGGGTGCGGGCGTGGCCGGCCAGGTCGGTGAAGAACTGGTTGACGCCGAGCAGGTGGGGCAGGTTGGCCCGGTTGGTCAGGTGCCAGCGCCGCCGGCGGGCCTGGTCCCTACGGGGCAGGTCCTCGCCACGGTGGGCGGCGACGATCTCGGTGCCGAGTTGGCCGAGGACGTAGTGGTAGGGGTGGGTGCCGCCTTCAGCGCGGAACGGCCGGAACCGGGCCAGCAAACCGACGTCGGTGAGCGTACGGAGGCGGCGTTGGGCAAAGTCGAGTGAGCTGTACAGGGCGTGGGCGATCTGGAAGCTGGTCAGCACGCCGTGGTCGGCGAGCCAGCCCAGCAGGGTGTGGTCTCGGTCGGTGAGGCGGGCCTGTACCCGCATGAACTGCTCTTGCAATAGGGAACTCCGCTCTGTGGAGGAATGTCACTGGTATGTCGTGTGCTTCCCCGTCGGGAGACCCCCTTGGCAGGGTCTCTCGCGACACGGCCGATCGCCCCGAAAGCGGCCGTGACCTGCACGGTTGGCTGCTGGTTGGGGTCGGTCCGGGGGTCGGTATCGAAGCGGACCCCCTCACGGGCGGCCACCGGAGCCCCGGCCGGACCCCTAACCGGCACCGGGGGCAGCCACCGACGGGCCGCCGGCCTTGCGGGTTCGCCGGGGTGGGACATCGACCAGCCGGACCAGCCGGCCCGAACTGTCGGTGGCGACCGACCAGATCGCGTCGGCCGGGCTGGTCGTCGCGTACAGGCGTGAACGGGTGGTCGAGGCGACCGTCACCGGCATCGGCGCGGCACCGACCTCGTCGTGCAGGAGCCGCTCCCGCCCGTCGTCGGCGGTGACGACCAGGACCGCGCTGGCGGGAACACCCGCCACGGCATTCCGGTAGCCGGCGACCCCCTGCGACGGCGGCGAGGTCGGGGTGCCGATGAGCGGCCCACTCCGTTGGTGGTCGAGGTGCAGCAGGAACCGGACCACCACGTCACCCTCGACCCAGACACCCAACCCGTGCGGGCTGGTGCCCGGCACACCGTGGCGGTGCAACCAGTCCGTTGCCTCCAGCGCACGCCACCACTGGTACAGGTACCCCGCCCCTGTGCGGACTGCGTGCGCGGTGAGCCGGACGAAGAAGTCGTTGACCACGAACTCGTCCGGGCCGTGCCCGAGTGCCGCCGGCACCGGTCTGCCCTGTCGCTCGAGTCGGGCTTTCAGCAGACGGATGCCGTCGGTGCTGGCCTCGTAGTGCGCCAGGTGCGACGGGTCCTTTTCGTACACGAACCGCCACACCAGCCCTGCGCGTACCAGCACACCGAGATAACGCGACGCCGACGGGCGACTCACGGACATCAGCACCGCCGCCTGGGCGGTGTCCAACACTCCCCGCAGCGCGAGCGTCTCCAGCAACACCCAGTGCCGCGCCGTCAACCCGCGCCCGTCGGGCGACACCGGCCTGCGGGCGGGCGGACACCACGCGTCCTCCCCCGCCGCGACCTTGTATCTACGTCTCATTCAGTTCCCTTCCCGCCTCCGCCCGCACCGGCAGCCCCCGAGGGGCCGCCTCCCAGGTACTGGCGAGGGCGGAGACTGCCGGCGACCCACGGCCGTCGGTGTTCTTCCGTCAGGTACCAAAGGCCCTCGGAAACCGGTTACAGTCGATCCGCTGTGCAACAGATCATCCGAAAGGCCAATGACAAAAGCTGACACATTGGGCGCCAGAAGATTCGGCCCCGCTCCGCGAGCGCCGCTGCCGAATTGCCGGTGCCCGTTCAGGACGTCGTGGTGAGCAGCCGCCCGACGATGTCGGCCAGTTCCGTGACGGGACGGCGGCCGTCGAGTTCCATGCTGGCACCACGACGGAGCAAAGGCTCCACCTCACCCACGTAACGCTCGATCTCCGCCCGCTGCTCGGCCGTCTTCCCGTACGGATTGCTCGCACGCGCCGCGACGCGGTCGAGAAGGACCTCGAGCGGTGCGGTCAGCAGGACGACGTGGTCGAACCGGTCGTAGAAGCGGCCCTGGTTCGCCACGGTTCCCGACACGACGACCTCGGCCCGCCCCGCGAGCAGAGCTGCCATACGCGGCTCGTCCCAGTCGCCGTCCGGCAGTGTCCAGTCGCCGTAGTCGGTGTCGACGACCTGGTGGCCGCGCCGCGACAGCTCAGCCAGCAGCGTGCTCTTGCCTGCGCCCGACATCCCTGTCACCAGCACCCGCGCCACCCGGTGACTCTACTGAGCCGCCGGCGGCGCCCGGACCGTGTGCCCGGGTTCCGACCAGTACTGCGACGGCAAGCATCAGCGCCGCACCGGCGACGAACGGCCCCGGCGCCCACAGGAATGTCCGGACGGTTCCGGCGACGAGCGGGCCGGCGACCGAACCGATTCCGGCGAGCATCGCCGCCGCCCCCATGGCCAGCCCGACCGAGTCGGGGCCGGCGATCCGGCTCATCTCGGCGACCGCGCACGGGAACAGCACCGAGGCACCCAGCGCCCAGGTCAGCGGCAGCACCGGAACCGCCCACCCGGCCGGCACCACCGGTGCCAGCAGCATCGACGCGGCGATCAGCGCCGCGCCGCCGACCATCAGCCGGGTTTCGCCGAACGCCCTGACCAGGCGGCCGAGCAGCAGGCCACGGACGACGACCGCGACCACGCCGCTGATCGCGATGATCACCCCGTACGTGGCGGCGGTGATCGCCAGCCGGTCGGCGAGTTCGACCGGCAGGACCGTGGCGTATCCGGTGAAGCAGAGCCACCCGACGAGGATTGCGGTGGCGGTCCGACGCAGCCGCCGCTGGCGCAGGGCCGTGACCATGGCTGTCAGCCGGCGCTGCCGGCCGGGTCGGGCGGTCAGCCGGCGCTGCCGGCCGGGTCGGGCGACCGGCCGAGGCTCGGCGGCCGGCAGCAGGAAGACGGTGAGCAGCCAGGCGACCAGGGGTCCGGCCGCGGCCGTGAGTCCGACGGCGATGGTTCCGTACGACAGGACGAGGCCGCCCAGCGCCGGGCCGACGATGTTGCCGACGCCCTGTGCGGCGGTGACCCGTCCGATGACGCCGGTCCGGTCGGCGTCGGCGACGATCCGGGCGGCGTGCGTCTGCGCGAGCAGCGCCACCGCCGCGCCGAGGCCGGCGACGACCCGGCCGACGAACAGGGTCGGATAGTTCGTGGAGAAGGCGAAGACGACATGGCCGGCGGCGGCGACGAGTGGGGCGATCAGGAGTAGCCGTCGGGTGCCGTACCGGTCGGCGAGGGCGCCCCAGACCGGGGCGGCGACCAGGGCGGCGACGCTGGCGGCGGCGAGCAGTATGCCGAGCCCGAACGCGCCGCCGTGCATCGCGATGACGATGAACGGCAGGGCGGGCAGGATCACGCCGATCGCGACGGCGTCGGCGCCGGCGGCGGTGACAAGGACACCGATGCCGGCCCGGCCGCGCCGGTCCGAGGTCGTCACCGGTTCCCGGCCGCCGTGGCGGGCCGGTGCCGGCGGGGCGGCCGCCTCGTCGGTCACGGGCGCCTCCTGCGGGTCGAGGGTGGGCACGGCATCGAGCGACGTCACCAGGATCGCGGGACCGGTGCGGCCGCGCCACCCGGTTTGTCGCGATCACGGAAGCTAAAGTGCCGGCATGGGAGAACTGAGAACTCAACGGCTGCTGCTACGGCACTGGCGCGACTCCGACCTGGACCCGTGGGCGGAAATGAACGCCGACCCGCAGGTGCGTGAGTTCTTCCCGAACGTGGAGACCCGCGAGAAGAGCACGGCCGCGGTGGCGCTCTTCCAGGCCGGCCTGGAAGAGCGCGGCTGGGGCTGGTGGGCGGTCGAGGTCGCCGCGACCGGTGAGTTCATCGGGTTCACCGGCCTGAACCCGATCGGTGCCAACATGCCGTTCACCGGCGTCGAGACCGGCTGGCGGCTGCGCCGTACAGCGTGGGGACACGGATACGCCAGCGAGGCCGCCCGCGCCTGCCTGGCGTACGGATTCGGGACCCTGGCCCTGCCGGAGATCGTGGCGTTCACCGCGGTCGGCAACCAGCGGTCGGAGGCCGTCATGCGGCGGATCGGGATGACCCGCGATCCCGACGGGGACTTCGACCACCCGAACATTCCCGACGGCCCGGTACGCCGCCACGTCCTCTACCGGATCGCCGCACCGGCCGGCTGACGGCACTCCGGCCGGTCACGGCCTATGTGGTCGGCTCGTCGGGCAGGCGCAGGAAAGCGTCGAGGCGGGCGGCGGCGGTCAGCATCGCCCGGCCCCGGCCGGCGAGCCGCCGCCGCCAGTCCGCGAGCGAACTGGCCAACGGTTCGGCGCCACCGGCGCCGCGTACGTGCCCCAGCACGGTGGCGATGTGGGCCAGTGGATAGCCGCCGCGTCGCAGCAGGTGGGCGAGTTCGGCGTCGCGTACGTCGTCGGCCTGGTACACCCGGTGCCGGGTGGCCCGGTCCCGCTGCGGGGTGAGGATGCCGGCGCGTTCCCACTTGCGCAGGGTCGCCGCGGTGACCCCGAGCCGGTGCGCGACCGCGCCGACCGGAAGCGGCCGGTCCGGGCGCCGCGCGGCCGGGGTGCCGACGAGTACGTCGATGGCAGCCTCGACGGAGTCGAGCGTTTCCCGGTCCCCGGCCAGCTGGGCGTGGCCGGCGTCGATCACCTGGAAGGCGGCGTCGAGGTCACCCCGGAGAACCGCCCGCATGATCGTTCCGGCGGTCGCGTACCCGTACGCCGGAATCAGCGCCAGATAGGCGCCGAGCGCGCCGGCGTGCACGGGCGTGTAGACGCGGTAGCCGCTCGGGGTACGACGCGCGGCCGGGATCACCCCGGCGTGCTCGTAGTTGCGGACCGTCTGCGCCGAGATGCCGTACGCCCGCCCCAGATCGGCCGGACGGCCATGCCCCACGTTTTGAGACTTCAGCGGATCTCCCAAGCCTGAGTCATCGGAAAAGTCTCGACAGCAGGTTCAAGGATACGGTCGAGGTCATGGCTACCGACCTCCGGTCCTTCCTCGAATCCCGTACCCGCCCCGTCGAACTCCTCGCCCTGGGCGAGCCGACCCACGGGGAACCGGCCTTCCCACGCCTGCGCAACGAGGCGGTCAAGGTCCTCGCCGAGCTGGGTTTCCGATCCATCGCCGTCGAATCCGACCGGGTCGCCGCGCTGGCCGTCGACACCTACGTCCGGGGTGCCGGCGGGACCATCGACGACGTGCTCGCCGACGGCTTCACCCACGGCCTGGGCGCATGCGCCGCCACCCGCGAACTCGTGGAGTGGATGCGGACGTACAACGGGTCGGTACCGCCGGCGGAGCGGCTGGCGTTCCACGGCTTCGATGCGCCCCTGGAGATGACCCACGCCGTCGGGCCCGGCCCCTACCTGCGGCATCTTTGCGACTATCTCGTCAACCACCTCGGCACCGAGCCGCTGCCGGCCGGCGTCGACGACCTGGAGCGGCTGCTGGGCGACGACACCCGGTGGAGCGACCCGGCCGCGCTGATGGAGGCCGCGAAGTCGATCGGCCGGTCCGAGGCGGCCGGCACACTGCGGATCCTCACCGACGACCTGCTGACCGCCCTGTACGCGCACGCACCCCGGCTGGTCGCCGCCTCGACCCGCGACGACTGGCGGTGTGCCCGGCTGCACGGCACGACCGCCCTCGGCCTGCTGCGCTACCACGCCGTCGCCGCCGACCCGGCCCCAGCCGCCGACCGCACCTCCCGGCTGCTCGCCGTACGGGACGCCCTGATGGCCGAGAACCTGCTCGACATCCGTACGACGGAACAGGGCCGCGGCCCGACCCTGGTCTTCGCCAACAACCGGCACCTTCAGCGGCACCCCAGCCAGTGGCGGCTCGCCGACATGGACCTCGAATGGTCCAGCGCCGGCTCGATCGTGTCGGCGCTGCTCGGCGACCGCTACGCCGTCGTCCTGGGCAGCCTCGGCGCCAGCGTCGCCCTGAAACTCGACGCACCGGCTGAGGACACGTACGAGGGCAGGATCGGTGCCGCCACCGGGCAGGGTCCGCTCTTCGCCGCCGCCCCGCTGGCCGCGCTCGTCGAAGGCGCGCGGGTCCGCACCGACGTGACACCCGAGCAGGGATACTTCCCGCTCGACGCCGAGACGGTCTCGCACTGTGACGCGGTGTGGCACGTCGAGCGGTTCTCGCCGGCCGCGGCGGCCCTCGCCGCCCGGATCCTGGAGCTGCCCGACGTCGCCGAGATGCGGGCCGGCCCGGACCTCGGCGCACCCGAACTCGGCTGGGACGACCGGTTCTTCTTCGCCGGACCGGACCGGCACCGGCCGTTCGCCACCATCGTCGCCCACGACATCCCCGGCTTCGACGACCGGTCGCGGCTGGACCGCGCCGGAGTGTTCCGGCTCAACATCGAGGCGGGCCGCGACGAGTTCCGGCGGCTGTTCGGCTACGGGCCCGAGCAGTTCGCCGAACACAGGGACACGATCGACTTCACCGCCATGGACGTGATCGTGCCGCACCCGGCGTACGCGGTGCAGGGCTGGGTGAGCGTCAGCAACCCCGGCCCCGGGACGTGGGCGGAGGTGGAACGGCTGCTGGCGTACGCCCACCGGCGCTCGACGCAGCGGAAACGGCGGCCCTGATCACGCCCACCGGGTGCGGCGGGCGCCCGGTCACAGCGGGGCGCCGCCGAACCCGATCTCGTTGCCGTCGGGGTCGTGGAAGGTCGTCTTCCGTACGCCGTTGTCGTAGGTTTCCCGCTTCGCCGGCTCCAGTCCCCGCCCCACTATCTCCGCCACGCGGGTGTCGAAGTCGTCGACGAAGAGGGTGTGCATGGCGTGGCCGGCGTGGTCGGGCCGCTGCTCGATGTACACGTACCGGTGTTCCGCGAGTTCCCAGACTGCTTCGATGTCATTGGGGAGGAATGTCGGTGGGGAGCCGAGCAGGCGCTCGTACCAGGCCAGCGACGTCGCGTAGTCGCTGACCGGTATTCCCGCGAACAAATCGACGGCCATGCCGGCATGCTAACCGCCGCGTCCGACACCCGCCCGCGTACCGGTTCGCCCGGACCGGACCCCGGCCCGGCCGTCAGCGGAATCCCGCGACCAGGAACGCCCCGAACCCGACCACGGCCAAGGGCACAGCTGTGGCCAGGGCGAGTGCCCGCCGCCGGTTCGTCCCGCCGACCAGGACGACGACCAGGACACCGAGCACGACGTTGATCAGGGCGGTCCACAGCGGATCGATCCCGTAGCTCGGGTGTCCGATGTCCCTGGCCAGCAGCCCCGCCTCGGCGAAGAGCACCGCGCCCGGCAGCGCGGTCCCCACCACCTGCCGCCACCCCGACCCGCGCGCCCACGTCCCACCGATGCCGAAGACGATCCCCGCGACGACACCGAAGGACATCCAGAGCAGCGACGTCGGCGCCCACAGCACGGCCAGGTCGTCGCCCTGGATCAGGGTCGCCGCAAGGTAGTAGCTGGGCACCGCGACGACGAGTCCGACGGCGGCGCCCAGCGCCGCGCGCAGCCAGCCCGACCGCACCCAGTAGCCGAAGCCGAAGGCCGCCACCGCCCACACGGCGCTGGAGTTGCCCAGGTCGGCGAAAGGGTACGGCACCCACTTGATCCACACGAAGTCGAGGAACCCCAGCAGGAAGCCGCCCACCACCGCGGCGAGCGCCACACGACGATGATCAGGGGCCATGACCAGAGAGCATACCGGGTATGCATCGTTGGTCGACGCGAGGTGCGTCGGGCACCCCTACCGGCGTCGGTCACAGGCCTCGGCGATCACCGCTGGCGACGCTCGCTGCCAGGGGCCGAGATGGCAGGATGGCAGCCCATGGCGAAGCGACGTACCACCCGGGCCGAGAACACCAGCGACGTGGATGCCGCCAGCGGGACGGCCGACGAGGTCGGCCTGCTGCGACAGGCACTGGCGGCAGCCGGCGCCCCGGACGAGGTGCTACGGATGCTGGACGCCGGCGGCCCGGATGAGATCTTCGCCCGCCTGGCCGAGGCCGACGCGCTGCCGACCCCCGACGATGCGCTACCCAATCTGATCGCTCAGTGGACGCCGCTGCTGGCACGCGGCGTCGACCCCTTGACCGCCGAGATATCCGGGCTGGAGTTCGTCGCCGCCTTCCGCTCCGCGGAACCCGACCCGGACCGGTTTGCCGGAATGCTGACCGCACTCGTCGAAGACACGGCCGCATACGGCGGCGCCGCCGCGTTGGCGTTCCTGCGAACGATGGCGGCGGTCGGGCCGGCAACGGTACGGCCCACAGCCGCTGAGGCCGCCGACCGGCTCGTCGCCGGCGGGTTGACCGACCGGCCGTGGGTCAAGGATCTCGGGAACCCGAAGGTCGGAACCTGCTTCGGCTACAGGGACGACCTGGGGGCGCAGGAGACGGTCGCGGTCACGTTCCGCTACGGGCGACGAGAGCACGCCATCGCCGTACTGATCGACCATGACCTCGGCGGTGGGGTCAAGGACTGCTGGCCCACCGACGAACCCGACCAGATCCGTGCCGCCTACCGCGCCTCCGCAGCAGAAGAGGGGCTCCGCTTCGCGGACTACCAGCCGGCCGAAGCCCGGGCGATCCTGCACGGGGCGCTGGAGCAACCGCCCTGTCCGGTGGAACCCGATCAGGTCGAGGACGTCGACATGTTCCTGGACCTGGTCCGAAGCCGGGCCGCGCTGCTGCCCGACGCCGGCCCGTACCGGAACCTGTCAACACGGCAGCGCGTATCCCGAAAAGCGTCGTCGACCGCAACGGTGCACCGGCTGAAGGTGTCGCTGCACGGAGCCAGGCCGCCCATCTGGCGACGGATCGAGGTGCCCTCCGACACCAGCCTGCACGAATTGCATCTGGTCATCCAGGCTGCTTTCGGCTGGGAGAACTACCACATGTGGATGTTCGAAAACGCCACCGGCCGGTACGGGATCCCGGACCGGGAACTCGACATCAGGTCCGCCGCGACCAGGAAGATCCGCGACGTCGCGGCCCGTAAGGGCAGCCGCCTGGACTACACCTACGACTTCGGCGACAACTGGGAACACAGCATCGTGGTGGAAGAGGTCCGGGCCACGGAGGCGGGCATCAGCTATCCCCGTTGTCTCGCCGGCCGCCGGACCGCGCCACCGGAGGACTGCGGCGGCATCTGGGGCTACGAGGACCTCATCGAGATCCTGGCCGACCCGACCCACGAGGAACACGCCGAACGCCTCGAATGGCTCGGGCTGTCCTCAGCGGCCGAATTCGACCCCGCCCACTTCGACCTCGAGGGGATCAACCAGGAACTCGCGCAGGTCACAGCCGGCCGGCGGTGAGTCGCTCCCCGACGACGGCACCGGCCGGCAGGTGGCTGACGCCTCAGCCTGGCGGAATCATCGAACAGCCCCCGCCCGGATTACTGTCGCCGCGGAGCACTACGAGCCGACAGCGGCGGCCCGGTAGTGGGCGAGGTAGTCCCGTACCGGCGGCGACAGGGCGTCCCAGTCCCGTTCCTGGCCGACCACCTCGAACCAGGCCAGGTTCTCCACCCAGAACCGGTAGACGAACCGTTCGAAGTCCGGCGCCACCTCCACCAGATCGCCGGCCGCGTCCACCTCGTCGACGCCGTCCTCGACCCAGGTGTCGTAGTTGATCCCGCCGGCCACCACCCGGTGTCCGCCGTCCGGTTCCAGGTACAGGTACCAGAACAGGCAGTCCTGCTGGTCGTTGAGGAACCGCAGGAGCCTCGCGCCGGCACCGACCGGGCTCGGCACCGGCGGCGCCGGCGGCTGCCACCAGCAAGCCGTGCACGACGGCACCGCGCCCGACAGCTCCGGCCGCCTCATGAACTCCACGAACGGATCCGGCAACCCCGTACCGAGAAACGCCCCGTCCGCCCGCACGTCGATCGGCCGCATGTACGCGCCCCGCGGATCGCGGGCCCCGGCCAGCCAGGCGAACCGGCCGTCGAACAGCGGCTCCGGCAGCGGTGGCAGGCTGTCGGGCGGGAAGTAGTCGTACGTCCCGTCGTCGCGCCGGTACGGCCCGAGATCCGTACCGAACCATCCCCTCGTCAGCACCATCGGACCACTGTAGACATCGTGTCGGTCACGTCGTGTCGAACCGGCGTGGCGACGCCCCGTCGACAGCGCCCGGAACGACTCAGGCCGGCGGGATCACGGTCACGCCCGGCCACCGCTGTGCGGGCCGGTGCCGGGCGAGCCTGGCCAGCGAACGGTCCACTGTGACCTGTCGCGGATTGTGTCGCCACACTCCGTCGAGGAGATCCGCCACCCCGTACGGCGCGCACACCTCGATCCGGTCGTCGCGGTCGAGCCGCACCACGACGGCGGTGGCCGTCTCGGGCCAGGTGCCGATCGCGTCCGCGATCGACGTCAGCGGCTCGACCGGGTCGCCGCCGAACTTGGTGGCGTACCAGGTGTGGACCGCCGCCTGGTTGCGGGCCTCCCACGGGACGCCGGGCATCCGCTCACCCAGGCGGGCGGTCACCCGGTCGTCGTACTCACGGCTGAGGTCGCTGTCGTCGAAGAAGGCGACGTCGACGTCGCGCACCTCGGCGGGGCGGAACCCGGACCCGTACCGCTCGCCCCAGACCAGGTCGCGCAGCGCCCCCGCGCCGACCCAGGCGTCCGGGATCCGTTCGTCGCGGACGACGGTGAGCACCCGCATCAGCCAGTCGTTCGACCGGATCAGTGTCTCCAGGGTGTCGGTCATGTCCCGAGGTGCCTCCTGAACGTGGCGTAGACCGGCGTACCCGGAAGGTTGTCGTGGATGGCGAAGACGACGTGGTCGAACCGGTCGACGGCCCGCAGCGCGGTGGCGAACGCGTCGGCGACCGTCGCCGGGTCGTTGCGGAACACCCCGCAGCCCCACGCGCCCAGCACGAGCGTCCGGTGCCCGTGGGCGGCGGCGACCTCGAGTACCCGACGGGCGCGGGCGGCCAGCACCGCCGGCACGTCGCCGACGTGTCCGGGCTGGTTGCGCGCGATCGCGCCGAGGTTCGGTGCCGCCGCCGTCAGGAACGACGTCCGGTACGGCTGGTCGAGCAGGTTGCCCTTGTCGTCGCGGAACACCGGCACGCCGGGGCTGTAGATGACCCGGTCGCTGTAGCGCAGGTCGCGCTGCTCGCGGTGGAAGGTGTAGAAGTCCGGCGCGGTGAGCAGGCACGGGTACAGCGCGGACGAGCGGGCGATGCTCTCCTCCTGCGCCTTCGCCCCGCCGAGGAAGCCGCCGCCGGGGTTCTTCGCCGACGCGAACACCAGGCACGCCGCCGCGGGTCCGAGGCGGCGGGCGGCGGCCAGGGTCGACTCGTGCGTCACCTCGACCGAGCCCGCACCGGGCTTGCCGTCGGGGACGGACAGGGCGGCGTCGGGCGGGTAGTGGCGGGTTCCGGCGACGGCGGCCCGTACGGCATCGGCGATGACGACCTTGCCGCCGGCGCTGTCGAGGTAGCGGCCGACTTCGGCGATCTCGACCGTCTGTCGGGCGATTTCCCGTAGCCGGCCGCTCACGGTCGGACCTGAAGATCACAGCATTGCACGAAGGGCAGGCTAGGCAGCGCGGCCGCCGGCTGGCAACGCAATAGCCGACGACCGCGTGTCCGGTGCTATCTGCCGCGGCGGATGCTCCGTACGCCGAACGTGACCGCCCCGACGACGAACGCAACGCCGAGGATCTGCAGGCCCGGCGAGTCGTCGGCCTCCCCGTGCACGATTCCGGCGACCCCGATCACGACGGCGACGACGGCGAGGAGCCATTTCATCACTCGTCGACCCACTCGAGCAGGTCGCCGGGCTGGCAGCCGAGCACCCGGCACATCGCTTCCAGGGTGCTGAATCTGACGGCCTTGGCCCGCCCGTTCTTCAGCACGGCCACGTTCGCCGGGGTGAGCCCCACCCGCTCGGCGAACTCGCCGACGCTCATCTTGCGCTTGGCCAACTCGACGTCGATGCGGACGACGATGGGCATCAGATCACCGCTTCCATGTCGGTCCGCAGGGTGGTCGCCTGGCGCAGCAGCGCACGCATCACGATCATCAGCAGCCCCACGACGGCGACCCCTACCGACGTCAGGAACAGCAGCATCGGCATCCCGGGGTCGTCCCCGGTGAATCCGACGTAGAGGAGAAGTCCCACGAGCACCACCCACGCGGCGACGATGGCCCACACGATCGTGTCGACCCACACCAGGGACGCCTTGGTGAAGATGCGGTCGTTCTTGACCAGGCTGAGCAACTTCCAGGTGGCCACGATCACCACCTGGACGCACAGCACCAGGAAGACCGCGATGGCGGTCATCGGCCACCGCAGGTAGGCGTCCTCGGGGGCCTCCTGCGCCATGTGCCTGAACTGTCCGGGCAGCGAGAGGGTCTGGAAGACGACCAGGATCCCGAACAACAACACGAGGAAGACTCTGAGTGGGGCTACGGCCCGATGCTCCGCCAACATACATCGACTATCACTCGCTACCTATCGAAAGTCAATCGATTCGCTGACTTTCGACGGTATGTGAACCTGATGACGGCGCGGCGGACGAAGCAACGGTCACGAACCACGGTGTGGCAGTCGCCGGCCAGCCGGACAGGTAGGGGGCATGACGGTGAACGAGAATCCCCGGTGAGCGCCGGGGGCCCCGCCACGGAGCGGACCGCGCGGGAGCGGCGCTTCCGGGCACTGCACACCGAGACATACCCGGACCTGCTGCGGTTCGTCGAACGGCGGGTCCCGTCCAGCGAAGCCGAGGACATCGTGTCGACGGTCTTCCTCGTCGCCTGGCGACGCCTGGACGAGATACCCGACGACACGCGGCCGTGGCTGTTCGGGGTGGCCCGCCGGACCATCGCCAACCAGACGCGCGGATGGCTGCGCCGCCGCGTACTCGACCTACGCCTGGCGTCGGAACCCGAGCACGCGCAGGCCGACGGATCGACGGCCGCCGCCGTACGGCTGGATCTGGTCCGGGCCTGGCGGACGCTGAGCGCCGGCGACCGCGAGGTGCTGGCGCTGGTCGCGTTCGACGGCCTGACGGCCGAGCAGGCCGCGACGGTGCTCGGCTGCCGCCGTTCGACCTTCGCCATGCGGCTGGGCCGGGCGAGGCAGCGGCTACGCAAGGCACTGGAGCCGGGCGCCCCGGCGGCGGCGCCGGGCAGGACAACGCGGAACTCACTGGGCGACGAGCGGCTGTGGACGGGAGCGTCAAGATGATCGACGACAGGGACCTCGACCAACTGGCGGTGCTGGACCCGGTCCGCCGTCGCGAGCCGGATGCCGAGGAGTGGTCGCGGGCGAACGCGCACGTGGAACGGATTCTGGCCGGTACGGCCGAGGCGGTGCCGGTGGTACGGCGGCGCGGTCGCCGGCTCGCCGTCGGTCTCGCCGGTGCGGCCGTCGCCGCCGCCGCACTGGTGGCCGTACCCTCGCTACTGCCGAGCGGAGGCGGAAACGCGTACGCGTCCTGGACGCCGGAACCGCAGATGTTGTCCGCGGCCCGCGCGCTGCCGGTGGCCCGGGCCTGCGCCAGGTCGATGGAGCGTGATCCGGCGGTCTTCACGTCGGACGTGCTGCTCGCCGAGCAGCGCGGGCAGGCGACGCTGGCCATCGTGAAGATGAGTGGGGCGACGGTGGTGGAATGCCTGTCCCTGGAGCCCGGCCGCGCCACCGCGGCCATGCTGCTGGCGGACGCGACCACCGGCCCGAGGCAGCCGGGCGCCGCCCGGATCACCATCGAGTCGATGAGTTCGCTCGGCTCCGGCGACTCGCAGTACTCGAACGTGGTGGGGCGGATCGACCCGGCGGTCACCGGCGTCGAGCTCGCCCTGCCCGACGGGCGGCGGATCCAGGCGAGCACGAACCTGGGCTGGTGGGCCGCCTGGTGGCCCGGGCCCGAGGGCGGCGAGACCGACTCGATCACGATCGGCGTACGGACCGCGTCCGGCTGGCAGTGGCACAAACAGGACGCGCTCTACGACTGAGCGGGAACGGCCGCGTAGCCGGGGCCGGGTGTGGTGGGTCAGCCCGCCGCACCCGGCCTTCGACGTCATCCTGGTGTCATCTGATCGACCGATGCCGGGGCACGGGGTGGGCGCCGTACCGTTGCAGCCACGTGTCGGCCGGGCAGGTCCCCCGTCTTGTCCGGCCCACACACTCCGGGCTACTTCGACAGGGCCTTTTCGAGTTGGGCCTTGGTCATCGTGGAGCGGCCCTTGATGTTGCGCTGTCTGACCTCGTTGTAGAGCTGTTCCTTGGTGCGCCCCTCGGCGCCGCTGTGCGACCGCAGGCCGCCCCGGCGTCCGGACGAGATGTCCTTGACCGAGGACCGGCTCGCGGTCCTGGATTCGCCGGCGCGGGCGCGTTCCTTGTTCACCGTGCGGGCGGCGATCTCCTCGGCGCGTGATTCGGAGACGCCCCGCCGCTTCGCGCTGGCCTTGATGTGCTTGTACTGACGTTCCCTCTTCGGGCTGGATCCCGCGGGCATGACCGGCTCCCCTCCGTCAGGGTTTGTGACAGCGAGGCTGTCCACCCATCGGTTCGGCAGCCCCATATCGGCCTACATCAGGACAGATGCCCAGCACGGTCGACCGGCAAACGCTGCCGCCCGACCCGACCGGTGTCAGCGGGACGTGTCCCGGTTGTAGAGCCGCTTGGCCCAGACGTAGCTGACCACGGTGATCACGATGGTCCAGGCGAGCGCGATCCAGCCGTCGTTGCCGATTCCGGTGCCCATCAGCAGGCCGCGCAGCGTCTCCATGATCGGGGTGAACGGCTGGTGCTCGGCGAACCAGCGCACGCCCGCCGGCATCGACTCGGTCGGGACGAAGCCGCTGCCGAGGAACGGCAGCAGGATCAGCGGCATCGGCAGGTTGCTGGCCGTCTCGACGCTCTTGCTGACCAGGCCGCAGGCGACCGACAGCCAGGTGACGGCGAAGGTCACGGCGACGAGCAGCCCGATCGCGGCGAGCCACTCGACCGGGTTCGCGGTGGGCCGGAAGCCGACCAGCAGGGCGACCCCGGTGACGGCCGCCAGGCCGAGCATCGTCTGGATCATGCTGCCGAGGACGTGGCCGGCCAGCACCGACGGCCGGAAGATCGACAGGGTACGGAACCGGTCGATGATGCCCTCGGTCATGTCCATCGCGACCGAGATCGCCGTTCCCTGGGCGGTGCCGGCGATCGCTATCAGCAGGATTCCGGGGGTGATGTAGTTGGCGTACTCGGCCCGGCCGCCGGCCCCGCCCAGCCCGGCCCCCATCGTGCCGCCGAAGACGTAGACGAACAGCAGCAGGAGGATCACCGGGATGCCGACCAGCATCAGGGTCAACCCCGGATACCGCTGCATCCGCCGCAGGTTGCGCCGCAGCATGGTGGTCGAGTCGCGTACGGCGTAGGTGAGGGTGCTCATCGCACGGATTCCCTTTCGGGGCGGCCGGTGAGGGCGAGGAAGACGTCGTCGAGGTCGGGGGTGCGCACGTCGAGGCCGTCGACCTCGATCGAGGCGCGGTCGAGCCGGTCGAGCAGGGCACGCAGCGAGGAAACCCCGCCGTCGCCGGGCACCCGCAGGGTCAGGGTCTCGTCGTCGCGGGTCGCCCCGGGGAAGGTACGGGCGGCGGACTCCAGCCCGGACAGGTCGGCGAACCGCAGGCTGACGTGGCCGCCGGGGACGAGGCGCTTGAGTTCGTCGGGGGTGCCTTCGGCGATCAGCCGGCCGTGGTCGAGCAGCGCGATCCGGTCGGCGAGTTCGTCGGCCTCGGCGAGGTACTGGGTGGTGAGGAAGAGCGTCACCCCGGACCGGACGAGACCGCGAATGATCTCCCACATGGTGCGCCGGCTGCGCGGGTCGAGGCCGGTGGTCGGCTCGTCGAGGAAGATGATGCTCGGCTCACCGACCAGGGTCATCGCCAGGTCGAGGCGGCGCCGCATCCCGCCGGAGTAGGTGGCCACCGGCTTGCCGGCCGCGTCGACGAGATCGAAGCGGTCGAGCAGTTCGGCGGTCCGGCGCCGGACGGTGGCCCGGTCCAGGTGCCGCAGGTCCGCCATGAGGCGCAGGTTCTCCTCGCCGGTGAGCAGGTTGTCGACGGCGGAGAACTGCCCGGTGACGCCGATCGCGTCACGTACGGCGTCGGGTTCGCGGGCCAGGTCCCGGCCGGCGATCCGGATTTCGCCGGCGTCGGCGCGGACCAGCGTGGACAGGATCTTCACGGTGGTGGTCTTGCCGGCGCCGTTCGGCCCGAGCAGCGCGAAGACGGTGCCGGCCGGCACGGTCAGGTCCACGCCGTCGAGCACCACCTTGCCGCCGTACGCCTTGCGCAGCCCGGTGGCCGTGATCGCGGGAATGGGCATCGCTTCTCCTTCAGGTCTTCGAGGTCACGCTGCGGCGGACGGTGATGTCGCCGACGGAGGTGCTCGCCCGCACCCGGACGGTGTCGTCGGTGGTGTCCGGCGCGGGCGACGACGCCAGTTCGTTGTGGACACGTCCGAAGGTGGTGTCGAGGTCGAGCCAGGCGGCGGTGCCGGCGCGGATACCGATGCCGACGACCCCGGCGGCCGTCTCCAGCACCACCGTGCCGCGGATCACCTCGCTGACGTGTATGCCGCCGTTCGCGGTCCTCGCGGTGACGTCGGCGTGCGCCCGGTCGACGGTGATCGACCCGTTGGCCGCCCTGAGTCGCAGGTCGCCGCCGGCCTCGCCGATCCAGCTGTCGCCGTTGGAGTTCTTGACCGTCGCCGGCCCGTCGATCCGGCGGATCCGCACCGACCCGTTGCCGGCGGTGACCTCGCCGCCTTCGACGTGGTCGGCGATGACGGCGCCGCTGCCGCTGTTGAGGCGTACCGGGCCGGCCCGGTCGAGCTGGATGTCGCCGTAACCGTTCTTGAAGCGGCACTCGCCGAGGCGGCCTTCGAGCCGCACCTCGCCCATGCCGGTCTCGCCGTCGAGGTGGGAGCCCTCGGGCAGTTCGATCGTGACGTCGACCGCGCCGCTACGGGTGAACAGCGTCCCGAGCCGGGGGCCGCGGACCAGCAGCTTGCCGTCGGCGTACTCGACGCGGGTCTGTTCGGCGACCTTGCGGTCGACCTTGCTCGACGGGTCGACGGGGCGTACGTCGACGGTCGTGTCGGTGCGGGTGCCGGCGACGAGTCGCACGTTGCCGACGACGAAGCCGAGGTTCACGGTGACGGAGATCGGTTGCGGTGTGTCGAAGGTCGGCATGGCTGGTCCCCTACGTGGTGGGTGGACTGGTCCGAACGGAAAGGGCTGGCGGGTCAGCGCACCCAGCCGGTGAACCGCTGGCCGTGACCGGTGGCGCGGTGGCCGGATGTCGCGTTGCGGCCGGGTTCGAGCGCGGCGGCGGCGGCCCGGACGAGCCAGGCGTTGACCGAGAGCCGTTCCTGCCCCGCGGCCTCCTCGATCCGGGCCTTCAGCTCGTCGGGCAGGCGGACGTTGATCCGGGACGTCCCGCCGCCGCCGCTTTCGTCGAAGGTGGGCGCCGGTGGGGCGGGCACGGGCTCCTCCGGCGCCCCGGGGGCGGGGCGGGCCGGTGTGACGACGAAGTCCGGGTCCCGGCCGCGCAGCCGCAGGTGGACCGAGCCCGGCGCGAGGTCGCGGGTGATCTCGGCGGTGGCGGCGGACAGCGCTTCCAGCAGGGTGAGCCGGATCGCGGATTCGAGCGGGGCGGTGAGGCGTTCGGCGAGGGCGCGCGCGTCGTCACCGCCGGCGTCGGCGGCGACCGCGAGTTCCCGCCGGAGCAGGTCGACGTACGGCGTGAGTTCCATGTGAGCCACTATGGCACCACTCTGGCTCAGACTGCAAGCAGGTTGGCTCAACCCGGCACACACTGAGCCACGCACGCCGTCCCCCACTACCCGGACGCATATGTCCGGGCGGGACGGGCAGTCGGCGGTATGGCCAAGGAGATGGAAGGCGACAACCAGAAGCGACGCACGCTCGCCGCCGCCGCCCGCGAACAGGGCCGCACCGCCAGCGGGGCCGGGGCCAGCCTCGGCGGCTCCAAGCAGCGCGAACACGCCCGACGCAACGAACGGGCCGGCCCGCAACCGGCCGGCGCCCGCAAACCCGGCCCACGGGCACCGAGGCCGGACCTGCCGCCGGGCCCGCAGACACCCCGCCCGCCGCACTCGCCGCCGTACGGCGACACGGTCGCCGACCCCGGCGTCCTGCGCCTGCGCTACCGCGAACTCGTCAGCGAGGTCGGCGACCGCACCGGCGTCGGGTTCGACCAGGCCAAGGGCGCCGCCCGCGCCACCGTGGGCGTGCTCGCCCGCGCGCTGCCCGAGAACGACAAGCAGCGGCTGCTCGACGCCCTGCCGGCCGAACTGACCGACGGACAGGACGTCAGCGAGCCGTACTACGGCCGTGGCCTGTCCGGGTTCGTCCAGCAGGTCGCCGGCCTCGCCCAACGCCCGCCCGAACAGGCGCTGCTCCAGACACAGGCGGTGCTCGGCGCCATCGCCGCCCAGGACGGACACCTGCTCGACTCGCTCGAACTGCCGGACTTCCTCACCGACCTCACCCACCCACCGGCACCCGGCGGCGGCCTGGTCGGCACGAACCGGCACACCGCCCCGCTCGACGAGGACGAACTGATCGCCGCGCTGCGCCGGCTACCCGGCTGGACCGGCAACGTCAGTGCGCTGACCCGCACCCTGACCCTGCCACCCGACCAGCTCGACCGGGTCCTGGCCCGCCTCGACCAGCTCAAGATCGACAGTGGGCGCGGCCCACGGATCAGCCGGCCCGACGACTGGACCGCCCAGTTGGTCGTACAGACCACGAACGCCCGCGCGGTGACCGCACTCGACGTCGACCTCGCGGCGCTGATCAACGACGCCATCGACGAGGCCGCCGCCGGCCTGGCCTAGCCCGCGCCGACACCCTGGGAGGTGGTGCCATGGAACTGGTCGAGGAGTCGCCGTACCGGTTCCGCATCGACCCGCACGGCGACATGCGGGTACCCGGCGTCGTCTTCGCCTCCCGGTCCCTGCTGCCCGACGTCACCGCCGACAAGGCGATCGAACAGGTCGCCAACGTCGCGACGCTGCCGGGCATCGTGGAGGCGTCGTACGCCATGCCCGACGTGCACTGGGGCTACGGGTTCCCGATCGGCGGGGTCGCCGCGACCGACGTCGCGACGGACGGCGTCGTGTCGCCCGGCGGCGTCGGGTTCGACATCTCCTGTGGCGTACGGCTGCTCGCCGCCGACCTGGACCGCGCCGAGTTGCCCCGGGTGCGGGAACGGCTGATGGACGGCCTCGACAGGGCCGTCCCGCGCGGCATGGCCAGGGGCGCCGTCTGGAAGATCGACGACCGCGCCCAACTGAACGAGGTGCTGCTCGGCGGTTCGCGGTACGCCGTCGAGCAGGGCCACGGCGTCGAACGCGACCTCACCCGCTGCGAGGACCACGGCGCCGTGTCGGACGCCGATCCCGACCAGGTCAGCGACCGGGCCGTACAGCGCGGGCAGGGCCAGGTCGGCAGCCTCGGCTCCGGCAACCACTTCCTGGAGGTGCAGGCGGTCGACCACGTCTACGACGACGACGCGGCGGAGGCGTTCGGGCTGCGGCCCGGCCAGATCTGCGTCATGGTCCACAGCGGTTCGCGCGGCATGGGACACCAGATCTGCACCGACCACGTACGGGTCATGGAGCGGGTGATGCCCCGCTACGGGATCGACGTACCGGACCGGCAGCTCGCCTGCGCGCCGGTCTCCTCGCCCGAGGGCCGCGCCTACCTGGGTGCGATGGCCGCCGCCGCCAACTACGCGCGGGCCAACCGGCAGCTGCTCGGCGAGGCCGCCCGCCGGGTGTTCGAACGGACCGTCGGCCGCCGCCTCGACCTGGTGTACGACGTCTCGCACAACCTCGCCAAGATCGAGTCGCATCGGGTCGACGGCACCGACAGGCAGCTCTGCGTACACCGCAAGGGCGCCACCCGGGCCCTGCCGCCCGGCCACCCCGACCTGCCCGCCGACCTGGCAGGCGTCGGGCAGCCGGTGCTCATCCCCGGCTCGATGGGCACCCCGTCCTACGTGCTGACCGGGGTCGCGGGCGCCCCGGCATTCGCCTCCACCTGCCACGGCGCCGGCCGGGCGCAGAGCCGCACGCAGGCCGCCAAGTCGGTGCGCGGCAAGGACCTGCGCGACCAACTGGAGGCCCAGGACATCTCGGTACGCGGCGCGTCGATGCGCGGGCTCGCCGAGGAGACGCCGCAGGCGTACAAGGACGTGTCCGCGGTCGTCGGGTCGGCCGAGGGCGGCGGCCTGTGCCGGCGGGTGGCCCGGCTGGTCCCGGTCGGCGTGGTCAAGGGCTGACGGCGCTGGTCATGCCGTCGGTGGCCATCCGGCCGCCGTCACACGTCGAGGGTCACCGCGCACGACCAGCCGTCGGCGCCCGGGGCGAACCTCAGTTCGTGCAGCGACACCGCCTTCGGCACCGCGCCCACCACCTCGACCCGGTCGGGGTCGGCCATCCGCAGCCGTACCTCGAACCCGCCGTCGACGGCGGCCACGTCGGCGGACGCCGGCAGCCGGCCCTCGGTGTCCATCCGGAAGATCACCTCGTCGAGTACGGCGACCAGCATGTCCTCGTCGGTGCCCGGGTCGACCCGGAACTCCACGACCGGCCCCGCCGAATCCGCCGGCACCTCGGCGAAGCTGGCGACCATGCCGGCGACGGCCTCCGCCACGCAGCGCTCGCGGGCCGGCGCCCACGCCTCGACGCGTACGTCGGCGGTGTGCGGCACGCTGCGGTGGCCCACCGGTCCCAACTGCCGCCCCCTCCGCGTAGCCCTTCGCCGCCCATTCTCGCCGCCATCGGCGCGCCCGGGCAGGCGAACGGCGGGCTACCCGTCCCGCAGCGCCTGGGCCGGCAGCCCGTACGGCCCGAGCACGCCCTCGACGTAGCCGAGGTTCTCGGCCCGCTCCGGCGGGTCGAGGGTCGGGTCGAGGGCGACCAGGGCCAGGTCGGTGACGTCTTCGAGAGCGCGGGTGCAGCGGTAGTAGGCCAGCAGGTCCGCATCGGGCTCCACGGCCCCGTAGCCGTCGAGGAACCAGCCCTGCTGCACGGCCGTGGCGGGCGCGAACGGCAGCACTCCCCCGCCGAGCACGAACATCAGGTCACGTTCCGGCGGGGCGAGTACGGCGTCGTCGAAGTCGATCAGGACGACGGACTGGTCCCCGGTCGCGATGACGTTGCCGAGGTGCGGGTCGGCGTGGCACGGCACCGGCGCCGGCAGGTCGGTGCGGCGGCGCAATTCGGCGGCCAGCCGCACGGCCCGGTCCCGCACCTCGACCAGCTTGCCACGACCGGCCGCCCACCCGTCGGCCAGCCGTTCCTGGATCTCGTCGGCTCCCCGTCCGACACCGGTCACGGCGTGGTCGGCGGCGTCGAAGGCACGCACCCAGCGGCTCGGGTCGTACGTCTCCGCCGGCACCGCCGCCCGCAGATCGTCGTCGACCGGGAGCCGGTGCAGGCGGGCGAGCAACCGGCCGTACGCGGTCCACTGCTCCCGTCGCAGCGGACCTTGCAGGGCCGGCGTGCCGGTGACCCAGCGGGTGACCGACAGGCGCCGTCCGGCGACCTCGGTCCACAGTCGACCGTCGCGGGTACGCACGACGTCGGCGACCGTGCCGGGTGCCACGACCGCGAGCCCTCCCGGGATCACCAGGCCGGCCGCGGAGTCGTTCGCCGACCACTTCACGGCGAAGTCGGTCCCGGCGACGTCGGTGCCCCGGAAGAGGTCGGCGCCTCGGTCGGCACCGGTCTCGACGGCGCGGACGTCGGTCAGCTCGATCCCGAAGTGTTCGGCGACCCGGCCGGCGACCTGCCCGACGGCGCTCACCGCGCCCCGGCCACGTCGACGTGATGCTGGGACTCATCGAGCCGGTGCGGCCGCTCGACCGCGCCGCGTACCTGCCGTTCGGCGACGACCCGCAGCACGCCTGCCTTGGCGAGGATGCCGACAGGGTGATACAGGGGAGCGACCGGCACATCGACGATCAGTTCACGGAGCTGGCCGGTGGTCAGCTCCCGGCCAGGGTAGGCCCGCACGGTCCGCCACCACACCGGATGCAGCACGTCGTTCAACGGCTGGTCGGTCATCTGCCACCCAATATTTCCAGGCCTGGGAACAATTGGCACCACCGTACCGATGACCGGCATACCTTGCCGCACAGCCTTCGGGCAAGCCGGAGGTACGCAACGCAGTGGACGGCCGAGCCACTACCAATATGACGCCGTCACCGACGAAGCCGCCGTCCGTCAACACCCCGCACTGTCAGCGCAGGTCGTCACACACCTGCCGATCGAGTAACGCAACCCGGCTAGCGTGTGACTGCCGAAGCGGGAACAAAGCCGCTGAAGCCCTTCCATACGTCGAGCAGGTACCACTCGCCGTCCAGCAGGACACCCACAGGAGGGTGAGGATGTTCGACTCCGCTATAGGGGACGCCTTCGCCTGATCCGACAGTTATGCTCTGCGCGCCATGATCAGGTCGTTCCCGAACCACCGTGCCTGGAGCAACCTCTAGACCATGGCCCGGCTGCAGCGGTGCAATTTCGACGGGCTCGCACATCTCGAAGGCGTTCCCGCCGCAGTACTCCCAATGGGAATGCGTGTACCCTTCTCGCCCCATCACATATACAGAGTAAAGCGGCTCATGGCTGACGAATTGCTCCGTGGCGATGATCTCCTTGAAGCCGTCCCTGCCAGGACGCGTCGCCACCATTGCCCCCGGCATGGCATCTGCCGAGCCGAACATCGCCACATCGTCATAGTTACCCAGTGATCTCGTCAGATACGTCGTGGTCCAGCACCCGCCAGAACCACAATATCCTGGCGTTCGATCGACAACAACAAAGTCAATCAGGGTGTCGTCGTTAAGATCGTCGATCACGAGAACCTGGAAGTCGAGGTCATCCAACTCGCCTCCCCAACTCCGAGCAGCATTGAGATACCTTGCGGTATACCATTCCTCGAATGCTTTCTGCTGCTGCGCTTGCGACAGTTGCTCCTCGGCCGACATCGTCGGCGAGGGCGACGTAGGCGACAGCGAAGCCGATGGTTCAGGCGCGGGTCTGGCGATGCGCCACAGATTGACCTCCACCGCGGGGAGATCTATCTTTGCGGTGTCTTTCCATTTAAGGAATCCGCGGCCAAGTCTCGCACTGAACTCGACTGTCGGAGCCGCCTTGAAGTCGCCGCGAAACTCGGTCAAATTGCTGATGAGCGTCGGGCCGGCCTTAATATTCAAGGCGATCGCGAGCTTTGCGACGCCGACGGGATCCTGACCTGTCAGTTCCGCTTGAAACTGGGCACTGGCACCGAACGAGACCTCGACCTCGGGTATCGCCGGCGCTTCTCTGGTTTCTTTGCTGGTCAGGAACCGGTCCCCGTGAAATCCGCCTTCATTGGAGCGATAGCCCACCTCGAACCCGAGCGAGGTCTGCGTCTCGATGGCAGCGGTTCTCCAACTCCCCTTCGACTCCACGAACGCTTCTCCAGCGATCTTGAACTCGCAACCTAGTCGGATCGGGCCAATCCTGACGATTCGGGCTAGCACGCTTTCGCAGCCCAGCCCAACCTTGCGCTCGGCCGTGACAGCACATCTGAGAGCCATCTCGAACTTGGCTTCCACGCTCTCCTTGACCGTCAGCGTCGCACCCGCAGAGACCGATACTGTCGGGCGGACAATGCCGTCCCACGAAAACTCACCATCGAGTTCAAGGTCGATATCGTCGAGCCGGTATTGAATGTTGCCCACGGTGCGCCTCTCGCCCGGCAACCGTCCGTCCTCGGATTCGCCTGGTGAGACTTCGCCTCTGGTGCAACCATGATCTTCTTCAAGGTTGAGCGAATGATTGAACTCCACGAGCGGGTCGGGCTTGGCGTCCGGCGTGAAGGAAGCCGGACGCAGGATTGTGAGCCCTTCGACCGTGTCGAACCTGACAACCCCGGCGGGTAGTGCCGCATCAAAGGTCGCAGGCTCGGTGTCCACGACGATCTCGTCCCCACGCGGGGTTACCGCTGCTATCCGGCGAACCAAGAGGTGGGGTACGCGTTCGCCTTCGCCGGAAATTAGATGATCACCTGGCTGCAGATCCGCCGCCTGCGGCGACTTGGCGGTGAACACGATCTCCAGATCGCGCACCCGCACGATGGTGGGGTCATCCGGATCGAGAACCTCGGTCGTGTCCGGGATCGCGACCCGGTAAGGTGCGGCAGTCATCGTGGTTCGCTCCGGCTTCACCACCACCTCATACTGGTCATCAGCCGGATGAAATGTGATGCCCGAGCCCTTCACCGACCCGATCTTCACCCTGTATGCACCAGGAGACACTGGCCGCTCGTCGGTAGTCGTGATCGTATAGTCGACTCCGTCCGGCCCAACAATCCCCACATGCGCCGCCACGTCAGGCGGCAGCCCAGTAATCTCCACTCGCAGCCGCGTCGGCTCCGGCCCCGTACTTGCCACGAGGCTGACCGACGCCAGCAGGACAACAACGACCGACAGGCTTACGCGCCGAAGCGCCATCGGACCTCCCCAAAGGCGTCGCGTTCGTCACGCATGCTATGCGCGACGTACGACAACCATGCAGGTACTCCAGATGCTGAACAGTCGGGTGACATAGTTGCCCACGGATACTCCTGAAGCAGTGCAGTCCGACGCACAGATCGAACCCGCGTTCACGCGGTACACGACGCCCACCCGTCCACGGCGGGCGGATGATCGATCGATCAAGATATCCGCCTCAGATGCCCTGTGATCGTTTTGGCAGTTTCCCGAGCAGCGGCGGTCGATACCGTACGCCAAAAACCTGACGGCCGATGGGCGGCGGGCAGGGCGGACCCGGTGAGCGTGTTCCAATCTCACCGGGTTCCCCCACCCGAGCCACCTGACCAACACCGTGACCGATGGTCAGAGCACTAGCGACCGGCGGTCAGCGCAGTCAGGCCGAAGGTGCCGGACTGCCGGTGGGCCGACAGCGCCGGATCGGCGGAGGCGGTCAGGCACAGGACGTCCGGGCGGAAGACGAGGCGCCCGGTGGCCACCGCGTACGGCCCCGCCGCGTAGAGCTGACAGTCGATCACCAGTAGTGGCGCCCCGACCGCGACGTCCAGTTCCCCGGCGAGGGTTTCGGTCGCAGCCTCGGCGGTGATGGTGTGGTCGCTGCGGGTCAGACGGATGTTCTCCGTCTCCCGCAGGAACGTGGTGATGCCGTCGGTCAGCGCGTTTATCCGCACCGGCTGCCCGTCGAACGCCCCGGGCAGCCGGTGTTCGAGCCGGGCGGCGGCCCGCCCCTCGACCTCGTAGAGGCGCACCGCCCGGTAGACCGCTTCGCCGCGGGCCACGCCGAGCAGGGCGGCGTCGTCATCGTCGGCGGTCTCCCGCGCGATGTTGACGGCCCGTACGGCGTAGTCGGCGCCGGCCTCGGCGAGGAAGTCGGACAGGGACAGGATGAGGTCGACCGGATAGGCCAGCGAACCGGCGTGGGCGGCCCGGGCCGGCGCGGTGATGAGGGTGCCGACGCGGCGCCGGCGCACGATCTCACCGGCGGCCTCCAGCCGGCTGAGGGCGTCGCGCAGGGTGCTGCGGGACGCGCCGACCAGTTCGCAGAGCCGCTGTTCGGGGGGCAGGCGGGTGACCCCGGTGCGCTGGTACTCCGCGATCAGCGCCCGCAGCTTCACCTCGGCTTCGTCCACCCGGCTCCGTCGGCCCGGAGTGTCCACTTCGGTCGACCGCGTCTGCATAGGCCCTCCCTCGAATGGTCATACCTTATCGGCGTACACCCGCCGCCCGCAATCCGCCCAACGAGCAGGGAAAACGCGACTCTTGACACTGGGCCAGCATTGGTCATATCTTACCGCCTAATTGATCGGACTTAACGCGACGGAAACACGTACGCGCAGGTCGGGGGCGAGGAGGTGCCAGATGACCGAGGTCCTGCTGGGCATCGACATCGGCACGTCGAGCGCCAAGGGCGTACTCGCCCACCCCGACGGAACCGTGCTCGCCACCGCCGTCCGCCCCCACCGCACCTCGATGCCGCGCCCCGGCTGGGTCGAGCACGACGCCGAACACGACTGGTGGCAGGCCGTCGTCGAACTCTCCCACCGGCTGCTCGCCGACCGCCCCGAACGGCCGGCCGCCGTCTGTGTGAGCGGGATCGGCCCCTGCGTCCTGGCCGCCGACGAGGCGTACCGGCCACTGCGCCCGGCGATCCTCTACGGCGTCGACACCCGGGCCACCGCCGAGGTGCGGGAACTGACCGACCGGCTCGGTACGGCGGCCCTGCTCGACCGCGCCGGCTCGCTGCTGACCAGCCAGTCAGCCGGCCCGAAATTGTCCTGGCTGAGCCGGCACGAGCCCGACGTCTGGGCCCGGACACGCCACTTGCTGATGGCCAGCTCACTCGCCGTCGCCCGGCTCACCGGCGAGTACGTGCTCGACCACCACTCCGCCAGCCAGTGCCAGCCCATGTACGACCTCGCCGCGAGTCGGTGGTACGAGCCGTGGTGCGACATCGTGGCCCCCGGACTGGCACTGCCCCGGCTCGCCTGGCCGGGCGAGATCGTCGGCGTGACCACCCCCGGCGCCGCCGCACAGACCGGCATCCCCGCCGGCACCCCGGTCGCCGCCGGCACCATCGACGCCTGGGCCGAGGCACTCAGCGTCGGCGTACGCGAACCCGGCGACACCATGCTCATGTACGGCACCACCATGTTCCTGGTCCAGATGCTGGCCCGGCCGCTCACCGACGCCCGCCTGTGGGCCACCCGGGGCGTCACCCCGGGCAGCGCCAGCCTGGCCGGCGGCACGGCCACCTCCGGCGCCGTCACCGACTGGTGGCGTCGCATCACCGGCGAGGACGGCTTCGACCAGCTCGTCGCCGACGCGGCGGCGACCCCGCCCGGCGCCGACGGCCTGGTGACGCTCCCCTACTTCGCCGGCGAACGGACCCCGCTGTTCGACCCGGACGCCCGCGGCACGATCCTCGGCCTGACCCTGCGCCACGGGCGCGGCCACCTCTACCGGGCCGCGCTGGAGGCGACCGCCTACGCCGTCCGGCACCACCTCGACGCCTTCACCGAGGCCGGTGCCGCACCCGGCCGCCTGGTCGCCGTCGGCGGCGGCGTACGCGGCGGACTGTGGACCCAGATCGTCTCCGACGTCACCGGCCGCCCCCAGGAACTACCCGAGCAGACCATCGGCGCCAGCTACGGCGACGCGCGCCTGGCCGGCGAGGCGGCCGGCCTCGTCGAACCCGACGCCCCCTGGGCCCGTACCGCGCGGGTGGTGGCGCCCCGGGCCGAGCACGCCGAGGTCTACGACCGCCTCTACCGCGTCTACCGCGCCGCCTACCCGGCCACCCGTGACCTCGCGCACGAACTGGCCGCGCTGCAACACGCCACGAGTTGAGTTCCGGACCCCCACCTGCCTCGCTGGTGACAGGAGAGAACATGCCCGAAGTCGTCATCGCCTCCGGCCGGCAACGACCGGACACCGGACCACCGCCACCGCCGGGGCCGCCCGCCGGCCCGGCGAAGCGCGGCGGCCCACGCCGGGGCCTGGCCCGGCTGCGCGGCGGCCTGCTCGGCCTCGCCGGCTTCCTCGGCCTCGTCCTGGTCTGGCAGATCACCGCCGCCGCCGAGGTCGTCGGCAACGGCCTGCTGCCCACCCCCGGCACGGTGTTCGAGGTCATCTGGACCGGGCTGGGCAACGGCCTCGCCAACGACGTCCTCATCAGCAGCCGCCGGGTCGTCGTGTGGGTCTCCGTCGGCATCGCCGCCGCAGTGCCGGTCGGCTTCCTGCTCGGCTGGTTCCCCATCGCCCGCGCCGCGCTCAACCCGCTGGTCAACTTCTTCCGGGCACTGCCACCGATCGCCCTCGTGCCACTGGTCATCGTCTACTTCGGCATCGGCGAACTGGCCCGCGGCATCATCCTGATGTACGCCGCCTTCTTCGCCACCGTCGTCATCGTCTTCGAGGGCATCGCCGGCATCGAGGACAAGTACGTACGGGCCGCGCAGACCCTCGGCGCCAACCGCATCGAGGTGCTGACCCGGGTCGTACTGCCGTTCTCCGTACCGCACATCCTCACCGCCGCCCGGGTCTCGCTCGGCATCGGCTGGGCGTCGCTGGTCGCCGCCGAACTCGTCGCCGCACAGGACGGCCTCGGCGCCGTCATCCAGAACGCCGGCAACTTCCTCGACATCCCCCGGGTCTACGCCGGGATCATCCTGATCGGCCTGTGCGCGCTGGTCATGGACGCGGTACTGCGGTTCATCTCGGTACGGCTCGTGCGCTGGCAGGACAGGGGGACCCGGTGACGACAACGGTCAACAGCGGCGGACTGACCCTCGACCGGGTCAGCAAACGCTTCGGACGCGGCGCGGCGGCGGTCACCGTACTCGACGACGTCGCGTTCGACGTGCCCGAAGGTGAGTTCGTCGCCGTCGTCGGCCCGAGCGGCTCCGGCAAGACGACGCTGCTCAACACCGTCGCCGGCTTCGTCGACCCCGACGCCGGCCAGATCCTGGTCAACGGCAAGCCGGTCACCGGCCCCGGCCCGTCGCGGTGCGTGGTCTTCCAGGAGTACGCGATCTTCCCCTGGCTGACCGTACGCAAGAACATCGAGTTCGGGATGCGCCTGCGGGCCCGCCGCCGGCCCGCCGCACAGCGCCGCGAGATCACCGACCGGTACCTCGAACTCATGGGCCTGACCGCCTTCGCCGACGCGCTGCCGAAGACCCTCTCCGGCGGCATGCGCCAACGGGTCGCGCTCGCCCGCGCCTACGCGGTCGACCCGGAGATCCTGCTCATGGACGAACCCTTCGCGGCACTCGACGCGCAGACCCGGGAAACCATGCAGGAAGCCCTCCTGGAGATCAACCAGAAGGAGCGGCGCACCGTCCTGTTCGTCACCCACCAGGTGGAAGAGGCGATCTTCCTCGCCGACCGGGTCGTGGTCATGTCCGCCCGTCCCGCCCGCGTGCAGGAGATCGTGCCGGTGCCCTGGCGCGGCCCGCGCAACCACGAGCTGAAGACCAACCCGGAATTCATCGAACTACGCCGGCACATCGAGACGATGCTGCGCGGCGGCACCCCCACACCCCGGAAAGAGACGACATGAACCGACGAATTCTCGCGGCGGTGACCGGACTCGCGCTCGCCCTGTCCATCACCGCGTGCGGAACCGACGACGACGCCACCGGTGACGGCGGCACCCAGAAGGTGAAGGTCGGCTACATCGCCGGCCCCGCCCCCGGCATGCACCTGCTGCTCGCCAAGGAACGCGGCTACTTCGCCGAGGCCGGCCTCGACGTCGAGACGGTGCCGTTCCAGACCGGCATCTCACTGTCGAACGCGCTCACCGGTGGCAGCGTCGACGTCGGTGTGATGGGTGCCGTCATCGCCAACTTCCCGGCCCGCGGACAGGGCAAGGTCTTCCTGCTCAACAACCTCGAAGCCAACATCCAGCAGATCTGGGCGGCTCCGGACAGCGGCATCAACTCCATCGCCGACCTGCGCGGCAAGAAGGTGGCCACCACCACCGGCACCGCCGCCCACCTGCTGCTCCACGTCGCGCTCGCCGAGAACGGCATGACCACCGACGACATCGAACTGGTCAACCTGGACATGCCGGCCGTCGCCAACACGTTCGTCACCGGCGGCGTACCGGCCGCCGCGCTGTGGGCCCCGTTCGACAACCAGATCAAGGAACGCCTGCCCCAGGCCCGCATGATCGGCACCGCCGAGCAGTTCCAGCCGAAGTCCGCGATCACCGGCGGCTGGGTCGCCAACAACAAGTTCCACGCCGAGAACCGCGACGCCCTGGTCAAGATCGCCCAGGCCTGGCTGAAGGCCAACGACGACATCGTCACCGACCAGGCCGGCGCCTTGGCCGCCGGCTGCCCCAGCCTGTCGGAGTTCATGACCACCGAGGTCTGCACCCAGATCTACCAGCAGGCCCGCAGCTACCCCAACACCGAATGGGCCACCTACTACGCCGACGGCACCGTCGCCGACTGGGTCGGCCGGATGGAACAGGTCTTCGTCGACATCGGCGCGCTGCCGGCCTTCGTCGACCCCGACCAGTTCCTCGACACCACCGTCTTCACCGACGCCAACAAGTAGGCGCCCCCGGCGCCCCTCGCCTAGGAGACAGCTTGACCACGCCCGGCAGCCGGCCCAACATCCTCCTGCTCATGGCCGACCAGCTCAGCGCGTTCGGCACCGGACCGTACGGCAACGAGGACGTCCTGACCCCCAACCTCGACGCCCTCGCCGCCCGCGGCACCGTACTGGCCAACGCCTACTGCAACGCGCCGCTGTGTGTGCCGTCGCGGGCCGCGATGATGACCGGCCGGCTGCCGAGCGAGGTCCCCTCCAACGACAACGCCGAGGAGTTCCCGGCCTCGGTGCCCACCTTCGCCCACACGCTGCGCCGGGCCGGCTACCGCACCATCCTCGCCGGCAAGATGCACTTCGTCGGCCCCGACCAGCTGCACGGCTTCGAGGAACGGCTCACCACCGACATCTTCCCGCCCGACCTGACCTGGACCCGGCCCTGGGAAGAGCAGGGCGACCCGCCGCGGCTCTCCGGCGAGCAGCAGAACGGCGGCCGGGAATACCTCGACATCCTGCGTTCCTCCGGCCCGCTGCCGTGGACGTACCAGATGCACTACGACGAAGAGGTCCGGTTCAACGCCCTGCAGCGGATCCGGGAACTGGCGCTGGCCACCGACGACCGCGCCGACGAGCCGTGGCTCATGGTGGCCTCGTTCACCCAGCCCCACGACCCGTACGTCGCACCGCCGGAGTACTGGAACCGGTACGAGGGCCGGCACATCGGCCTGCCCGAACCCGTACCCGCCGGCACGGCAGCCCACCCGCTCGACCGCTGGGTCAACTCGTTCCACGGCGTCGACCGGGGCACCGTCACCGACGAGACCACCTACCTGGCCCGGCGCGGCTACTACGCGATGACCAGCTACATCGACGACGTCGTCGGGTCGTTCACCGCCGAACTGGAACGCTTCGGCCTGCTGGACGACACCGTCGTCGTCTTCACCAGCGACCACGGCGACCAGCTCGGCGAGCACGGCATGTACTTCAAACGCACGCTGCGCGAGTGGTCGGTCCGGGTGCCGTTGCTGATGGCCGGCGCCGGCATACCGGCCGGACACCGCATCGACACCCCGGTCTCTCTCGTCGACCTGCACCCGACCTTCGCCGACCTGGCGCAGGCCCGGCTACCCGACTGGGTCACCGGCCGGTTCGCCGGCGCCAGCCTGGCCGGGGCGCTGCGCGACCGCACCGACGAGGTGGCCGGGCATCCGGGCGTCATCATCGAGAACTCCGCCGAGGGCACGCTGCGCCCGGTACGCGCCGCCGTCGACGGCCGGCACAAGCTCGTCTACGCCCGCGACCTACCCGACCAGCTCTACGACCTGGAGAAGGACCCCCGGGAACTGCACAACCTCGCCACCGAACCGGAACACGGGTCGACCCGGACCCGGCTGCGGCAGCGGGTGCTGGACGGCTGGGACCCCGACCACGCCGAGCAGGAGATCGTGACGAGCCAGCGGATGCGGGCGTTCCTCGGCGAGGCGCTGGGCAAGGGCCGGCACACCTCGTGGGCGTACGAGCCGCAGGTCAACGCGGCCCACCAGTGGATCCGCGGCACCGACGACGACCCCTGGGACCCGTTGTGCGGGTTCTGAACCGGTCGGAGGCCGGCCGCGGTGCGTGAACCGGCCTGGTACCGCGCGGGCGACGAACCCGACTACCGGTTCTCGCTGGCCAACGAGCGGACCTTCCTCGCCTGGATCCGGACCGCGCTGGCCCTGCTCGCCGGCTCCGTCGCCGTGGTCCAGTTCCTGCCGCCGTCGGCCCTGTCCGGCATGCGGGACCTGCTGGCGGCGGTACTCGCCGCCGCCGGCAGCGCCCTGCCGGCGGCGGCCTACCTGCGGTGGGTACGGGTCCAGAAGGCGATGCGGCTGGGCCGAGGGCTGCCGTTCACCCCGCTGCTGGCCGTCATGGCGGTCGGGGCCGCCGTCGTCGGCGTCGGCGTCATCCTGCTGGCCGTCCTACCGTGGGCGAGCGCACCGGCGGCACCGTGAGCGGACGCGGTGAGGCGATACCGTGACCGACGCGGGTCTGCAGGCCGAGCGCACGGCGCTGGCCTGGGCGCGTACCGGCGCGGTCGCGGCGGTCAACGCGGCCCTGCTGCTACGGGCGGCGGCGGGTTCCGGCGCCACCGTCCTCTTCGGAGCGGCGGCCCTGCTGATGCTGCTGACCGTCGGCTTGTGGGGCTACCGGCGGCACCGGTTCGCATCGGCCTCCACCGTGCGGCAACGCCGGCCACCGGCCCCGCAACTGCGCCTGCTCGCCGGGCTCGTCATGCTCTGCGGGCTGCTGGTCCTCGCCGGCCTGCTCGGCTGAGTCACCGGCTTCCGGCCGGCTCCGGGTCGGCGGCGCAGCGGAAGCCGAGATGCCCGGTGGTGCTGTCCGGCGGGCTCATGGTCCGGGCCGCGACCCGGTAGCGGTTGCAGTAGGAGTGGTGGCACAGGTACGAACCGCCGCGCATGACCCGGTCGGTGCCCTCCGCCGGCCCGCGCGGATCGTTCCTCGTCTCGGGACGTTCGGCCGCGTGCCAGTCCCGGCTGAACCAGTCGGCACACCACTCCCACACGTTGCCCGACGTGTTGAAGATGCCGTACGCGTTGGGGCGGTAGGCGTCCACCGGCGCGGTGCCGACGTAGCCGTCCGCCGCGGTGTTCGACGTCGGGAAGGTGCCCTGCCAGATGTTGCAGCGGTGCTGCCCGCGCGGGGTCAGTTCGTCGCCCCACGGATACTGCGCCCGGTCGAGCCCACCCCGGGCGGCCTTCTCCCATTCGGCCTCGGTCGGCAGCCGCTTACCGGCCCACTCGGCGTACGCGGAGGCGTCGTTCCAGGACACGTGGACGACAGGGTGGTTCTGCCGGTCACCGATCGACGACCCCGGCCCCTCCGGGGTACGCCACGCCGCCCCCCGTACCGGCAGCCACCAGGGTGCCTGCGGCACGACACCGTCGAGAAGGTGTGCCCGCGCGGCGCCCGAGACGAACAGGTGGAAGACGTACGACCAGCCGTAGTGCTCGGCCTCGGTGACGTGTCCCGTCGCCTTGACGAACGCGGCGAACTGGGCGTTCGTCACCGCCTTCGGGTCGATGAGGAAGGTCGGTACGTCGACCCGGCGGACCGGCCCCTCACCGTCGTCGGCGAAGGCGTCGGGGTGGTCGCTGCCCATCCAGAAGTCGCCACCGGGCACCGTGACCATGCCACGCCGCACCTGGCGGGCGTCGCGGGCCGGCGCCTGCGGTGGGCGGCTGCGCGGTAGCCCGACCACCGGCGGGGCCGTACTGCGACCCGGTGCGCAGCACGCGCTCTCGGAATCCGGCACCGCCCCTCCTCGAAATCCGGATCTCTACATCAGCACCAGACTAACCCGCAGGTCAGAAAGGGGGTGAAGGCGTCCGGGCGCTGCTGCTTGGTCAACTGCCGGGCGGGAAGACCCGGCGGCCGTCCCAATAGGGCTTGATGTCGTGCACCCGGCACAGTTCGACGTCGCCCGGCTCGATCCGGCTCGCCGACACGGTGCAGCGGTGATCTCCGTGGGCGGTGGTGGCGACCCAGCCCTGGGGCAGCCGCCAGACCTGGAAGCGGGTCGGTGCGCCCTCGACCGGGATGACCACCTCGTCCGGGTCGTCGGCCAGCAGTTCGCGGTCGATCCGCCGGAAGGTCTCCTCGTCGCGCGGCGGTTCGGTCTCGTACCGGACCTCGCGGCGACGGTGGAGGGCCAGGTCCGCCCCGTCCGCGGCGTTGACCAGCACCTCGGCGTAGGGCCCTGGGCCGGGGGAAGTGCCGTGGCCGAGGCCGACCACCTCCAGCCCGCCGTCGCGGGTCTGCCAGCGGCTGACCGTCCGGAGACCGGTCCAGTTCGCCAGCCCGTAGAGCGGAAAGCCCTCGATGAGGGCGCGGATCTGTTCGAGTTCCCTGGCCGCCCGAACGTGGAACTGTCGCGGATCGGGCGTCGCCGGACCGGTCGCTCCGCGATCTGCCACGGCCGACTCCCCTCCCCGGGTGAAAGAGCCGGGCCCACCGTATCAACGGGAAGCCCTGCGGCCGATTCTCACCGAACCGGATCTTTCCTAGACTCCTGGCCATGGAGTTCCAGGATGTCGTCCGGCGCCGGCGCATGGTCCGCACCTACACCGACCGGCCGGTCCCGCCCGATGTCGTCGACTGGATCGTGCACAACGCGCTCCGGGCACCGTCGGCCGGTTTCTCCCAGGGCTGGGGTTTCCTGGTGCTCGACAACGCCGACGACATCGCGCGCTTCCGCGACGCGGCCCGGCCGGAGCAGGACCCGGAGAACTGGTTCGCGGCCAACGTCCAGGCGCCGCTGCTGATCGTGGCGCACTCCAACAAGGACGCCTACCTCGACCGGTACGCGCAGCCCGACAAGGGACAGAGTGACCGGTCGGAAGCCTGGTGGCCGGCGCCGTACTGGGACATCGACACCGGCATGGCCTCGCTGATGATGCTGCTGACCGCGGTCGACGCCGGCCTCGGTGCCTGCTTCTTCGGCATCGCGGCCGCCCGCATCGACGCGTACCGCGAGGCGTTCGGGGTGCCCGCGCACTACGCGCCGATCGGTGCGGTCTCGATCGGCTACAGCGAGGAGCCGCCCCGCGACCTGCGCGGCCGGCGTCGGCCGACCGCCGATGTCGTGCACCGGGGCAGGTGGAGCCAGCCGGCCGGATAGCGGCTACTCGTTCGGGTCGCCGGGCTCGTTCTGCTTCCGCTTCCAGTGCAGGTATCGGCGGTGCAACTCCCGCTCCCTGCGCAGCTTCCGGCGGTGCAGCACGATCCAGGCGACGAGCAGCACCAGTCCCAGCAGGATCAGCCAGAGCCCGACCCGGCGGTCCTCGGGAGTGGTCACCAGGAGGCCGCCGGCGAACAGCGCCGCGCCTCCCAGGTAGAGGGCGATGCCGGGCAGGGTGTTGCGGTATTCGAGCGCGTGCCGGGCGGCGAAGGTCCGGAACTCGTCCGGAACCTCCTCAAGCTCCTCGTACTCCTTACCGCTACCCATCCGCCCGCTCCCCGGAGCCCAGGTTCGCCAGTAGCGCGAGCGACCGGCGGAGTCGGGCCGGCTCCCCGGGGCCGAGAAGCTCCTCGTACTCCCGCTCGAGACTCGCCTTCACCGCCTCACCGTCCGCGCCGAAGCCGTACCCCTGAGCGGTGAGAGTGACCACCACCGCGCGTTGGTCGTCGGGGTCGGTCCGGGTCGTGACGTACCCCAACTCCTCCAGTTCGCGTACCAGACGGCCCATCATCTGGCGGGTCATGCCGGCCCGGGCGGCAAGGTCGGTGATGCGGGTGCCTGCGTCGTCGATGTAGCCGAAAACCGGCAAGTGCCCGGTACGGATGCCGGGGTGGCCGCGTGCGTGGAGTCTGGCGACCGCGTTGGCCTGGACCTGGCGCAGCGCCCGCAACAGCAGCCGGCCGAGGTGTGCGGTGCCGACGTCGTCGGCCGGATCCCAATCCGACATGCGAAACCTCGTTTACAATCTACGAAACCTGGTTTAGCTTATGCCGGGTGGAGCCTGCGAGCGAGTGTTGTTGACCAGCCCCTATCGGGGACTCCTTGCCCTGCCGGGCGCCGCCGCCTTCGTCGCGGCCGGGCTCGCGGCCCGCCTGGCCCACCTGACGACCGTCCTGGGCATCGTCTTCCTCATCTCGGAACTCAGCGGCTCCTACGGCCTCGGCGGACTGGTCTCCGGTGCGTACGCCCTCGCGTATTCGCTCGTCGCCCCACTGGTCGGTCGCCTCGCCGACCGCCACCGGCAGGGCCCGGTTCTCATGGCCGCCGCCATCGCCACCACCATCACCAGGACCGGGTTTCTCGTCGCAGCCGCGTCCGGTGCGCCGGCCTGGGTCCTCGTCGTCCTGTCCGCGACCAGTGGTGCCAGCATGCCGGCGATCGGGCCGTTCGTCAGGGCCCGCTGGGCCCATCTGCTGACCGGCACACCACGGCTACACGCGGCAACGTCCTTCGAGTCGGTCGTGGACGAACTGCTTCTGGTCATCGGTCCGATCGTGGTGTCCACAGTGGTCGTGTACCTGCATCCCGCGGCCGCCCTGATCCTGGCGGTTCCGCTCGCCGCCGGGGGCTCGATCGCGCTCGCGCTGCAGCACCGCACCGAACCCCCGGGCGCCCCCACCGGTCGGCCCGCCTCCGGAACCGCCCTGCGCACGCCCGGACTTCCCTTGCTGCTACTCACATCCGCGCTGGTCAGCATGGTGCTCATCGTGCTGGACGTCGCCGTCGTCGCCTACGCCCGACAGCACGACGCCGAAGCCCTCAGCGGCTGGATACTGGCGACGATCGCCGCCGGCAGTGCCGTGTCCGGGCTCTGGTACGGCGCCCGCGACTGGTCCCGCCCACCGCACCGACGCCTGGCCGTCGTACTGCCGCTGCTGACGGTGGGCACCGTGCCGTTCATCGCCGTACCAGCGACCGGATGGCTGTTCCCGGCCGCGTTCATGCTCGGTCTGACGCTGGCACCGGCCTTCATCGACGGCTTCTCGATCGCCGCTCGGGCCGTTGCCGTCCGCCACCGTACCGAGGGCCTGACCTGGCTCACGACGGCCGCCGGCATCGGCATCTCGGTCGGCTCGGCCACGGCCGGGGCGCTGGTCGACAGCGGAGGCACGACGGCGGCCTTCGCCCTGGCCACCGGCTGCGCAGCCACGGCGGCCCTCGCCGGCCACATCGCGAGCCGGCGGCTGACCGCCCCGTAGCGGCCGGCCTGCCGGGCGGACGTCAGCCCGATGGCCCGCGGAGTCCGAAGTGGAACTGGGACATGTTGCTGCACGAGATCACCCCATGACGACCAGCAGTACGGTGGCCGCCGCGAGGCTGCCGACACCGGCACCGGCGAGGAACGGCAACGTCCGCAGACCGTTCCAGACCACGACGGCGAGCGTGACCCCGAGCAGCAGGTTCACCAGGCCCCAGCCGATGTTCGCGGCCGGCGACCAGGCCACCTCGAACGGGGTCGGAAACGGCTGGCCCAGGCCGCCGTGCACGAGGTGCGGCAGGGCGTTGACGAGCAGCGCACCGGCGAGCAGCCCCGCCAGCGCGTAACCGACGGCCCGCGGGCTCACGGCCCGGTCCCGGCGTCTCGCAGCACCCGGGCGACCCGGACCAGGACCACCAGGACCAGCGCGAGCAGAATCCGCTCGAGCAGTCCGATGTACGGCAGCGAGTCGGCGTCGAGCAGGATCGTCGGCCCGTGGGCGGCGGCGAACCCGACACCCGCCACCGCGGTGACCACCGCCGCCGCCCTGAGCTGCCGGGCACCGTCGTCCCGGCCGGCACCGGCGACGACCAGGCCGAGCAGTGGGGGTACGGCGACCGCGACACCTGCCCCGTAGCGGTGCAGCAGCCCGGCGTAGGAGGTCGGCTCCCCGGATAGGTCCATCGGGAACACGGCCAGCGCCACCAGTCCCGCCGCCCACAACGTGAGCAGCAGGGTGAGCGGGCCACTTCGGCGCAGCCCGGCCCGCCGGATGCCGATCCCCAGGCAGGCGGCGACGGTGACGAGGGCGGCGGCCGCGACACCGAGCAGCAGTACGCCCGTCGGCGAGGCGACGGTCTCGCTCAGCATCTGGTGCAACGGGTGGACCCCGTCGACCGCGTGCAGTGCCAGTCCGGCGACCAGTGCGACGGTGACCGCACCGAGCGCGTACCGGTACCAGCCGGCAGCCGGGGCCGACGGTCCGCCGGGCCGCTGCCCGGCGGGAGCGTCGACGGTGACGGGAGGGCGGGTGTCGGCCAGCAGGCCACTTCCGGTCGTCACGCCGACACCCGCAGCGCCGGGACCGTGGCAGCCGGGACCGTCGACCGCTGGCCGCCGACCCGGGCGTAGATCTCCTCGAAGGCGGCGATGGTCCGGGCCTCGTCGTGTTCCTCGGCGAGGGTCCGGCTCCGCCGGCCCATGGCCGCCGCCCGGGCGGGGTCGGCCAGGATCGCCAGCAGCCGGTCGGCCAGTGCCGCGTCGTCACCGGGCGGGAAGAGCAGGCCGTTGTCGCCGGGCCGCACCAGGTGCGGCAGCGCGGACGCGTCCGCGCCGACGACCGGTACGCCGCACGCCATCGCCTCCAGCGTCACCAGGCTCTGCAGTTCGGCGGTGCCGGCGTTGACGAAGACGTCGGTGGCGGCGTACGCGGCGGGCAGGTCGGCGTCGGCGACGAATCCGGTGAAGACGAGTGCGTCGGCGACGCCGAGGTCGGCGGCCAGGGCCGCCAGCCGGCCGCGCTCGGCCCCGGTTCCGACGAGCATGAGCTGGGCGTCGACGTGCCGACGTACCCGGGCCAGGGCGCGGACCACGACGTCGATGTTCTTCTCCTTGTCGAGCCGGCCGACGTATCCGATCGTCGGGCGGGCCGGCACCCCGTAGCGCAGCCGGAACCCGGCGGAGTTGTGGCCGGTGCCGAAGCGGGACAGGTCCATCCCGCACGAGATCGGCAGGACCGGCCCGGGCACCCCGGCACGCTCGGCGAGTGCGGCCGCGTACGGCGTCGGCGCGGTCACCACCGCGGCCCGGCCGTAGACGCCGGCCAGGTCCCGCCACGCCCACTCGTGCAGCCGGCGCCGGCCGAGGTCGCCGACCGGCACGTAGTGGGTCAGGTTCTCCGGCATGAAGTGGTTGGTGGCGACGACCGGGATGCCGAGCCCGGCCGCGGCCTCGATCAGCGCCCGGCAGAGCGGGAAGTGGCTCTGCACGTGCACCACGTCGGGGCGTACCTCGGTGAGGATCCGGCGGGCGGCGGCGACCAGGCGCACCGGGGCGCAGAACCGGAAACCTCTGCGGCGCAGTACGGGCAGCGACCGGACCCGGTGCTCGACGATCCCCGATTCGGTGGCGGTGCTGCGGCTGGCGTACCCGGTCGACGGGCAGACGACGTGCACCTCGTGCCGGCCGGCCAGGGCGGTCGCCAGCCGCTGTGCGAAGTACGACGCGCCGTTGACGTCGGGCGCGTACGTGTCGGCACCGATGAGGATCTTCATGGTTTCTCCTTGACGGGATCGAATCGGGTTCCGGCGAGCCGCCGGGTGATCAGGTGGGTGGCCACGACCGCCAGGGCCAGCCCGGCGGCGACGGCGAGCCCGGTGCCGGGCGAGGTGAGCAGGTGGGCGACCTCCTGGCCGAAGAGCACGCCGGCACCGATCAGCAGTGCGGCGCGTACCGTGCTGGCCCCGGCCACCCAGGCCAGGAACCTGCGGTACGGGGCCCGGGCCAGCCCGGCGGCCAGGAACGCGGGTACGGCGGCGACGTCGACGACCTTCGCGCCGAGCACGACGCGGGGCAGGGCGCGGCGGACCGCCGTGGTGAGCCGTTGCCGCCGGTGTGGCGGCAGGCCGAGCCGGCCCAGCAGCGGCGCGACCCGCCGGTGGTTGCCGAACCGGCCGAGCAGGTAGAGGCCGCTGTCGGCGAGGACGTCGGCGACGACGACGATCAGCCAGATCGGCCAGAACCGGGCCATTCCGGCACCGACCAGTGCCCCGGCGACGACCGTCGCCGCCGGACCCTCGATCAGCACCAGCGGCCCGAGCAGCAGGTACGGATGGTCGGTCACCCCCGTCCACAGCACCTGCGCCGGATCCATGCCGCCCCCTCCACACCGCCGTCTCCGGCGGCGGTTCCGCCGGCGACGGGAGAAAACTAGGTACGGGACACCGCGCCGGTCGTCGCCCCGCGGAGGCGTTCCGGCCCGGACGGCGGAGGTAGTTCGCCGACCCCGCGCGTACCTCCGCGGTAGGGGGTGGCGTACCGCCGCGGCCTGACGTCACCCTGACTCCCACCCCGGTACCGTCGCCCTGAGCAGGGCACGGGGAGGAATCGTGGAAACCAGGCTGTGGGCGCCGGTACGCCCGGCCGAGCCGCTCGGACCGTGGTCGTGGCTGGTGGTCGGCGCGCTGGCCGTGGTGTTGATGGCGGTCAACATTCCGGTCGCGGCCGAGATATACGAGGTGCCGCTGGTCGTGGCGTTCGGCGCCGGCATCGCACAGGGGGTGGCCCTGCCGCTGACCCTGTGGTGGCCGGTCCAGGCGACCGCGGTGCAGTTCGCCGGGGTGACCGCCCTGGCGGTCATGCTGTCCTTCGACGCCGGCCCGACCTGGCCGCTGACGATTCCGGGCCTGATCGCCCTGATCGCCCACGTGGCCCTGGTCGGCCTCTTCCACGAGTGGCGGGCGGCGGCGACGGCCTGGTGGGCGAGCGTGCTGCTGTGCGTCCTGCTGGTGGTGCTCGACCTACGGGCCGGCCATACGTTCGCCGAGGCCGAGCCGTTGCTCGTCATCTACGCCACGAACTCGGCCCTGATCACGCTCGGTGCGATCGCCTTCCGGCAGCGGGCCGTGATCCGGCGCCAGCTCGTCGACGCCCGCCGCGACGTGGCCCTCGAACAGGCGCAGCGGGCGGTGGTCGAGGAACGGACCCGGATCGCCCGGGAGCTGCACGACGTCGTCGCGCACAGCATGTCGGTGATCCACATGCAGGCGACGTCGGCGGCGTACCGGATCAAGAACATCGACGACGAGTCGCGGGACGAGTTCGCGCAGATCGCCGCCGGTGCCCGGGGTGCGCTGCGCGAGATGCGGCAACTGCTGGCCGTGCTCCGCGACGAGGACGCCGCCGTCGACCTGCGGCCGGTACCCAACCTGGACCGGCTCGACGAACTGGCCGAGTCGGTACGCCGTGGCGGCGTACCCGTCGACCTGTGGGTCTCCGACGCCGTACGTGCCACGACGGTGTCGGACGCGATCGCCCTGGCCGCGTACCGGATCGTGCAGGAGTCGCTGAGCAACGTCGTCCGGCACGCGGCCGGCGCCCCTACCGTCGTACGGGTCGACCTCGAACCCGGCGACGTGCTCGCCGTCGTCGTCACCAACGACGCCCCGACCGGCCCCACCGGCCCGCCCGAGGATGTCGGCCGGGCCGGCCACGGGCTGCACGGGATGCGGGAACGGGTCCGCCTGGTCGGCGGCACCCTGGAGACGGCTCCGCTCGCGGACGGCGGCTACCGGGTCGCCGCCCGGCTGCCGATACGGTGGGACCAGGCAGCCGACGGGAGCAACGGGTGATCCGGATTCTGATCGTGGACGACCAGTCGATGATCCGGGTCGGCATCCGGGCGATCCTCGACTCGCAGGACGACATGACCGTGGTCGGCGAGGCCGAGAACGGGCGCGCCGGCGTCGACCGCTGCCGCAGCCTGCGCCCCGACGTCGTGCTGATGGACGTACGGATGCCGGTGCTGGACGGGCTCGCCGCCACCCGGGCGATCCTCGGCCCGGAACGCACCGAGGGACACCACCCCCGGGTGCTGATGCTGACCACGTTCGACATCGACGACTACATCTACGAGGCGCTGCGGATCGGGGCCAGCGGCTTCCTGCTCAAGGACAGCGAACCCGACGAGCTGATGCGCGCCGTACGGGTGGTGGCCGGTGGCGAGGCGCTGCTGGCGCCGAGCATCACCCGCCGGCTCATCGAGAACTTCGTCGACGCGCAGCCGAAGCGGCCGGCGGGCACCACGGCGCTCAACGCGCTGACCGACCGGGAACGGGAGGTGTTGCGGCTGGTGGCGCTCGGCATGTCCAACGCCGAGATCGCCGCGTCGCTGTTCATCGCCGAGCAGACCACCAAGACCCACGTCAGCCGCATCCTGCAGAAGCTGGGTCTGCGTGACCGGGTGCAGGCGGTGGTGTTCGGCTACGAGACCGGCCTGGTCACCCCGGGCGGCTGACCTGAGCGCTATCCGCCGAGGCGGACCCGGCGCAGGAGTTGGGCGTTGAGGGCCACCACGATGGTCGAGGCCGACATCAGCAGGGCTCCGGCGGCCGGGCTGAGCGCCACCCCGGCCCAGGCCAGCACCCCGGCGGCCAGTGGCAGCGCCACCACGTTGTAGCCGGCCGCCCAGCCCAGATTCTGGATCATCTTGCGGTAGGAGGCGCGGGACAGCCGGATCACCCCGGTCACGCCGCGCGGGTCCGACGAGGCCAGTACGACACCGGCGGACTCGATGGCGACGTCGGTGCCGGCCCCGATGGCGATGCCGACGTCGGCCCGGGCCAGGGCGGGCGCGTCGTTGACGCCGTCGCCGACCATCGCCACCCGTAGGCCGCGCCGCTGCAACTCGCCCACGGCGTCGTCCTTGTCGGCCGGCAGGACCTCGGCGAAGACCTCGTCGAGCCCGAGTTCGGCGGCGACCGCGTCGGCGACCGGGCGGGCGTCCCCGGTGATCATCACGATCTTCGAGATGCCCTGTTCCCGCAGGTCGGCGATGGCCTGCCGGGCTTCGGGGCGCACCTCGTCGGCCAGGGCAAGCGCGCCGAGCACCTGGGCCGGCCCTGCCTCGTCGAGGCGGAGCAGGTGCAGCACGGCGGCTCCCCGCCGCGCCCAGTCCGCCGTCTCGGCGGCCAGTTCGGCCGGTACGTCGGCGTCCAGTTCCCGCAGCAGCGCCGGCCCGCCGACGGCGTACCCGGTGCCGTCGATGCTGGCCCGCACGCCGCGCCCGGTCAGCGACCGGAAGTCGGTGGCCGGTGCCGGTCGCCCCCGGTCGGTGGCGGCGGCGACGATGGCCCTGGCGAGCGGGTGCTCGCTGTCGGCCTCGACGCCGGCCGCCAGGCGCAGCACCTCGTCGCCCTCGGTGCCGGGGGTGCCGGCGATGGCGGTGACGACGTGCTCGCCCCGGGTGAGGGTGCCGGTCTTGTCGAAGAGCACCGCGTCGACCGTACGCATCCGCTCCAGCGCCAGCCGGTCCTTGACCAGGATTCCGGCCTTGGCCGCGACGGCGGTGGACAGCGCGATCACCAGGGGAATGGCGAGCCCGAGGGCGTGCGGGCAGGCGATCACCAGCACGGTGACGGTACGCACCACCGCCTCGTCGACGTTGCCGAGCAGCGCCCACGCCGTGAAGGTGGCCACGGCGGTCGCGATCGCGATGTAGAACAGCCAGGCGGCGAACCGGTCGGCCAGCACCTGGGCGCGGCCGCTGGACCGCTGCGCCTGTGCCACGAGCCGCTGGATTCCGGCCAGGGCGGTGTCGTCGCCGACGGCTTCGACGCGTACCCGGATCGCGGAGTCGGTGGCGACGGTGCCGGCGACGACCCGGTCGCCGACCGACCGGGCGACCGGCCGGGACTCGCCGGTGATCATCGACTCGTCGAGTTCGGCGCCGCCGTCGACGATCCGGCCGTCGGCCGGCACCCGCGCGCCCGGCCGGACCAGCACCACGTCGTCGACGTGCAGGTCGGCCACCGGGACCCGCTCGGCACGGCCGTCGCCGACCCGTTCGGCGTCGTCGGGCAGCAGTGCGGCGAGGGCGGAGAGGGCGCCCTGCGCCTGGCCGATCGCCTTCATCTCCTGCCAGTGCCCGAGCAGCATGATGGTGACCAGGGCCGCCAGTTCCCACCAGAAGTCGAGGTCGAACGCGCCGAAGGTGGTGGCGAGCGAGGCGGCGTACGCGACCGTGATCGCCATCGCGATCAGCAGCATCATGCCCGGGGCCCGGTCGCGGACCTCGTGTACGGCGCCGGCCAGGAACGGCCAGCCGCCGTAGAGGAACACCACCGAGCCGAGCACCGGCCCGATCAGGGGCATGCCGGGGAAGTCCAGCGTGTAGCCGAACCAGTCCATCACCATGTGGCTGGTCACGACGATCGGCACGGTCAGTGCCAGGCTGAGCCAGAACTTGCGGCGGAAGATCTCCGGGTCGTGTCCGGCGTGCTTGTCGTGCCCCTGGTGACCGCCGTGGCCGTCGTGCTGCTCGTGCCCGGCGTGTTCGTCGTGCGCTGTCGTGTCGTGTCGCATGTCGGCACCTCCCACCCTCACCATATACCCCCCGGGGGTACCCGCAACCCTCGCGTGACCACTACCTCACCCTCGCGCAACCCGACCCACACCGCCGCCGGTTCGGAAACCGTCGGAGATGCGCGATTGTCAATACATAAATGGACTGGACGCAGCCTGCCCATTTTCCGAATACCGCGTTTTCCGTCGGTCGAGTTGACCTCTTTCAGCACGTAATCATTGGTGCACACGGGCCACGGCAGGCCCATCCCATTCCCGTGGAGACTCGATGCTCCGTAGGTCGAACGCCCCTGCCCCGACCGCCCCCGCCAAGAGGATCCGGACGAGAATCGTCGCGACGATCGCCGGCCTGCTCGTCGGCGTACTCGCGGCCCTGTCGATCACCACCCCGGCACAGGCCGCGACCGCGTCCTGGAACCAGCACCAGGGGACGTCCTACCCGACGATCTACCAGACCAACTGGCTCTACTACGGAAACGCGTTCACCGCACCGGCGACCCCGCCGGGCGCCGTGATCACCACGGTCTACTACCGCTGGATCTTCATGGAGATTCCGCCGCCGCAGCGCATCTACACCGTCTATCTGTGCGCCGGCCCGAACGGCACCCAATGCCTACTCGTCAACCCCAACCTCTCGACACAGTCGTGGAGCGGCACGACAACGGCATTCGCCGGCTTCCCGGCCAACACCACCTTCCAGTACGTGGTCGGAATCGGCGCCCCGACGACCTACGTACTCACTCCCCCGAAACACAGCAGCAGTTACGAACTGACCGTCACCTACACCTATTGACGGCCCGCCCGGGCCCCGACCACCGCGCGGGGCCCGGGCAACCCGGCCGGGTCAGCGGACCCGCAGATTGACCAGCGAACCGGCCGGTGGCCAGCCGGCCGGCGGAATCTCGCCGAGCCAGACGTACTCCAGGGAGTCCACGCCGGCTTCGGACGCGAAGAGCAGCACGACGTCGCCTTCGGTTCCAGCCACCTCCGCCTCGGCGACCAGTTCGGTGCCGGCGACGGGGCCGGCGGTGAAGTAGACGGTGGGGCAGCCGCAGCCGCACACCGCCCGCACCCGGAGCCGGGTCGCCTCGGCCCGCAACCGCCACCCGTGCCGGATCGGCAACTCCAGCATCGCCCCGAGGATCTCCCGCTCCGCATCGCCCAGCACCCGGCCCGTGTCGTCGGTCATGACAGAAGCATGCCTCGGCACCGTCGTCCGATGCCCGGCCGGACCTCGGCAGGCATACCTCGATTCCGCCACCCTGGGCAAACTCTGAGGTAACGCCAGTGGCAACCGTTGGAAGATCCGTAGAGACCGCCACGCGAGGACGCCTCCGCGGGCACCCCTAGGGGCACGGCATCACCAACCCCTAGGTGGCGACCCCCTGCTCGTCCCCTGCCGATAGGGGGCGGATACGGGTTTCACATTCGCCGCCCCCGCCACCATGATCGTTGGCGTCCGACAGGTTCTTCGCCCCTTCCGGTGGACGAGGTCATCACCACACGTGATCGCCGCTTACCGCGCCATGGAGAGGAAACGAGTTCGCGTGTCACAGGCATTGATGGACCTTGCGCCGCAGGAGATCGTCGACCGGGCCCGGCTCGCACAGCTGCACAGGCACGCGGACGCCTACCGGTCACTGCTCGAGCGGTCCGGGATCTGCATGGCCAGTGTCGACCTCACGCTCAAGATCCAGGAAGCGAACGAACAGTTCCGCCGCGATCTCGGCGGTTCCGGCGACGTCGTCGGCCGCGACCTCTTCGACTTCCTGCGGCTGGGCCCCCAGACCCAACTACGCCGCCAGTTCGTCCGCCTCATCGAAGGCCGCAGCGAACGGGTCAGCGAACGGATCGTCGGCGTACGGGCCGACGACCACCTCTTCCCCGGCCAGCTCACCGCCGTCCCCGTACGCGGCCGGTCGCCGCTGATGGCCAGCATCGTCGTGACGCTGCAGTGGGACGAGTCGGCCGCCGAGACGGCGATCCGTACCGCCCGGCACAAGGTCCTCACCGAACTCGACGCCCGGATCCTGCAGGGCGTCGCGATGGGCATGTCGACGGTCAACCTGGCGGGCGAGCTCTACCTGAGCCGGCAGGGCGTCGAATACCACGTGGCGACGATGATGAAGAAGCTGAAGGCGCCCAACCGGGCCGCGCTGGTGTCCCGGGCGTACTCGATGGGTGTGCTGAACGCCGGCACCTGGCCACCGCAGGTCTCACCCGACTTCGTCAAGTGACCTCGTCGTCATCGTCGGACTCCAGGAACTGACCCAGCAGCCCCGGCACGGCGGTGTCGGCGAACGCGAGCCCCTGGGCCTGTCCGATGTCGGGAATCCGGTACGCCCCGTGGTTCGCCGCCGTGGTCGCCGTCAGGGTGACGAGGCCGACCCGGCGCTGCATCGGCGAGCTGGTGACCTGCCAGCCGACCACCCCGTCGCGGAGCAGGGCCACCGTGCTGCGGCGGATCGTGCCCCGGCGGGCGACCAGGTATCCGCCGGTGATGCCGTGCCCGAGGTTGCGATAGGCGTCGAGCGCCAGCCCGATCCCGACCGGCAGCAGCAGGACGGCGGAGATCCAGGCCAGTTCCACCAGTACGTCGGTCAGCAGCGCACCCAGCAGGGCGAGCAGCCCGGAGAAGCCGGCGACCGCGGCCACCGCCCAACCGAGGCGCCGGCGCCGCGCCACGGGCGGATGGCCGGTGAGCTGGACCGCTTCGGTCGGGTTCACCGGCTCACGCAGGATGGCGGCGGCCACCCGGTGCGCCAGCGCACGCGGGGCTGTCGGGAGCAACGTACGCGGGTCGCTGCGCTGGTCGTCGGCGCGCAGCGCCAACCCGGTGGCGACCGCGTCGAGCCGGGCACCGCCGGACAGCCGGGCCCCGATCGGCTCCACCAGTTCGATGCCGCGTAGCCGGCGCTCCTCCAGGGTCAACGACCGGGAAGTGACCAGTCCGCGCCGGACCAGCAGCGTGCCGGACTCCCGGGTCAGCCGGTAGGACCACCACAGTTCGATCCAGAGGGCGAGCGCGCCGATCGAGCCGACCACCATGCCGATGCCGGCCAGCGCCGCGATCATCACGATCAGCGGAACACCGTCGAACAGGTCGCCGACCCAGGAGATCACGGCGGCTTCGGCGGAGAACCACTCGGCGGCCTGCATCACCGCGCCGAAGGCCGAGGCGCCCAGGATCGGGGTGGCGATCGACAGCGGGGCGTATCTCAGCCACGCCCAGCGGAACCGGGCCAGTGGCGCGGCGTCGTCCTGTTCGGTGTCTTCCGGAGACTTGCGCAGCAGTTCGCGCCGCATCTGTTCGGCGACGGTGCGGTCCACCGGGTCGAAGCTGATGACGACCTCGCCGAAGGAGTCCTGCTGCCCGGTGCCGACCTTGACCCTCGCCACACCCAGCATCCGGTAGATGACGTTGGCGTTGACGTCGACGCTGCGGACCCGGTCCCGCGCGACCGACTTGTGGGTACGGAACACGAAGTCGAACTTCTTCTCGATCCGCTGATCGGTGACCCGGTGGAACTCATACCGCCAATTGACCAGATCGACCAGAACGCCACCGACCACGATCAGCAACGCCGGCCCGCCGACGAAGGTCAGCACCACCGTCGTGGAGACACCGCCCCGGAGCAGGAAGAAGGCGGTCGTGCCGCCGGCGGCGAGCACCCACCCGATCAGGTAGATCGCGGTGACCACCAGCGTCCGGCCGTCGAGCCGGTGCCAGGCCGCCTCTTCGCCTGGTCCGCCCGGGTGTTCCTCGGCACCGGTCACGTCGCGTCCCCGGGGGTGGCCTGGGTGACCTCGGTCAACTGGTGGGCCAGGGTCTCGGCGCTCTCCCGGTCCAGTCCCTCGATCTTGATCGCGCCCTTGGCGGACGCCGTGGTGACGGTCACGGTCGACAGCGCGAAGCCCTGTTCGATCGGGCCACGGACGGTGTCGACCGTCTGGATACGCGAGATCGGCGCGATCCGCCACTGCTGGAGAAACCACCCCCGGCGGGTGTAGACCGCGTCCTTCGTGACCTCCCACCTGTGCACCCGGTAACGGATCCACGGCACGACCAGGGCGTAGAAAAGCGTCACGACACCGATCAACGCGGCGGCCAGCAGCAGCCACTGCCGTGCCGGCCGGACCAGCAGCCCGACGACCACCAGAGGGGCCAGGACCGGGATGGAGACGACGACCGCCTGCACCGCCCACCAACCGATCGCCCGGCGTTCGACCGGATTACGAGGCGGCCGGAGCCGCAGGGTGCGATTCACGTCCGTCACGTACACAGTTGATCAGTCACCGCGACCGGAGCGCCAGCACCGGTTCGGGCACGGGCGTGCACTACGCGGTGTTGCGTAGATCCCCGGCCAGGCTGAACGGCAGGTCCGAGCGGCGGTTGATCCGCAGCTTCCGGTAGACGCGGGTCAGGTGCTGCTCGACGGTGCTGACCGTGATGAAGAGCTTGCGGGCGATCTGCTGGTTGGAGTGCCCCCGGGCAGCGAGCGCCGCCACCCGCCGCTCGGCGTCGCTCAGCTCCTCGATCATGGAATCGCCGGCCGGCTCGGCCCTCAGGTGGCTCACCGGCCGGGCCGGGACCAGGTCGTTGAGATCGTGTTTGGTCGCCACCTGCTGCGCCCGGCGATGGGTCGTCCTGGCCTTGGTGTGCTCGCCGAGCGCACGCTGCGCCGCGCCGAGTTCGGTCAACGCCTCGATAAGTTCCGTCTGGTCACCGCCGGCCTGTAGCTCGTCGACGGCCTCACGCAGGATCGGGACCCGTTGCGCCGGGTCGGTCGCCGCCGCCAGGACGCGCAGGGTTATCCCCCGGGTACGACGGTTGGCCGGGCCCAGCCGGGCGAGTTGGTCGGTGACCAGGTCCTCGCCCGGCAGCCCGAGGGCGAGGCGCGCCTGCGCCAGGTCGGTGCGCCACGGCAGAATCGCCGGCAGGTCGCCGCCCCATTTGGCGACCAGTTCTCCGCACGTTCCGAAGTCCTCCATCGCGGCCTTGTAGCTGCCCCGGGCCAGGTGGAAACGACCCCGGGCGCGCAGGTACTGCAATCCGAAAGGGGTCCGGAACATGACGTCCGGAACCGGCACGGCAAACAACCGGAGGGCTTTCTCGAATTGCCCGCGACGGGTCGCCGAAAGCAGGAGCACCGACAACGGAATGCCGACGAAGATGCCCAGTCCACCGGGCTGGACGCGACACATCGCGGTGCTGGCGTGCCGTTCCGCTTCCAGCATGTCGCCCTGCCGGAAACTGATTACCGCACGTATCGAGGAGAGCAGGGCGCTCCAGGTCGGAATGTGCCGCTCGTCAGCCTGGGTCAGCAACGAGTCGCACCAGAACGCCGCCGTCTCCAGGTGTTCGGCGGCGACCAGGATCTCCAGCGCGGCGAGGACCCCGTCGTAGGTGTGGTCGTCGATCCGGTACTGCTGCAGGATCGCCTGTGCGTCGTCCACCGCGTCCTCGGTGATCCGGCCGTGCCGGAGCGCGTCGATGATCGCGGCCGTCTGGATCCGCAGCTTGCCGGTCGACGTGGCCAGCGCCACCGCCGGTGGACGGATCCGGTCGCACGGTAGCTGCCCGGCCAGTTCGGGATAGACGTACGCGAACCGTGACTCGACCGGGTAGAGGGTGATCGCCGCTTCGGGGTCGTCGGGGTCGACAGCGTCGACGGCGGCGGCCAGGACCGCTGCCGCCTGCGCCGGCCGGCCGAACCACATCAGGTGGTTGACCAGCATCGCCGCCGCCATGACCGGCAGCTCTCCGGCCAGGCCGGCCTTGAGCAGGGACGGGGTGTAGCGCTCGGCGGTGGCCGGGTCGAGGCGCCAACTGGTACGCAACAGGGCGGCCTGGATCCGTACGCACTCGGTGATTCCGTCCCGGCCACGCTCGGCGAGCCGGAGGCAGTCCAGCGCCACGGTGGTGTCGTCGGCGGCGAGGGCCTGCTCGGCGGCCTCGTGCAGCAACGGCACCGACCACGGTGCACCGGCCCGGCGGGCGGCGAGCTTGTGCCGGGCGACCGTCAGCGCCGGCGCGCCGTTGCGGTACAGCAGCTTCGCGACCCGCTCGTGCAGGTCGGCCCGGTCGTCCGGGCTCATGGCGTCGAGTACGGCGGCGGCGGCGCGCGGATGCCGGAACCGGCCGTCGGCCAGGATCCCGACCTCGGTGATGGCGGTCAGTCCACCGGTCGGCGCGGCGCAGATGTCGCGGACCAGTTCGTCGAGCAGTCTGGGGGTCGCCGGCCCGTCGAGCACGGCCAGCCCGCGGGCGACCGGCAGCATCGACTCGTCGCCCCGGTAGAGGCAGGTCAGCACGGCCTGCGCGTACGCCTCGCCGGCCGCCGGTTCCGGCGTGCCGGGGCGGCCGACCCGGTGGTCTTCGATCAGGGCGTTGAGTAGCAGTGGGTTCCCGCCACTGACCCGGTGCCAGGCGGTCGGGCCGACCGCGCCCAGGTCCGGGTGCCCGGCCAGGGCGGTGGCCACGCCGGCCGGCGAGAGCAGGTTGAGCCGCAGTTGCCGGGAGTTCGCCTGGCTCTGCAACTCCGCGGCCAGCATGGGCCACGAGCGGCGCAGTCCCCCGGACTCGTTGATCACGATGAGCATCCGGGCCCGGTCGATGCGGCGCAGGAGGTAGAGCAGGTATTGCATGGATTCGGTGTCGGCGAGGTGGGCGTCGTCGATGCCGATCAGGAGCGGCGTACGGTCGGCGAGTTCGAGCAGGACCCGGGTCAGCCCGCGCCACGCCCGCACGTCGGGGTGTTCGGCGACCGGCCCGTCCCCCGTCCCGGTGGTCGTCGCCTGGGAGTCGAGCAGTCGGGCGATCTCGGCCGTGGCGTCCTCGGGCAGGCCGGCCCCGGCGAAGACCTGGCCCATCAGTCCCATCGGAAGGTCACGCTCGGCCCGGGAGCCCTTGCCGATCAGGAACGTGAAGCCGGCGTCCACGGCCCGCTGGGCAACCAGCCGCAGCAGCGCGGTCTTGCCGGAACCGACCGGCCCGGTGATCGTGACCGCGCCGCCGTTTCCGCTCGCGCATTCGGTCAGGGCCCCGTCCAGAAGCGCCGATTCCATATCACGCTCGACCAGCATTCGCCCCCCAATAGCGCATGACAGACCCGAGGTCGTCGGCACCGGCATCCGTGCCACCCGCCGTCACCATCGGTACCGCGGTGGCCGCATACCGCCGACCGGACGCCGGCGAAGCCGGAAATGAAGACCTTTCACTACGTCAAAGCGTGAACGAGCTGCTACACCAGGCTTTCGGCGTCCAAGTGGGCATCCGAAAGACGACCACCGGCTTATAAAACGCCATGTGGTCAAGGCCAGCAAGCCGACTTAGATCACGCGGCGGTAACAGCGGCGACCGGCAACGGCGCTGGAAACGAGCAAGCGACCAGACATTCAACTTGTCGTTAATTTTGTGACAATCGAAGCAATGTCAGCCGATGCGGCTTTCGCCCGCCGATGTGATCACTTCTCGGATTATCACCGCGGGAAAACCACGCCGCCGACACGCTCCGCACCCGCAGCCCCGCACATGGTTGCCGAAAGGCAATGGTCACCGGCCGGACCGACGCGACCGACACCCCCGACCGACCCGTTCACGCCGCCCGCTCATGATCTTTATCACCGCCTGCCACCAGCAGACGGAAACGAGGCTAGAGCCGGCGGCGGCCGGCCCGAACCCCTATCGGTCCCCTACCCACTCTCCGCGCCGGACCGGTGTCAGACGGCAAGATCCTCGCTGTTGAGCTTGGCCATCCAACCCTCGTTCTGGATGGAGATCACCCGCTCGCAACTGGCCACGAGCGCGTCGTCGGCGTCGTCGCCTCCCGGCCCGTCGGCGTACCGCGCGAGCAGATCCTCCAGGCCGTCCGCCGTACGGGTGAACTCGATCTGCTGGTATTCGTAGCGTTCCGCGGCGGCGTGCGCGACGACGGCGGTGCTGACCGTGGTGACCAGGCCGACCCAGGCGGTCAGCCCGGCGCCCGGCACGAATCCGGCGACGGCGGCGAGAACGGCCCCGAGCATGGCGAGACCAAACTCGATCCGCCGCACCAGGCTGACCCGGCGCCGCAGCTCGGCCGCCCGGCGCCGGTAGTAACCGTCGATCTGGGCCCGGGCCCGGCCCTGGACGTACGAGTCGACGTCGTGCACGTCGGGCAGGGAACGTGGCACCGGGGCGATCCCCGCCACGTACTGCTCCAGATCCTCGGTGCCGGTCATCAGGGCGTCCAGGCGGTCGACGAGGACGGTGGCGCGGTCGTCTCCCCGATAGGGCGCGACCCCGGCGAGATAGGTGTAGATCTCGGTCTTGAGCGCCTCGGAGACCGACCGCGCCCGGGTCCAGTCCCGGACCACTGTGGATCCGGCGCCCTTGCCGAGCACCGGCACCAGCCCCAGCGACACCGCGGCGAGGCCGGCGAAGACCTTGGCGCCGGTCGGCACCGAGCTGATCAACTGGACGGAGACGGCACTGAACAGGGCGCCGCCGACGGTCAGGAGCATGGCCCCGAGCCGGGCCCGTTGGATCTGTGTCTTGAGCTGGTTGGCGCCCTGGGACCAGACGCTCTGCCGCCGCCAGCGAACGGCGAGCACCTCGGCCGACGTCGTTGCCGTCATAACGAGAATTCTCGATACTCACCACCAACATCGGAAGTGGCCGATCGGTCCGCAGGTCCGTCGCGAGCCGGTCGACCGTCGACACCGTGGCCCGGCCGCGGTGGTCAACCGGCACCACGACCCGGCAGTACGGTCTGGACGAAATCTGGGGGATGGAACCTCATGTCGGACGTACGCGAGCCCCGACAGGTGCGAGAATCACGCCTCGTGACGGCACCCGCGTCCGGCCCGCAAACCAGGGTTTCCCTCGCGACCGATCTCGCCCGGCTGGGCGTGGCGCGCGGCGAAACGGTCCTGGTACACACGTCGTTGAGTGCGCTGGGCTGGGTCTGCGGGGGCGCCACCACCGTCGTGCACGCCCTGCTCGACGTGCTCGGACCAACCGGCAACCTCGTGGTCACCGCCCAGTCGCCGGACAACCGCGACCCGTCGACCTGGACCGACAATCCGGTGCCGGAGTCGTGGTGGCAGACCATCCGGGACCACCTGCCCGGGTTCGACGCCGCGCTCACGCCCAGCACCGCCGTCGGCGTGGTCCCCGAGCGGGTACGGACCTGGCCGGGTGCCGTACGCAGCAACCACCCACAGACCTCCTTCGCCGCCATCGGCCCGCGCGCCGCCGAGTTGATGGAGCACCACCTGCTCGAGTCGCCGCTGGGCGACGAGTCGCCACTGGCCCGGCTGGAAAAGGCCGACGCCAACATCCTGCTGCTCGGCGTCGGCTTCAACCGCTGCACCGCCTTCCATCTCGCCGAATACCGGCTGCCGTCGCCGCCGCGCCGGATCGCCGCGTGCGCGGTGGCCGACGGTGCCGGCCGACGTTGGATCGAGTATCCGACCGTCGCGCTCGACGACGGCGACTTCGGCCGGCTCGGTGCGGCCTTCGAGGGCACGTCCGGGCAGGTCACCGTCGGCCGGGTCGGCGCGGCGGAATGCCGGTTCCTGCCGATGCGGCCGGCGGTCGAGTTCGCGACATCATGGCTCACGCTCAACCGGAACTGACACCGACGCGGTCGGCCCGCCAAGCCGACAACGCCGCACCTTTTTGCCCAGAGGGGTTGTTGTGGAAGACCACAGGCAGGACATCGACACCGACGTCATCCAGCTTGCCGATTTGCCGCTGCACCTGTTGCTGACCATGGAGGACACCGTTCTCGGACACTCGCTGCGCCGCGTTGCCGAGGAGGCGATGGCCGGTGCCGGGTCCGACGCGGTCTCTGCCTTCAACTCCAGCATCTGACCCGGCCGTCCGGGCCCTTCGCCTGACGGCGGCCCAGTTCGGCACCCTGGCCGCCGGCTACGGCGACCCGACCGCCGTCGCGGTCCTGCGCGACGGGCAGCTCACCAAACGCCGCCTGCTGCTGCGGGCGCTCGCCGACACGGCCGGGGCGGCGGGAACCGCCGCGCTCGACCTGCTGTCGGCCGCCGACCGGCGGGCTCCCGAGGCAGTCCGGACCGTGCTCGCGCAACCCCACCTCGACGCGGCGGCGGCCGCCCGGCTCCGCCGCGGCAACCCCGACGACCTGCTGTGCCGGTACGCCGCCGCCGGCGCCGCCCGGGCCGGGTTGCGGTTCACCATCCGGGTCCCCACCGACGCCGGACACCTGCACCTGCCGGCGCTCGGCACGGCCGTCGGGGTCGGCCCCGGGCCGGCCACCGTACGCGGGACGGATGCCGGGGTCACCGTCACCGGCAGCGCCGGCACGGTGTCCGTACCGGCGCCGTTCGACACCGGTACGCCGGACTGGTGGCCACTGCGCCGGCTGGCCGTCGAGGCGTCCGGGCAGCGGCTCACCATCGCCGTCGACGACGTGGACCCGGAGCGGGACTGCTACCAGTGGCCGCCCGCCGGCCGGCTCGACGACGGCGGTCTGGCCGACCTCGCCGCGCTGCTCGGCGACGCCTGGCGGCTGATCGTGGCTGATCATCCCCGCCATGCCGAGGCCATGCGATGTCTACTGTGGTCGATGGTGCCGCTGTCGCCGGCCGCCGGCAACGTCAGCGCGGCGTCCCGCCGGGCGGGTGGCTCGATCGCCCTCGCGACACCTCCCGACGCGACCGGCCTCGCCCTGCTGATGTTGCACGAGTTCCAGCACATGAAGCTGCACGCGCTGCTCGACCTCGTCGACCTGCATTCCGCCGGCGGGCCGGCGAGACACCGCGCCCCCTGGCGGATCGACCCGCGGCCGGTCGGAGCCCTGCTCCAGGGAACGTACGCCCATCTCGCCGTGGCGGACTTCTGGCGACGGCACCGGCACCGGGCCGCCGGACCCACCGCGCACCTGGAGTACGCGTACTGGCTCGCGCAGAGCCGCCAGTCAGCCGCCACCTTGGCTGCCTCCGGCGAACTGACCGGCCCCGGCGCCACCTTCGTCGCCGGGCTCGCCGGGACGCTCGACGGCTGGCACACCACCGAGGAGGTGCCTTCCGGGGTGGGGCAGGCGGTGGCCGACCTGTCGGTCGCCGCCGCCGTCTCGTGGCACCTGCGCAACCTGCGCCCGACGGGCACGGCGGTGGACGCGCTCGTCGCGCAGTGGCTGGCCGGGGCCCGCCGCCCGGACCTGCCGGCCGCCCACTGGGGGCCGGCGCCGCCCGCCGGCCCGGCACCGGTTTCCGGAATCGAGTCGGCGATCCGCGACCACCTCATCAGCGAGCACAGTGGACCGCCCGGCGCCGACGACTGGTCGCGCCGGCTGGCCACCGACCCCGACGACGTCGAGGCCTGGATCGGACTCGCGGTCGCGCTGCGCCCGGTGGACCCGGTCGCCGTACGCGGTCTGACCACCCGCCCGGACCTGGTCCGGGCGCTGTACTCCCACCCAGACACCGGTCCCGCCGAACCGTCGGGGCTGGCCGCCTGGATCGGCGGTGGCCTCGACGGCTGAGCACGCCCGGGACGGCGTCGGCCCCGCGGGCGAACCGCCCGCGGGGCCGACGAGGGTCACCCGGCCTTGGCCGGCCGGGCGACCGGGGTCAGGAGGAACCGAGTGCCGGCGTGTCCGTGGGCGTTCCCTCCACGGTCCGCGCACCGGCTTGGTTGATCTGGATCCGGCGGGGCTGGGCCTGCTCGGCGACCGGAAGGGTCAGCGTCAGGACCCCGTCCTGCCAGGTCGCGTCGATACGGTCGAGGTCGAGGCCGTCGCCCAGCGTGAGCCGGCGCTCGAACGTGCCGGTGACCCGCTCCCGGCGCACCCAGTGCACGTCGGCGTCGGTACGGGCACTGCGCTCGGCCCGGATCGTCAGCATCCGGCCATCGACGTCGACCTCGACCGAGCCGGGGTCGACACCGGCCAGGTCACAGTGCAGTACGAAGTGGTCACCCGACCGGTAGAGATCCATCGGCATCGCCATGGTCGCCGCGCCGCCCGCGGCGACGCTGCCGAACACCTGGCCGGCAAGCCGGTCGAACTCGCGCAAAGAGTCGAAAGTCAGCACCACACCAACCACCTCCTAGGTCCTGCCCGCCGGAGTCTCCGGCAGGTCAGTGGCGCTCGATAATCGAGATCGCACCCACGGTGGAGCGGTGGTCTTCACCGCCCCGGGCAGGTCCGACACCAACTTTTTTAGCACTCTCCACACACGAGCGCCAACCCTTCCGGGAGATCCACATGACCGGATTCAGAGCAGCGGCGGCTCCAGATCGGAGCTGAGCCGTTCTCCGGCCCGCACCACCTTCGTCGTCGGATGCTCGTGGCCGAGCAGCGCGCCGAACTTGGCCAGCACCGACTCACCGACCCGGCGCCCCTGCTCGACCTCCCCGACCGCACCCAGCGACAGGGCCAGGTTGGCCTCCGCGGTGAGCGTCTCCGGATGCCCCGGCCCGAACACGTCGGCCAGCCGGCGATGCACGTCCTCGTCAATCTCCCGGGCCCGCGCCACGTCACCGAGGGAGAACAGGCTGTTGGCGAGATTGAGCCGGGCCGTCAGCGTGTACGGGTGGTTGTCGTTGAGCCGGGCACCGAACTCGTCGGCCACCTCCGCGGACAGCGCCCGGGCCCGCTCGTGGTCACCGAGCGCACGGGTGAACACCGCGATGTTGTTGGTGCAGATCAGGCTGAACGTGCGGTTGGCGGGAATGATCCGCTGGTATTCCGCCCGGGCCTCCTCGGCCCGGTCCAGCGCCGACCGCAGGTCACGGACCGCCCAGTCGTCGCTGGCCAGGTTGAGCAGGCAGGTGACGGTGTCCGGGTGGTTACGGCCGGGGCCGTGCAGGTAATGCTGCAACGAGCTGTCGGTGAGCCGGCGGGCGGCCGCGTAGTCGCCGAGCTTGCGCAGTGTCACGGCCAGGCTCTTCGCCGTACGCAGGGTCTCGGTGTGGCTCTCGCCGAGCACCTCCTCGTAGGTCCGCAGGGTCCGTTCCAGGGTCCGCCGGGCGGCCGGGAAGTCACCGATCTCCCGCAGGTCACGGCCGTAGTTCCCGGCGGAGAACAGGGTGTACGGGTGACGTTCGCCGAGCACCCGCCGCCGCTTCTCCAGGGTGTCCAGGTCGAGTGCGGCGGCCGCCTGGTAGTCGCCGACCAGGCGCAGCGAAACGGCCAGGTTGTTGGCGACCATCAGGCTGTGCGGGTGCTCGTCGGACAGCGTCGAGCGCAACTGCCGCAGGGTGCGTTCGTCGAGTTCCCGGGCGCCGACGTAGTCGCCGGTCATCCGGTGGTCGGCGGCGAGGCTGCGGGCGGCCATCAGCGTGTACGGGTTGGTCTCGCCGACGGTGGCCTTGAACCGGTCGTACACGTCGTGGTTCTCGTCGTGCGCATCGCGGTCGTGCCCCTGGGCCCGCAGCACGTTGGCCCGGTGGAACCGCACCAGCAGGGTCAACCGGTCGTCGGCGCCGAAGACCTCCTCCCACCTGGCCCGGGCCCGCTCCGCGAGCAGCCGGCTGCCCGCGTAGTCGTTGCGCTTGTGCAGGTAGCGGACGACGTCGATGATGAGCTGCCGGACCTCGGTGGACCTGGACTCGACGGCCTTCGACGGCAGCAGGTGCGGCCAGAGTTCGGCGTAGCGGGACCAGTTGTCGGGGTTGTCGGGGTCCTTCGGGCTGGGCTGCGCGCCGGCCAGGATCTCGTGCACGTGGCGCCGGTTCTCGTCGCGCTTCTCCGGCGACAACTCCTCGCGGATCATCAACTGGATCAGCCGGTGCACCTGGATGCTGCTCTGCCCCGGACCGACCTGGGCCAGCGCGTACCGGTTGATCTCGCGGATCACCGGTCCCATCATCAGCGGGTCGGTCAGCGACGGGTCGTACTCGGTGAGCACCTGCAGACACCGGTCGCTGTAGATCAGCGACGTCGGGATCGGTTCGGCCGAGAAGAACGCGCACAGCTCCATCAGCCGGGCGGCGGCCGGCTGGCGCTCGCGCACCTTCTCCAGGGCGAGCTGCCACATCGCGGCGACGGTCTTGGAATAGCCGCCGGGCACCGGCGCGGACAGCACGCGGACGAGCTGGCGCTCGATCTGGCGGAGCAGTTCCGGCACCGGGATCAGCGTCTCGGCCAGCCAGGCCGCGGCCTGTTCCAGGGCCAGCGGGAGATCGCCCATCTTCTCCGCGACCAGTTCCGCCTCGTCGTCCGTGATCGACTCGACGTGCCGGCGCAGCAGCGCGATGCTCTCCTCGCGGTGGAAGACGCCGACCGACACCCCCTCCGCCCGGGTCGCCCACGCCGGGTCACGGGACGTCAGCAGCACGTGCCCCGGCCCGTGCGGGATCAGCCCGTCGACGCTGGCCGGGTCGTCGACGTTGTCGTAGATGATCAGCCAGCGGGCGTACGGCCGGCCCTGCTGGAGCGCGGTCAGCACGGTGCGTACGGCCTCGTCGGCGTCGTTGCCGGCCGGCAGCCCGAGTTCCCGGCCCAGCTCGACGAGCCGGTCCCGCACGACGCTCTCCTGCTCCGCCGAGATCCACCAGACCACGTCGTAGTCGGCGGCGAACCGGTTGGCGTACTCGCGGGCGACCTGGGTCTTGCCGACGCCGGCCATGCCGTGCAACGCCTGCGGCAGGGTGCGGCTGGCCCTGGTCGCGAGCCGGTCCCGCAGGTCGTCGAGGATGCCGACCCGACCGGTGAACGTGCTGTAGCGGGGCTGGATGTTGCGTACCCGGGGCTGCCCGGTCGGGAACCGGGGCCGCCGGCCGCCGGCCGACTCGGCGCGCGGGTCACCGTCCGGGGGCGCGGCCTCCAGGCCCAGCGCGTCCAGCAGAAGTTCGCTGGCCTGCTGCTCGGTGCGGTCGGACAGGTCGACCTGGGTGCGGTCCAGGTAGGGCGCCGGCGGCCGGGTGGCGTCGAGCCGGGCCACCACGACCGAACGGGGCACCGGCCCGCTGCCGGCCCCGACCAGCCGCTTCCACAGGTCGGTGGCGCCCGGCGCGGCCAGGAAGTCGCGGGAGAGCAGCACCAGCGCGGCGCTGGTCGTACGCACCAGCCGCTCGGCCTCGGCCATCCGGCCGCCGCCCGGCCGGGCGTCGATCTCGTGCAGCACCGCCTGCATGCCCGCGTCGGCGAGTTCGGCGGCGATCCACTCGGCCCACAGCCGGTCCACCGCCGAGTAGGTGAGGAACACCTCGGAGATCTCCGACGGGCGCAGCCGCTGCCGCTCGAAGTCGGCCAGCCGCCGCAGCCGCTCCCGCTCCTCGATCGAGCCGTTGTGCTGCACCTCTCCGTTCGTCAGCACCGTGGTCAGCCGCTCGTACGCCCCGAGCAGCGAGTTGTCCTGGTAGGGCCGGTCACCGAAGGTGGAAAGGATCTCCTCGTACGCGTAGTAGGCCCGGTAGGGGATCTCGACGTTGCCCCAGTAGCGGTCGGCCTGGGCGGCGTCGAGATGGGCGAGCATCGGCCGGAACCGCAGCCGGGCGAAGTCCCGGCCGGCCTCGACCTTGCCCTGCTCGCCGTCCTCGACCCGCATCGGCGCCGGCAGCATCCGCACCGGCCGGTCGCCCCGCTGGGTCTGGATCGAGTACGCCACCGCCGCCGCGCCCTCGATGCTCTGGGTGTTCATCGTGAAGCAGTTGACGACGGTGTCGGGCAGCAGCACCGTGCAGATGCCGGCGGCGTCGCTGAGGCCGGTGCGGCTGTCGATGAGCACGTAGTCGTAGTTGGCCTTCAGGTCGTCGCGCAGTGCCTGGAGGAAGACCCCGCCGTGCAGCCGCTCGAAGAAGCCGTTCCAGTCGAAGGTGGTCACCGCCCGCGAGTAGTGCCGGTCCTGGCGGCCGGCGGGGACGAAGTCGAGCATGCCGTCGTCGGGGAAGTGGTCCCACTCGATGGTCGACGCGTAGTCGAGGATCCGGGCGTGGTCCCGGTGCCAGCCCGGCTGGCTGGGGCCGTTGGGATCCAGGGTCGCCTCGGAGAACGACCGGATCATGTCGATGATGCCGGGCGAGGAGCGCAGTTGCTTGTCGACCAGGAACGGGTGCAGGTAGCGGTGCAGGCCCGGTGACTCCAGGTCCCAGTCGATGACCAGGACCCGCTTGCCGTTGCTGGCGAGGATCCACGCGACGTTCGCCACCGCCATCGTGCGACCGGTGCCACCCTTGTACGAGTAGAACGTGATGATCTCGCCGCCGGGCTCGGGACCGGCGGCGGGTTCCGCCCCGGTGGCCGGCGCGGGCTCGATCGCCGGTGCGGCCTCGGTGGCCGGGGTGGCCGTACTCGTGGGCGTCTGTCTGACCGTCATGGTCCGCTCCTGATCCGGTCGTGACGTCGGGCGTCCGTACCCGGTTACGGGTTTTCGAGGAAGGGACGGTCGAACCGGATCTTCCCCTGCGGAATCCGGTAGATGTGCCCCCTGGTGATGACCCGGCTCCAGGCTTCTTCGAGCACCTCTTCCAGGCACTGGCCGAAGCTTTCCGGGCTGGGAATGCCGAACCGGAACATCTCCTGGTCGGGCCGGGTGACGTTTCGGGGCAGCAGACGTCTGCACTCCAGGTCGAGCTGCGCCCAGTGCGACTGGTTCTCGGCGATGGCCGGGTTCCAGGGCGCGAGCACGGCCGTGGTCGGGCCGCTGTTCTCGTCGTAGCGCTGCAGGGCCAGGCGCTGGTCCTGCAACTGGCTGGACCAGGCGTCGAGGAGCAGCACCACGATCTGGTTGTTGCGCACCGCCGATTCCAGCCGGTCGGTGATGCCGTCGGTGGAGGCCACCTCGGCCCCGAAGTCACGCTGCATCGCCAGGCCGCTGGCCAGGTCGGAGACCGATGTCCGCGGATCGGGATGGTACGGCGCCCAGGAGTGGTCGTGGTTGCCGTAGGCGCCGAGTTCGGACCGGACCGGCGACATCTCCTCCCGGTTGCCGGCGGAGACCACGAAGTGCACGTGCTTGACCGCCTGCCGGGCCTCGACCGACTCACGTGGGGTCGGCGCCGCCGGGACGGCGAACGCGTTGGGCACCAGGCGCAGGACCGGCTTCTCGACCGGGGGCGGCAGCGGATGGTCGTCGTGCAACGACACGATCGTGCGGGCCAGTTCGGCGATGAACTGGTATTTCCGGTCCCGGTAGCGGCCCTGCCGCATCAGGTCCCGCAATCCGATCGGACGGTCGTTCTGGTCGAGGCCGATCTGCGGGTATTGCAGCCTGGCGGCGACCGGGTGCACCTCGGTGCCGGCCATCCACATGACCGGGATCAGCGACGGCGGGCGGCTGCCCTGCGCGGTCCGGTGCTGGTCGAGCCGGCCGTCGAAGACCGACCATTCCTGGCCGCAGTTGACGCTCTTGAAGTATCGCGGCGCCATCAGCGCGATGAAGGTGTGCGCCTGGGACAGTGCGGTCGCCAGCTCGTCGGGCCATTCGGTGCCCGGCTCGATGGTGCTGGTGTCGAAGAAGCCGACGCGTTCGTGGCGGCCCAGTCCGGCGTGGGCGCGTACCTCGGCGCTGAGAAGGTCGAAGAACTTCTTCTTCCACGGGTCGTCGTCGCCACGGGCGTAACTGAGAAAGAAATACTGTCCCACCACGTCCTCCGACCCGCCGAAAGGCATTCAGACAGCCGGTAACACGCATGCTGTGCAGCGAGTATATCCGCGCGCTTCCAGGCGGAATGGGTCCCGATCTTCCGGGATAGCCGATTGGGATAAATTGGACCGACAATTGTCGATCATCACTCGATGGAGGGAACCGCCGGCACCCGTTGCCGAAGATCCGCCGACAGCCGTCGCCGTACGTGGTCGATCAACCGATAGAGATCGACACAGTAGACGGACGGGTTACGGAACCCGGAGCCGGCGCGGTAGCGGTGCGGGAAACAGCCGCCGCCACAGGTGCGTACGACGTCGCACCGGCCACACTCGTCGGACAGGGCAGCCGCCCCCAACTGGCGGGCCACCACCGCGGGATGCCAGAGTGCCGCGTCGAACGCGTCGGTGTCGACGTTGCGGCCGGTCGCGGGCGCCCCCGGGTAAGCCGACTTGAGCGTGTCCACCTGCTCCACCGCCCCGTCGGTGTCGACGACCGCGGTCACGTACGGGCTCAGGCCGACCGACTCCGACCGGCCCGGACCCCCCAGCAGCAGGTGGATGATCTCCTCGAAGAGCCGGATCCCGGTCTCCCGCCGCGGCGCGCCGTACCACCGGTCGAAGACCGCGATCAGCCAGTCGGCGTACGGGGTGGCGTCGGTCGGCGGCCGGCCCGGCGGCGGATCCGACCAGTTGCCGTGCGGCAGCAGCAGGTCGATCGTCGGTGGCGCGAACGACAGCAGCGCCTCGTACGTGCCGACCGGATCGTTGGCCAGGTCGACCGTACACAGCAGACCGGCGAACATCTCCCGGAAGTCAGCGCCGGTGAGCAGGTCGAGACCGGCCCGGACCTGCGCGTAACTGCCGCGCCCGTCGGCGAACCGGCGGTGCCGGTCGTTGCCGACCGCGTCACCGTCCAGGCTCACCCCGACCCGGTAGCCGTGCCGACGCAACGCCGACAGCATCGGCCGGTCGAGCAGGATGCCGTTGGTCTGCACGCTCAGCGACATCGCGGTGCCCGCCGGCAACAGCGTCCGCAGGAGTTCGGCGGTGCGCTCCACCGCCCCGGCGCCGGCGAGCAACGGCTCCCCGCCGTGCAGCACCACGGCCACCTCGGCGAGGGCGTGGGTCCGGGCGTGCTCGGCGATCCGCTCGCAGACCCGGGCGTGCACCGCCGCCGACATGACCTTCGGCCGCGACCGCCAGCTCTGGTCGGCCATCGTGTAGACGTAGCAGTAGTCGCAGGCCAGGTTGCAGCGGGCGTGCACCTTGACGACGAACTGCCGGAACGGTGCCGGCCGGAAGCCGGTCCGGCGCAGCGCCGCCAGATCGAGGTCTTCGGGCCACCGCGCCGGCCGGCTCACTCGATGCCGCCCGCCCCGAGCAACACCTTGATCTCGGAACGGAACGCGACGTCGTTGGCCACCTTGATCTCCGCGCCGAGGGCCAGGCGGAGGTCGGCGCCGGAACCGGCCGGCTTGCGCAGCCGCATCTGCACCGGTACGTCGCCGGGGTGGGCGAGCAGCACCCGCTTCAACTCCTGCGCGAACTCGGCGGTCACCTTGTCCATGGTGGTGACCAGCACGATCGGCGGCTCGCCGCCCTCGACCACACTGGACACGTCGAGGATCGCCATGTCCTGGCCGAACACGCTGACCTCACCGTCGCGCCGGCTGACGTGCCCGGAGATCTTCACAACGGTGTCCTCGATCATGTACTGCCCGAGCACTTCGTAGGACTTGGGGAAGAACAGCACCTCGACGCTACCGCTGAGGTCCTCCAGGTGCACAATCGCCCAGGAGGCGCCCTGCTTGGTGATCTTCCGGGTGACGCCGGAGATCATGCCGGCGAGCACCACCGGCTTGCGGTCCGGGGTGTCCTCGCCGAGGATCTCGCTGATCATCTGCTCGCTGTTGGCCTTGAGGATCCGCTCGGTGCCGGCCAGCGGGTGGTCGGAGACGTACAGGCCGAGCATGTCGCGTTCGAAGGCGAGCTTCTCCTTCTTGTGCCACTCCTGCCCGCTGAAGGCCAGGTCGAGACCGACGACGGACGACTCGCTCGGCGTGTCGGTCAGCCCGCCGAACAGGTCGAACTGGCCGGCGGCCTCCTGCCGCTTGAGGCCTACGACGGCGTCGATCGCCGTCTCGTGGTGGATGACGAGGTCGCGCCGGGTGTGGCCCATCTCGTCGAAGCCGCCCGCCTTGATCAGCGATTCCACCGTGCGCTTGTTGCAGACGACCAGCTCGACCTTTGACAGGAAGTCGGAGAACGACGTGTACGCCCCCTTCTCCTGCCGGGACTTCACGATCGACGACACCACGTTCGCGCCGACGTTGCGTACGGCGCCGAGGCCGAAGCGGATGTCGCGGCCGACCGGGGTGAAGGCCAGGGCCGACTCGTTGACGTCCGGCGGCAGCACCTTGATCCCCATGCTGCGGCACTCGGCCAGGTAGAGCGCCATGGTGTCCTTCTTGTCGCCGACCGAGGTCAGCAGGCCCGCCATGTACTCGGCCGGATAGTTCGCCTTCAGGTATGCGGTCCAGTAGCTGATCAGGCCGTACGCGGCGGAGTGCGCCTTGTTGAAGGCGTAGCCGGCGAACGGCACCAGTACGTCCCAGACCGCCTGACACGCCTCCTTGGAGAAGCCGTGGTCGAGCATGCCCTGCTGGAACGGCACGAACTCCTTGTCGAGGATCTCCTTCTTCTTCTTGCCCATCGCGCGGCGGAGCAGGTCGGCCTGGCCGAGCGTGTAGCCGGCCAGCTTCTGCGCGGCGCGCTGCACCTGCTCCTGGTAGACGATCAGACCGTAGGTGTCGGCCAGGATGTCCTTGAGCGGTTCGGCCAGCTCCGGGTGGATCGGGGTGATCTCCTGCTGGCCGTTCTTGCGCAGCGCGTAGTTGATGTGCGAGTTGACGCCCATCGGGCCGGGGCGGTAGAGGGCGCCGACGGCGGAGATGTCCTCGAAGTTGTCCGGCTTCATCAGCCGCAGCAGGGACCGCATCGGCCCGCCGTCGAACTGGAAGACGCCGAGCGTGTCGCCCCGGCCGAGCAGGTCGAAGGTGGGCTTGTCGTCGAGCGGCAGCTTGAGCAGGTCGATCTTGAGTCCGGCGGTCGCCTCGATGTTCTTCAGCGCGTCGTCGATGATCGTCAGGTTGCGCAGGCCGAGGAAGTCCATCTTCAGCAGACCGAGCGACTCACAGGTCGGATAGTCGAACTGCGTGATGATGGTGCCGTCGGCGTCGCGCTGGACCAGCGGCACGTGGTCGATCAGCGGCTCGGCCGACATGATGACGCCGGCGGCGTGCACGCCGAGCTGGCGGACCAGTCCTTCGAGGCCCTTGGCGACCTCCATCACCTTGGCGACGTCGGCCTCGTTGGCGGTCAGGTCACGGACCGCGGCGGCCTCGGCGTACCGGGGGTGCTTCGGGTCGAAGATGCCGGACAGCGGGATGTCCTTGCCCAGCACCGCCGGCGGCATCGCCTTGGTGATCTTGTCGCCGAGGGCGTACGGGAACCCGAGCACCCGGCAGCCGTCCTTGATCGCGGCCTTCGCCTTGATGGTGCCGAAGGTGGCGATCTGCGCGACCCGGTCCGAACCCCACTTCTCCGTGACGTAGCGGATCACGTCACCGCGCCCACGCTCATCGAAGTCGATGTCGATATCGGGCATCTGGACGCGTTCGGGGTTGAGGAACCGCTCGAAGATCAGGCCGTGCTGAAGCGGGTCCAGGTCGGTGATGCCGAGCGCGTACGCGACGATGCTGCCCGCCGCCGAACCACGCCCCGGTCCGACCGAGATGCCGTTGTTCTTCGCCCACATGATGAAGTCGGAGACCACGAGGAAGTAGGCCGGGAAGCCCATCTCGCAGATGACGTCGAGCTCGTACTCGGCCTGCTTGCGGCGGGCCTCGTCGTAGCCGTCCGGCCACCGGCGGTCCATGCCGGCCCAGACCTCCTTGCGGAACCAGGTCGACTCGGTCTCGCCCTCGGGGACCGGGAACTTCGGCATCAGGTTCCGGAACTTGAACATCCCGTCGGTCTCGACCCGGGAGGCGATGAGCAGGGTGTTGCGGCAGCCCTCCTGCCACGCCTCGGACAGGTCGACGGCGTACATCTCCTCCGCGGACTTGATGTAGTAGCCGCCGCCGTCGAACCGGAACCGGTTGGGGTCGGACAGGTTACTGCCGGTCTGCACGCAGAGCAGCGCGTCGTGCGCCTCGACCTGGGAGGCGAAGGTGTAGTGCGAGTCGTTGGTGACCACCGGGGGGATGCCGAGCCGGCGGCCGATCTCCAGCAGTCCGTCGCGGACCCGCTTCTCGATCTCCAGACCGTGGTCCATGAGTTCGAGGAAGAAGTTTTCCTTGCCGAAGATGTCCTGGTATTTGGCGGCCGCCGCCTCGGCCTCCTTGACGTGCCCCAGCCGCAGCCGGGTCTGCACCTCGCCGGACGGGCAGCCGGTGGTGGCCATGATCCCGGCGGCGTGCTCGGAGATCAGGTCGGCGTCCATCCGGCCCTTGACGTAGTGCCCCTCGATCGACCCCCGCGAGTTGAGCCGGAAGAGGTTGTGCAGCCCCTCGGCGTTACGGGCCCACATCGTCATGTGGGTGAAGGCGCCGTTACCGGAGACGTCGTCGCGCTTCTGGTCCGGGTTACCCCAGTTGATCCGCTTCTTGTCGAACCGGGAGGCCGGTGCGAGGTATGCCTCGATCCCGATGACCGGGGTGATGCCGGTCGCCTTGGCCTGCTGGAAGAAGTCGTACGCCCCGTGCATGTTGCCGTGGTCGGTGACGGCCACCGCGGGCATCCCGAGCCGGGCCGCTTCGCCGAACATCTCCTTGAGGCGGGCCGCTCCGTCCAGCATCGAGTACTCGGAATGCACATGCAGATGGACGAACTGGTCAGCCACAGGTTTCTCCCCCCACGTGAGATGCCGGCCGGTACGGCGGCGCGAAGCCCACCTGACCCTAGCGCTGTCCTGACGCGGGCGTGGATAGGGCGTCCGGCGCGTCCCGCCGGCCGCCGGAGGGCCGATTGCCCAAGCAAGTTACCAGCAAGTAACATACCGCCATGTCCATCGACTCGCGGCAGGTGGCCGCCGGAATGCTGCAGGCCGTCCCGTTCGCCCGCACCCTCGGAATCGAATTCATCGACGTCGCGGAAGACTCCGAGGGGCTGCACGCGATCGTGCGCCTGCCGGACTCCGGAGCGACCCACAACCACGTCGGCGGGCCGCACGCCGGCGCCATGTTCACCCTCGGCGAGACCGCCTCCGGCGCGGTCGTGCTTGCCGGCTTCGGCCACCTGCTCGACCGCGCCGTGCCACTGGCCGTACGCGCCGAGATCGCGTACAAGAAGCTCGCCATGGGCCCGGTACGGGCGACGGCCCGCCTCGGCCGGCCGGTCGCCGAGGTCGAGGCCGAACTCGCCGCCGGCACCCGACCGGAGTTCCCGGTCCTGGTGGAGATCTCCACCGAGGGCGAGAGCGCGCGGGTCACGGCCCTGTTGACCGTGGTCTGGACGCTGCGCCCGCAGTGATCCCCGGGTCTTCCCTGATCCGCCCCTGAATCCGGCCGGCGGACCTGGACACCTCCTCGATAGGAAGACAGGCTACATGTAGCTGTCAGACCTATCGAGGAGGTTCTCGGTGACCACCACCGGTCCCCGTCCCCGCCGACCGCTCCGCCTGCTCGTCGGCATACTCGTCGCGGTCGTCGTGCTCTGCTGCTGCGGCAGCGCCGGCGTCACCGGGTGGCTGCTGCTGCGGCCGGGGATCGACACCGCCGGAAAGGTCGACTTCCGCAACCCGCTCGCCGTACCACCGCTGGCCCCGTCCCGCATCGACGACGAGGGACGACGGGTGTTCGACCTGCGGGCGCAGGCCGGCCAGCGCGACTTCGGCCGGGGCACGGCCACCCGGACCTGGGGCTTCGAGGGCGACTACCTCGGACCGACCCTGCGCGCCACGCGCGGCGAACGGGTCGTCGTCGACGTCGTCAACGGACTGCCCGAGCCGACCAGCGTGCACTGGCACGGCATGCGCCTGCCCGCGGTCATGGACGGCGGCCCACACCAGGAGGTACGCCCCGGCGCCACCTGGTCACCCACCTGGACGGTCGACCAGCCGGCGGCCACCCTCTGGTACCACCCGCACCCGCACGGCAAGACCGAGGAGCACGTCTACCGCGGCCTCGCCGGCATGTTCATCATCGACGACGAGCGGGAATCGGCACTACCGCTCCCCCGCGACTACGGCGTCGACGACTTCCCGGTGATCGTCCAGGACAAGAACTTCGACCGGGACGGACAACTGCGGGTCACCCGCAACATGTTCTCCGACATCGGGACGCTCGGCGACACCCTGCTGGTCAACGGCACCGTCGCGCCCTACCTGGACGTCACCACCGAACGGGTACGGCTCCGGCTGCTCAACGGCTCCACCGCCCGGACGTACGACTTCGGCCTCGCCGACGACCGGCCGTTCGCGCTCATCGGCACCGACGGCGGCCTGCTGCCCGCCCCGCACACCACCCGGCGGATCACCCTGTCGCCGGGTGAACGGGCCGAGATCGTCGTCGAGATGCGGGCCGGCGAGCGGGTCGCCGTACGCAGCTTCCCGCCGGCACTCGGCAACGTCTTCTCCGACCGGTTCGCCGGCGGCGAGGACACCTTCGACGTCCTCGAACTGCGGGCCGCCGGCACCCTCGCGGCAGCACCCGACCTGCCGGACCAGCTCGTCCCGGTCGAGCGCATCGATCCGGCGTCGGCCGTCACGACCCGGTCGCTCGACTTCGCCGGCCGGGGGATCAACGGCAAGAGCATGGACATGGGCCGGATCGACGCCGCCGTCGTCCGGGGCAGCGTCGAGATCTGGGAGGTCACCAAGCTCGACGGCACCCCGCACAACCTGCACGTGCACGACGTGCAGTTCCAGGTGCTGACGATCGGCGGCGAGCCGCCACCGCCGCACCTCGCCGGCTGGAAGGACACCATCCTCCTGCCCGACGACGACACCGTACGGATCATCATGCGGTTCGGCGACCACGCCGACCCGAACGTGCCGTACATGTACCACTGTCATCTGCTCTACCACGAGGACCAGGGAATGATGGGCCAGTTCGTGGTGGTCGAACCGGGCCAGTCGGCGGGCACCCCGCCGCGCGGCGGGGCGGGACACTCACACGGACAGTGACCGCGGCGCTCCGCGCGGCAGGGTTTCAGCAGCCCTCGACGCGGTTAGATTGACCTGGTGCTCGGTCTACCCGCTGACGTCACCGCCTGCCTGTTCGACCTCGACGGTGTCCTGACCCAGACCGCACGCGTGCACAACGCGGCCTGGGCGGAGACCTTCGACGCCTACCTGCGCCGCCGATCAGCCGCCACCGGCGAGCCGTTCCGGCCGTTCGACCCCGGCCCCGACTACCACCTGTACGTCGACGGCCGGCCCCGCCTCGACGGCGTACGCAACTTCCTCGCCTCGCGCGGCATCACGCTGCCGGAGGGGACGCCGGACGACCCGCCGACCGCCGACACGGTCAACGGGATCGGCAACAGCAAGAACGCCATCGTGCTGCGCCGGATCGCCGCCGGTGACGTGGAGGTCTTCGACGGATCGGTCGACTACCTGCACGCGGTCGCCCGGGCCGGAATCCGCCGGGCGGTCGTCTCCGCCAGCGCGAACTGCCGCCAGGTGCTCGCCGCCGCCGGCATCGAGGACCTGTTCGAGGTACGCGTCGACGGCATCGTCGCGCGCGAACAGGGACTGCCCGGCAAACCGGCGCCGGACACCTTCCTGGCCGCGGCCCGGATGCTGGGGGTCGAGCCGGCCCGGGCCGCGGTCTTCGAAGACGCGCTCGCCGGGGTCGAGGCCGGCCGGGCCGGCGGGTTCGGCCTGGTGGTCGGCGTCGACCGGGCCGGCCAGGCCGAGGCGCTGCGCGTCCACGGCGCCGACGTCGTCGTCACCGATCTGTCCGAACTGCTCACCACGCGAGAGGCCGTGAGCGAGCGAACCAACAAGCTCGGTACCAGTCATGACGACGGCGAGCGAAGCGAGGCGGTGTCATGATCCGTGAGCGGGCTTATCCGGTCGAGCCGTGGCACGTGCGGGAGACCGGCCTCGACCTGGACGTCCTGGCCCAGTCGGAGTCGGTGTTCGCGCTGGCCAACGGGCATGTCGGGCTGCGCGGCAACCTCGACGAGGGTGAGCCGCACGGACTGCCCGGCAGCTACCTCAACTCCTTCTACGAGCTGCGCCCGCTGCCGTACGCCGAGGCCGGGTTCGGTTTTCCCGAGTCGGGCCAGACGATCGTCAACATCACGAACGGCAAGCTGATCCGGCTGCTGGTCGACGACGAACCGTTCGACGTCCGCTACGGCGAACTGCTCGGCCACGAGCGGGTGCTCGACCTGCGCGCCGGCACCCTGGAACGCAACGTGCACTGGCGTTCGCCGGCCGGCGACGAGGTCCGCATCCGCAGCACCCGGCTGGTGTCGTTCACGCAACGGGCGGTCGCGGCGATCTGCTACGAGATCGAGCCGGTCGACGAACCGGTGCGGCTGATCGTGCAGTCCGAGTTGGTCGCCAACGAGGAACTGCCGGCGCAGGCGAAGGACCCGCGGGTCGCCGCCGTGCTGGAGTCGCCGTTGCAGGCCGAGGAGCGGCTGGTCTACGAGGACGGTGGCCTGCTGATCCACCGGACCAAGCGGAGCGGGCTGCGGCTGGCCGCCGCGATGGGGCACGAGGTCGACGGGCCGGACCGCACCAAGGTGACCACCGAGGCGTACGAGGACTGGGCCCGTACGACGGTCGCTGTGGCGCTCCGTCCGGGCCAGCGGCTGCGGATGGTCAAGTACCTGACGTACGGCTGGTCCAGCCGGCGGTCCCGGCCCGCGCTGCGGGACCAGGTCGGCGGTGCGCTGGCCGGGGCCCGCTACTCCGGTTGGGAGGGCCTGGTCCGCGAGCAGCGCGAATACCTCGACGACTTCTGGGACGCGTCCGACGTGCGGGTCGAGGGTGATCCCGAGGTGCAGCAGGCGGTGCGGTTCGGGCTGTTCCACGTGTTGCAGGCCGGCGCGCGGGCCGAGTCACGGCCGATCGCCGCGAAGGGCCTGACCGGCCCGGGCTACGACGGCCACGTCTTCTGGGACACCGAGACGTTCGTGCTGCCGGTGCTGACGTACACCCAGCCGACCGCGGTGGCGCACGCCCTGCGCTGGCGGCACGCCACCCTGGACCTGGCCCGGGACCGGGCCCGGACCCTCGACCTGCACGGGGCGGCGTTCCCGTGGCGGACGATCCGGGGCCACGAGTGTTCGGCGTACTGGCCGGCGGGTACCGCCGGCTTCCACATCGGCGCCGACATCGCCGACGCCGTCCGCCGCTACGTGCAGGCGACCGGGGACGCCGAGTTCGAGCGCGAGATCGGCCTGGAACTGCTGGTGGAGACGGCGCGGTTGTGGCGCTCGCTGGGCCACCACGACCGGCACGGCCGGTTCCACATCGACGGGGTCACCGGGCCGGACGAGTACACGGCGGTGAAGGACGACAACGTCTACACGAACCTGATGGCGCAGCGGAACCTGCTGGCCGCCGCGGAGGCGGTGCAGCGGCACAGCGAGGAGGCGTGGCGGCTCGGCGTCGACGACGAGGAGACCGCCGCGTGGCGGGACGCGGCCGGGTCGATGTACGTGCCGTACGACGAGGAACTGGGCGTGCACCCGCAGGTGGAGGGCTTCACCCGCTACCAGGAGTGGGACTTCGCCGCGACCCCGCCGGACAAGTACCCGCTGCTGCTCAACCATCCGTACTTCGACCTCTACCGCAAGCAGGTGGTCAAGCAGGCCGACCTGGTGATGGCGATGCACCTGCGCGGCGACGCGTTCACCGCCGAGGAGAAGGCGCGCAACTTCGTCTACTACGAGCGTCGTACGGTTCGCGACTCGTCGCTGTCGGCGTGCACCCAGTCGGTGCTGGCCGCCGAGACGGGCCATCTCGAACTCGCCCACGACTATCTGGGCGAGGCCGCCCTGATGGATCTGCACGACATCCACCAGAACACCCGCGACGGGGTGCATGTGGCGTCGCTGGCGGGGGCGTGGATCGCGCTGGTGGCCGGGCTCGGCGGGATGCGTGACCACGACGGCCGGTTGTCGTTCGCGCCCCGGCTGCCGAGCCGGATCGGCCGGCTGGAGTTCTCGTTGATGTGGCACGGCCGGCGGCTGCGGGTCGACGTGCGGCCGCACGAGGTGACGTACGCGCTGCGGGACGGCGACGACGACACCCGGCTGGAGTTGCGGCACCACGGTGAGGAGGTCACGGTGACCTGTGACGATCCGGTGACCCTGCCGATCCCGCCGGCTCCGCCGGCGGGGCCGGCACCCCGCCAGCCGCCGGGGCGTGCCCCGGCCCGCCGGTCGGCGCTGGGCGAGCTGTGACGGATACGCCGGAGCCGGGTCGCGCAGGCGACCCGGCTCCGGCGTGAGTGTCCCTACAGCAGGGACAGGTGCACGTGGTTCGTGTGGTCGGTGTTCGGGTCGCCGTAGGCGCCGCTGTACGACTTCCAGCCGATCGCCGGTAGCCAGACCTGTTTGAACCAGATGACGTAGAGGATGCCGAGCCGGTCGGCGTTGCGGACCAGGAACGCGGCCAGGTTGTTGCCGTACAACCTGTTCTCACCCTGCGCGACGCCGCCGAAGCCCTTCTTCTGGGACGAGAAGTCGCAGGCGCGTCCCTTGGGGTGCTCGTACGGCCCACCGGGGCGGTAGCAGGAGACGAACCAGTTGAACCCGGCCTTCTGGGTCTCCTTGAGCGCGTGCAGGGTACGCGCGGTGATGCATCCCGAGGTCGTCGGGTCGTTCTGGTTGCACGACTGTGCCGGCCACGATCCGTCGCGGTTGCGCGGGGCCTGCGCGGCGATCGGCGAGGTCGCGTTGACGAACCCGCCGGTCGAGGCGCCGCCGGCCAGCCGGAGCGCCTTCTCGGTCTCGGCCTTCTTCTTCGCCATGACCTCGAGTTGCTGCTGCTCCTCGGTGACGGCCTGGTCGATCGCGGCCTTGGCCCGGTTGGCCTGGTCGAGCGCGGCGTTGAGTTCGCGCATCTTCCGGTTGTCGTGCTGGGCGAGGGCGTCGAGGCTCTCGGCGCGGTCGAGGAAGTCCTCGGGCGACGCGCTGTTGAGCAGCATCATCATCGGCCCGATGCGGCCCATCCGGTAGGCGTTGGCCGCCACCTGGCCGATCTCGGGCTGGAGCACCTCGATCTGCTTTTCGACCTTCTGCAGTTCGAGGGTGAGCTGCAGTTGGCGCTTGCGTGAGTTGTCGACCGCCGTCTTCGCCTCGACGTAGCCACGGCTGGTGGCTTCCATCACGTCGCGCAGCAACGGGTTCTCACCCTCGTCGCCGGGCGTCGTCGGTGCGGAAGTTGGCTCGGCGTGTGCCGTGCCGGGGGCGACCGCCAAGCCGATGAGCACGGCTACGGCGGTCACGAGCGTGACGGGCAGCGACTGCCGCCGACGCTGGAATGACGTCATCTACCGTTCCTCCCATCTGCCGCCGACCGGGTTAGCTGACGGGTTCGGGACGGAAGGATCCCTACCGCTGGCGCGGATTCACCCCGGGACACCTGGTTCCCCGGCTCGCCTCGCGGCGATTGGGCGGCGGTCACCACCGGCGCCGATGGGCGCCGCCGGGCGGAGACCGCGGGCCAGCCTACCGGATGGTTCGGTTCCGTCGCTCCGGAACCACCGAGCCACTACCAGGGCGGATGCGTTACAGGACAACGACTTTCGGTGATGTCTGCTGGTCGGCCGAGCCGGCCGCCGGCGGCTGCCGGGCGGTGACTTGCCAGCTTGCTGACAGGTTCCACATGGCCGGCGCCCAGCAGCACGACTCATGGTGAATCCCGGTAATCCGTCCAACCGTTACCAATCGGAGGAAAGTGATCATGCAGATCGTCCCCAGGAAGGCGGCACTCGTCGGCCTCGGTGCGGCCGGAGTGCTCGCTCTGGCGGTGGCCGTACCGACCGTGGCCCTCGCCGAGGATCCGACACCCGCGCCGTCAACGTCGTCCTCCAGCGCGCCGTCCCGGACGGAGCAGCACGAGGAACGGCGGGCCGAGCACAACCGGCAGCTCGCCGAGGGGCTGGCCGCCGAACTCGGCGTCGACGTGGAGAAGGTCACCGCCGCGCTGGAGAAGGTGCAGGGTGACCTGCGCACCGGGGCTGAGCAGGAGCGGCAGGCGAAGCTCAAGGAGCGGCTCGACGCGGCGGTCGAGGAAGGCGAGCTGACCCGGGAGCAGGCCGACGCGATCATCGCGGGCGCCGAGGCCGGCGTGCTCGGGGGCAAGGGCGGCGGCTTCGGGCCGGGGCCGGGACGCGGCGGACGCTGACCGGAGCCCGGCACCCGCCGGGTCGCGGGCCGGCGGCGGACCTGTCCGCCGCCGGCCCGCGCGGTCTCAGCAGTAGAGGTTGTTGCCGGGGGTCGTGCCGAGGATCTGGACGAACCGCTGGTAGGCGTTCACCCGACTCTGCACCGTGGCCGGGTTGCGGCCGTTGCACTCCAGCGCGCCGTTGATGCTGCGGATCGTCTCACCGAAACCGATCCCGTTGACCATCGCGTGGTGCGGGGTCATCGTGCCCGGACCCGACTGGGTGTTCCAGTACCACAGCGCCGTCTTCCAGGCCACGGCCGCGTCGTTCTGCACCAGCCACGGGTTGGTGAGCAGCGGCAGGCCGAGCGCGTCGCCGGCCGCCTTGTAGTTGAAGTTCCAGCTCAACTGCACGGGGCCGCGACCGTAGTAGGCGGCCTGGCCGGCCGGGCAGCCGTACGGCTGGCTGGTGTCGCAGTAGTGCGGGTAGTTGGCCTGGTTCTGCTCGACGATGTGGACCAGCCCGCCGGTCTCGTGGTTGACGTTGGCCAGGAAGGCCGCCGCCTCGCGCCGCCGGGTGGTCTCGTCACCGGTCTTGGCGAAGCCCGGGTACGCGCTCAGCGCGGCGGTCAGCCCGCTGTAGGTGTAGAAGCCGTTCCGGCTCGGGAACATCTGGTTGAACTGCGCCTGGCTGACCACGAAGCCGGTGTTGCCGCCCGGCGGAGTGGTGGGCGGCTGCCCGCCGCAGGAGTAGGGCTCCCAGTACCAGGTGCTGATGATCGGGTCGTACCCCGGGTTCTCGTGCTTGGCCCGGTAGTACTGGCCGTTGGTGTAGCGGACGATCGAGCCGGCCGGGTACCACTGGCCGGCGACCCAGGCGGGGTGGTTGCAGTTGGTGCCCGGCGGCGGCTGGGTGCCGCCTCCGCAGGTGCCCTGGTCGGCCCAGACGCCGGAGCCACCGGTGCTGGGCGCCTCGCCCTGCGTCCACCACTTGGCCTGCCAGTTACGGCCGTTGTGGGAGGCGGTCATGCCCCCGGTGTAGACCGCCGAGGAGTTCCAGGCGGTCGCGCAGGTCGCGGCGGACGCGGACGACATCGGTACGACGACGGCCAGGGCGACCGCGACCGCGAGTGCGGCCAGCGACGCGATCGTGCGTTTTCTGGACACCTAATCACTCTCCTCGTTACAGCAGACGTAGACAGCCATCTTTTAATAAACTTTACTAACCTATCCCGTCGGCCAGCGCAAGGGATCGGGCCCCGGGCATACGCGGGGCGCACGACGGCACCGGCCGAGGTCATCCGGCGGGAAGACGCCGCCGGGCCGCGCCGCACGGCCGGTTGCGGGCGGACCGGATGAACCGACCGAGCTGCCCAACGGCCAAAGATGATCTAGATGAATACTCTTCGCGGCACGGTGCGCAATACGGTCGAACGACCCGAGCACGGGGAGCCACCCGTGTCACCGCTGGTCGAAGGAGCCAACACAGCGCTCACGTCGACCCGGGTACGGCTCGTGCCGAGTTGGACCGCCGGCGCCGGCGTACCCGACGTGGACGCGTCCGCGCTCCTGGTGACCGCGACCGGCAGGGTCCGCGGCGACAAGGACCTCGGGTTCTACGACCAGCGGCACCACCCGAGCGGCGCGGCCGTCCACTCCGGAAAGCGGACCGGTCCGACCGGTCCGCTCATCGGCTACAGGTGAGGCGTCAGCGCCAGCCCACGTCGATCCGGTCGCCGCGCTCGTCGAAGAAGTGCAGGGCGTCCAGGCGTACCGAGATCGCCAGCGGATGGCCCGCCGACACCCCCGGGTACGGCGCCAGCCGTACGGCCAGTTCCGCCGGCCGCCGGTGGTGCCGGCCGGGGTCGCTGAGCACACTGGTCCGGCCGCCGGCCTGCCGCTGCCGTGGGATCGAGCGGCCGGCGTCCGCGCCGCGCCCGGTCAGCCGCTGGACGGCATTACCGAGCCGCTTGATCGGCCCCGGCTCGGCGGCCTGGCCGGGGACCGCGCCGCTGATGTCGTCGACGACCACGGCGGTCGCCCCGATGTCGAGGTAGGCCAGCGACTCGTGGCCGTGGTGCTCCAGGTAGCGGATCCGGCCCTGGAGCACGTCACCCTGGGTGTCGGGTGCGACCGGGGTCAGCGCCTCGGCCCGCATCCCGACCACGATCCGCTCACCGTGGTAGTGCGCCACGGCCCGCGCCCGGATGTCGTCCCACGGCAGGTAGAGCGCCTGGTCACCGAGGTTGAGCGTGACGTAGCGGTCCAGGTGCACGTAGACCGACGCCTCGAGCAGGTTCATCCGGGGGCTGCCGAGGAAGGCGGCGACGTAGAGGGTCGCCGGCCGCCCGTAGACCTGGGTGGGGGTGCCGACGTCCTGGAGCACCCCCTTACGCATGATCGCCACCCGGTCGGCCATGGTCAGCGCCTCGGCCTGGTCGTGGGTGACGTAGATGGTGCTGACCTTCAGCTCGCGCACCAGTCCGGAGATCTCGGCCCGCAGCTCCGCCCGCAGACCGCTGTCCAGGTTGGACAGCGGTTCGTCCATCAGGAACAGTCCGGGGCGGCGTACGATCGCGCGCCCCATCGCGACCCGCTGGCGCTGGCCACCGGAGAGCTGGTTCGGTTTGCGGCCGAGCACGTCGCCGATGCCGAGGGCGCTGGCGACGTCGGCCACCCGCTCACCGCGCGGAGCGGGCTCCACCCCGGACAGCCGCAGCGGGAAGGCGATGTTGTCGCCGACCGTCATGTGCGGATAAAGGGCGAAGTCCTGGAAGACCATGGCGATCCGGCGGTCGCGAGGTGGCAGGTCGTTGGCCAGCTCACCGTCGAGCAGGATGGCCCCCGAACTCGGGTCCTCCAGCCCGGCGACCATCCGCAGCACGGTGGACTTGCCGCAGCCCGACGGGCCGAGCAGCACCATGAACTCGCCGTCGTTAACGTCCAGATTGACGTTGTCGACCGCGATCGTGCCGTCGTGGAACACCTTTGTGACGTCTTTGAGCGCGACGGTTGTCACCGCCACCTCCCCAAGCCTCGATGCCGGCCTCCGAATGACTGTGACGAGCGTCATCAGGTCCGACTATCGGGTAAACGTTCCATGTTCGTCGTGTGACAGGCCAGTTACCTGGGTTGCTCGACCTTCAGGAGCCGCGATCCGCCGGGTCCTTCGACGACGACCGAGGCGTATCCGTCGGCCCAGCCGTAGCTGCCGTCCGGGTCGAATATCCAGTCCACGCCGTACGCGACCAGCAGCTCACGGCGGCGCGGCTCGGGGGTCCCGGGGTTCACCAGCTCGGCCTGTTCCGCCCGGCGGCGCTCCTCGTCGTCGAGCAACGGGTCGGGCCAGGGCGGTGCCACCGACCGGATCTCGTACGCCAGCAGGGCCCGGCCGGCGGGCACGTTCCCGGTCAGCACCACGGCACCGGGTTCGACCGCCCGGCCCACCCAGCCGAGATCGGGCCGGCTGGTGACCCCGTGCGCCGCCCGCCGGGGCGCGCTGAGCTGGTCGGCGGGCAGCACGAGCAGCAGGTTGCCGTACTGGGTGGCGAATCCGGCCAGGCAGGCGACCGTGGCGACCGCCGCCCACAGCCCGGCCAGCAGCCGGGTGCCGTTTCCGGGCCGCCGAGGTGCCGGGCCGGTTCCGACCTCCTGCGCACCGCCCGGCGGCTGGCCGGCGACCGATCGCCGACCGAACGCCGTGGCCACCGCCGTGGCGAGTTCGACCGCGGCGGCGACCTGGAGGCCGAGTAGCAAGACCGGCCACACCCGGCCGAGCGCGTACGCGCCGGTGAGCCAGCCGGCGAGCACCACCGCACCGGACAACCCGCAGAGCAGCACCAACGGGTCGAGCCGGTCCCGGCGCAGCCGCAGCACCAGGGCCGGCACCCCGACGAGGAACGCCAGCCCGTAGCGGCCGGCCACGTCGAGATAGAGCGTCTCGTGGATGGCGTTCAGGTCGGATGCCGACGAGGCGATGGCGGTGACCCGGAAGTAGGGCCAGCCGAAGACCGGCAGCAGAGCGGCGGCGGCACCGACCAGCACGCCGAGCGGGCGGGCCCGGACGAGCCAGGTCGCCCGCCCCGCGACAAGGGCGACCACGCCGATCGCCGTGTTGACCGCGGTGAACGGGTGGATCAGGATCACCAGGCCGCCGAGCAGACCGGCGACAAGCCAGCGCGACCATGACGGCGTACGCAGCGCGCCGGCCACCGCGACCCAGCAGAGCAGCATCAGACCGAACGCGAGCGTGCTGGGGTACGGCAGGATGAGCACCAGCCCGCGCAGGGCCGGAAAGCCGCCCCACTGGGGGACGGCCGGGCCCCACAGCAGCGGCACGAACAGCAGTGCCAGCACCGGCGCCCACCGGTTGGCGGTGAACACGCGGACGAAGCGCCACAGGCCGTAGAGCAGCAGGGCCAGGTTGACCGGGGCGGCGGCGCTGACCACGGTCGCCGGCCCGAGCCCGGTCACCTTGGCGATCACGGCGAGCAGCAGCGGGTACGGCGTGAAGTAGGGGCTGGGCGAGGCAGCCTCGACCATCGGATCGGCCGGGTGCCACAGGTCGTCCCGCAGCCGGCCGACCACGGCCGCGTGCAGCCCGAAGTCGGCGCCCCACGGCTGGCGTACGACCAGCGCGACCGCGAACAGCACGGCGAGCGTCGACAGGACGAGGTAGGGCAACGGGGCGCGGCCGGGTCGGGCCGGCGGGACGGGATCGGGGGCCGGCCCGGCGCCGGTCTCAGGGACGGAGCCGCCGGTCACCGCCCCGGATCCACCGCCCGCCACCCGCACGCAAGGCTCTCCTTCTCCCGGGCAGGGCCGGTGGCCTCAGATCTGCGCGAGCGGTGCCTCCGAGTCGCCGGTCATCCCGGCGGACCGCTGGACCTGGCCGGGCGGCACGGGTGCCGGGCGCTCCTCCTCGGCGGCGGCCCGCTCGGCGACCGACCCGCTTCCGGCGAGCGCGTCCAGCAGGGCCGCCCCGGTCGGGGCGAGCGTGCCGAACTCGCTGTGCCGGGGCAGCCCCGACCACTGCATACCGTTACCGCGTAGGAAATATTCTAGGCCCGGATCCCAGGTGTGGCCCCCGGAACGGCGGTGGTAGACGTAGCCGAGCGGGTGGGTGCGGTAGACCAGTCCCCCGGCCCGGCGCACCCGGTCGATCAGGCCGCGGTCGATCGACCTCGGCACCGGCCGCCAGCCGCCGACCTGCTCCAGGTCACCCCGGCTGATCAGCATCGTGCCACCGGCGACCACGGCCGCGAACGCCTCGACCTGGCCGGCCTCCCGGCGCACGGTCATGTCGAGGGTCTCCAGGTGGACGAACTCGGCACCCTTGCCGACCATCGTCGCCCCGGAGTAGTGCCGGGCCAGGACGAGGTCCCAGACGTGCTCGGGCCCGTACGTGTCGTCGTCGTCGATCTTGGTGACCAGGCTGCCCCGGGCGTGCGCGGTGGCCGCGCCGATCGCCTCGCCGAAGCCGTGCTCGGCGGGTACGGCCAGCGTCTCGATCGGCCGGTGGGAGCGGGCCAGCCGGGCCTTGTACTCGGCCGGCAGCTCGATGCCGTGCGTGCAGAGCACGATCTCCAGGTTGGGATAGGTCTGCGCCTCGAGCGCGGCGATCACGGTCGGCAGGTGCTCGAGCCGCTTGGTGACCAGCAGTGCGCTCACCGACGGCAGGGCCGGCAGGGCCGGGAAGGTCGCCGAGACGATCTTCGGCAGGGCGAACGGGGTGGCGTGCTGGCGCAGTGCCGCCCGGCGCTGCCGTACGGTGCGTACCTCCCACTCCAGCTCGCTCTCGGCGCGGCCGGGCAGGGGCGCGGTGATCAGGTCGGCCAGTTCGTCGGCGAGCACCGACCGGCAGGCCGGCGGCAGGCTCGGCGCGTGCAGCAGCACTCCCGCCATCGCCAGGTGCACCAGCAGCGCGGCTTCCTCCATCGGGTGCCGGGCCGGCACGGTGGGGCACTCCACGACGCCGAGCTGGGCAAGTGCCTCCAGCGCGTCCTCCGACAGCCACGGCCGGTCGACCCGGCCGCTCCAGATCGGTCCCCGCGGGCCGACGATCCGCCAGCCCCGGCCGTCGCTGCCCCCACCGAAGCGCAACTCCGCCCGCGACACGTCGGGGCCGAACGGGCCGTACTTGCCGGTGACGACGGTCCGTTCGAGGTCGACCAGCACGGTGTCGGGCCGGGTGCCGGCACCGGACCCGGCGCTGTCGGCGGCGAGGACGGTGGCGTAGAGGTCGGCCGGTGCGGTGCTGCTCTGTTCGGTCTCGGCCGGCAGGTCGGGTTCGACCGGCGGCTCCGGCACACCGGTCGTGGTGAGCAGCACGTCGTGGGCCCGGATGTCGTCGTTGCCGGGCAGGTCGCCGGTGAGCACCGTGACGTTGGGGCCGGCGCCGACCCAGGCCGGGAAGACGTTCTGGGCCGTGATGTCGGCGCTGGCCGGGGCCGGGATCGGGCGGATCGGGGAGAGGACCGGCAGCACCGCGGCGACCGCGTCGCGCAGCGACACGGGGTGGCGCAGCCTAAGTTCGATCACCGCTTTGCCCTTGCCGGAGCGCGGTACGCGGATCTGGTGCGACAGCAGGTGCGGCAGCGGGCCGACGCGCCCGGACCAGCCGCTGGCCGGCACCTGCCAGGAGTCGACGACGACCGTGACCCGGCGCACCCGCAGCAGCGACGCGGGGTCGTCGAGCAGGTGCCGCAACCAGCCGACCGAACGGGCGGCGACCATCACCCGGCCGATGTGCGAGCCCTGGTCGGGGACGAAGACGTCCTCGCCGTCCCTCGGTAGCTGGGTGATCGGCGATCCCCACTGGCTGGCCGGCCACTGCCGACGCCGTGGTCCCTGTCGCTCGCCTACGGATATCCGCCAGCGTAGGTATCTGTGCGGCGTGCCTTCGCTGGACAAAGCCAGTCCCTCCCGCGCCGTCGACGCGTCGTCGGTCGTCACCACAGGTTATGCCTGCGTCACTTAACTCACCGTAAAGCCGCGCCGGGCGACCCAGACCTAATCAATACCGCCGCCGACCGCTCCACGCCAAACGCGAACGGGGGGCTCTCCCAGTGACGGTCGTTAGACTGTCGGTCGTGTCGAGCCGCAATCGCGCCAACGCCCACGCCCACGACCAGCAGCACATCAGACTCTTCCGCAACGACTGGAGTGCCCTGACGCCGCCGCAGGTCGGCAACTGGCGGCCGACGAAATCGGTGTCGGTGGTCATCCCGGCCTACAACTGCCAGGAGTCGCTCGACCTCACCCTGGCGTCACTTCGTCACCAAACGTATCCGGAAGAGCTGCTGGAGGTGATCGTCGCCGACGACGGCAGCGAACCGCCGCTGGAGCTTCCCAAGATCCGGCCGACCAACTGCCGCATCGTGCGGGTCCCGGACCACTCCACCGGGTGGGGCCGGGCCAACGCCCTGCACGTCGGGGCCACGCAGAGCACCGGCGAGATCATCCACTGGCTCGACGCCGACATGGTGGTCTTCCACGAGCACGTCGAGGCCCAGGTCCGCTGGCACCACGTGTCCGACGAGGTGGTCACCCTCGGCTACAAGCGGTTCGTCACCGGCTGGGCGACCCCGGAGGAGGTGTCGGAGCAGGCGGCCGAAGGCCGACTGGACCGGCTCTTCCGGCTCGAGGAGACCGAGCCGCACGACTACGTCGAGAAGCTGATCAACGAGACCGACCGGCTCCGCGCCGGCGACCACCTCAACTTCCGCGCCCACGTCGGCGCCACCGCGGCCCTGACCCGCTCGCTCTACGAACGGTCCGGCGGCCTCAACACCGAACTCCGGCTCGGCGAGGACACCGAGTTCGGCTACCGGCTCACCCAGACCGGCGCGGTCTACATCCCCGAGCCGCTGGCCCGAAGCTGGCACATGGGCCCGACCCACATGATGACCAAGGGCGACGCGCTGCGCCGCTACAACCACCCCCACCTCGCCGAACTCATGCCGCACCCGCGCTACCTGCGTCCGGCCGGCAACCGGACGTGGGCGGTGCCGCTGGTCACCGCGGTGGTGGAGGCCGAGGGCAGCTTCGAGATGGTCCGCACCTGCGTCGACCGGCTGCTGGCCAGCGACCAGACCGATCTGAAGGTCCTGCTCGTCGCCGACTGGGCGGCCGTCACCGACGAGCGCCGGTCGATCCTCGCCGACCCGCTGCTCGACCGCCGGCTGATCATGGTGACCTACCGGTCGGACTCCCGCGTGGAGCTGGTGCAGGAGGTGCCCGAGACGGTCTTCCCGTCGCCCTACCTGCTGCACGTACCGGCCCATCTCGGCGTCGACCCGCCGACCGTCCGCCGCATGATCAAGATGGCCGACGACTGGCAGGTCGGTCTGGTCCGGCTGCTGCCGACCGGCGCCCGGTCGTCGGACGGCGCGGTCGCGCTGTGGCGCACCTCCGCGCTCAGCCGCGCGCTGCGGGTACGCCGGCCCGACGAGCAACTCGACAAGGTCGTCGCCGAGGTCGCCGGCGAACGCTGGGCCAGCGGCAAGGAGTTCACCCTGAGCGACCTGTCGACGCTGCCGCCGACCAAGCTGGTCTCCCCCAAGCCGCGCCTGGTCACCGGCTCCGACAAGGGCCGGGCCAGCGCCAGCGACGTCGAGGTGATCCCGGTCGGCGGGGTGCGCTCACTGGCCGCCGCCACCAAACTGGTCGGCAACCGGGTCGCCCGCGAGGCGGCCCAGCAGGTCAAGCTACGCCTGAAGCGGCCTTCCCGACCGGCCCACTAGCCCGGCCGGCTGGCCCGGCGGCGGAGTCAGCCGACCCATTAGCCGGGCGGGCGGCCCGGCCCGGAGTCGAGGAACACCCGCCGGACCACCCGCTCGGCGGCCCGGCCGTCCTCCAGGGCACAGAACCGCGCACGGAACGCGGCCCGCGCCGAGCGGGCCGCGGCGCCGTCCAGCGCGTCGGCGCGTACCAGGTCGAGCAGTTCGGCGAAGGTGTCCGCCACCACCCCGGGCGGCTCCGCCATGACGTCGAAGTAGACGCCGCGCTCGGCCCGGTAGGCCGGCCAGTCCGGGGCGTACACCACGATCGGCCGGTCCAGCACGGCATAGTCGAACATCACCGACGAGTAGTCGGTCACCAGCACGTCGGCGGCCAGGCAGAGCTCCTCGACGCTCGGATGAGCCGACACGTCGCGTACCCGGTCGGCGTGGTCCGGCCCGGCGGTGGGCGCCGACCGGTCGTGGAAGTAGTGGCTGCGGACCAGCAGCCGGCCCGTGGGGCCCAGCGCCTCGACGAACGTCTCCGGTTCGAAGTACGGCTCCCGGCCCGGCCGGTGCTCACGATGGGTCGGCGCGTAGAGGACCACCCGGTCGGCGGCGGTCAGGCCGAGCGCGGTGCGGGCCCGCGCGACGTCACCGGCGGTCGCGGTGGCGAGCCGGTCATTCCGCGGATACCCGGTCTCCAGCGTCGTGTGCCGGCACGGATAGGCGGTCCGCCACATCCGGGTGGTGTGCGGGTTGGCGGTGACGCTGAAGTCCCACCGCCCGGCGCGTCGGATCTGCGCGTCGAAATCGGGGTCCTGCACGCCGTCGGGGTAGGCGCGCTGGTCGAGTCCCATCACCTTCAGCGGCGTGCCGTGATGGGTCATCACGTGCACCGCGCCGGGTCGTTTCACCACCGGGTTCGGCCAGTTGACATTGTTGATCAGCCACTTGGCGCGGGCCAGCACACGGTAGTAGCCGGGCGAGCCGGCCACCACGTGCTCGACCCCGGCCGGCAGCGTCCCGGCCCGGTCCCGGCGCACCACCCACACCCCGCGTACGGCGGGAGCCAGTTCGCGGGCCTTCTCGTAGACCGCGGCCGGGTTGCAGGCGTACCCGCGGTACCAGTACGCCGCGTAGACGGCCAGCGCCGGGTCGACCGGCCGGCGCAACTGGAGCCGGTAGTAGCCGGCCAGGGCCAGGTCCCGCAGGCGCCGGGCGGCGTCGGCGAGGGCGACGACGCCACGCCGGCCCCCTCGGCGGACCATCCGGACGCCCCGGAGCGTACGGCGCAGTGCCAGGAACGTGCCGTGCCGGCCACCGGCCACGAGGCGGTGCCTGATCCCCTCCAGGCCGCCCGGCACGGGGTAGCCGCCGGGCGGCAGGTAGCGGTGGTACATGGCGGTCATCTCGGTGAAGAAGCCGGGCCGCAACGCGGACTCCAGCCGGTCGTCGTTGCCGCGTACCCGGATGAAGTGCCACACCATCCGGCGGAACAGCAGCGGGCGCAGTCGCGCGGTTTCCGGCCGGGAGTCGTCGAGGCTGTCGAAGACCCGCGCCCAGTTGGGGAAGATCCCGAAGTGGCCGCCGCCGGCGGTGGCGGTCGCCGCCCCGGCCCGCTGCCGGTAGAACACACAGACCCGGTCCAGGGTCGAGATCCGCTCGGCGGCCAGCAGCAGCGCGTACGTGAACGGGACGTCCTCGTACCAGCCGGGCCGGAAGCGGAAGTCGAGCCGGTCGAGCAGCGACCGGCGGACGACCTTGTTCCACGGCACGTGCAGGACGTCGATCGCCGCCGGCCAGTCCCGAAGCGCGAACACCTCCGGTGCGCGGTGCAGGGCCGGCCCGCGCCCGGTCCGCCAGGTGGCGCCGTCCGGGGCGGCGTCGGCGTGGCCGACGATCAGCACCTCGGCGGCGGTGTGCCGCAGCCGGTCGGCGACCGCCCGCACCGCGCCGGGAGCCAGCCAGTCGTCACCGTCGAGGAACCAGACATGGTCGCCGGTGGCGGCGGCGAGGCCGCGTTCCCGGGCCGGCCCCGGCCCCTCGTTGCCGGCCGACCGGATCACCCGGACCCGCGGGTCGCGGGCGGCGTAGCCGGCCAGGATCGTGCCGCTGTCGTCGGGCGAACAGTCGTCGACCGCTATCACCTCGACGTCGGTGTACGACTGTTCGAGGATCGAGTCCAGGCACCGTCGCAGGTAGTCCTGCACCTGGTAGACCGGTACGACGAAACTGATCAGATCAGCGGCTCCGTTCCTCGGTTGCCCGGCCCACGGTGGCCAGGGCCGGGATCACGTCGATGTCACCGCCCCGGGTCCTGCCGGGCCGGTTTCCGGTCGAGGTCCAGCCGATGACCGCGCTCAGTACGAAGATCAGGAAGAGCAGGCCGGCGAGCACACCGACCACGGTGGTGGCCGCCCCGAGGGCGGTGCCGGCGGCGAGCACGACGACCCGACCGTCCCAGCCGAGGTTGAGCGCGTGCAGCGGTGGAGCCGCGGCCCGCTTCTCCAGCCGCGCCGTCAGGTCGTAGTGGTGCATCGCCAGTGCGAAGAGCAGCGCGAACGTCAGCGGCGGCGGCACGTCGCCGACCAGCCCGACGGCGACGACCAATAGGTATTCGGCGGCCCGCAGCGCGGCCGGGACGAGCCAGTCCAGCGCGCCCGCGTGCGGTCGGGCCGAGGGCAGGGCGGCGAGCAGCACGACGAGCGCCACCGGCAGGACCGTCCAGCGGGCCGGACCGCCGAACACGGCGGCACCGAGCAGGCCGAGCGCGGCGAGGCCGGCCAGCACCGCCGCCGGGAGGGCGGGAACCGGCAGCCGGGCGGTGAACCGGCCCAGCGGGCGGGCCAGCAACCCGTCGTCGCGGTGCAGGACCGCGTCGACCGTCGACAGCACCGGCACCCGCATCGACGCCGACCGCAGGGTACGCAGCGCCAGCGTGTACGCCGCGGCGAGGCCGCCCCAGACCAGGACGGCGATCAGGCTGACCAGCGGGTTGAACAGCGCGACCGTCAGTGCGATCAGCGCCCACCGCTCCCCGATCGGGAAGACCACGGTCCGCTTCAGCCAGTACGACACCGAGCCGGTGTCGGCCTGCACCCGGGTCGACGCCTGGCTGAGCCGGGCGCCGAGCCCACCTGCCGCCGCCGGCTTCGGGCGGCGGGCCGCCTCGTCGTGCAGGGCGCCGTACCAGGTGTCGGTCATGTGCCGGACGGTCTGCAACAGGATCGCGGCGATCGCCAGCGCCCACCCGTTGCCGAGTCCGGCCCGCTCGACGCCGACGGCGAGACCGGCGTAGACGAGGTATTCCTTGGCCCGGTCGGCCATCGTGTCGAGCCAGCCGCCCCAGGCGCTGAAGTTACGGGTGTAGCGGGCGAGCTGACCGTCGACGCAGTCGAGTACGAAGCCGAGGTAGAGCAGGAGCGCTCCGGCGACGAGGGCGATCCGGTTGCCGCCGAGGGCGAAGAGCGCGGCGGCACCGGCCGCGAAGACGATCGACAGCACGGTGACGCCGGTCGGGCTGAGGCCGAGCCGAGCGGCCAGCCGGGTCACGTACGGCGACCAGGTGCTGACCGCGTAGGTGGTGAAGAGGTCGTCCCGCTCCTTGACCGCCAGCCGCAGTTCGGCCCGGTCGGAGTCGACCGCGGCCACCGTCCGGACCGCCGCGTCGGCGGCCGGCTGGCTGGTCACCCGCCGGGCCACCAGCAACCGGGCCCGGTGCGCGAGGATCATGGTCGGCCGGGCGGTGAGCCGGGTGAGCAGCCGGTCGAGCGGCGGAACCGCCCGGCCCGGTCCGGCCTCGGCGGCCTCGTCCCGGCCCGCTTCGGCCAGCGCGGACTCGGCCAGGGCGGGCAGGTCGGCCGGGCCGACCCGCAGGACGGCGCCGAAGACCCCGATCGGGTCGCTGGCGGCACCGTCGAGCCGGGTGATCCCCTCCAACCCGGCCGCGACGACCTGGCCCCGGTCTTCGATCACCGTGGCGCGTGGCCCGGCGTCGGGCTCGTCGGTGAGGACGAGCGCGACGCTTGCGGTGCCCGGCACGGTGGCCACGTGCCGGAGGACGGCGGTGTGCGCGACGACGTCGTCGCCGACCAGCAGCACCGGCTCGCGTGCCGACCGGGCAAGCTCGGCCAGGTGCACCAGGCTGGTCACCGATACGACCTCACGCGTACCGGCCGCCCGTAGCTGGTCGAGCAGGTGTGTGGTGAGCCGGCGGCCGCCGGCAACGGCCAGCGGCGCCTCGTCAGTGGGTTGGGTGAGCAGGATCGCCAGCGTCACGTCCGTACCACGTTGTTGTATCCGTCAAGCGCTTCCCGGACTGTGCCGTCCACCGTGAGCAGGCCGTTGTTGAAGTAGAGGCCACGGGTGCAGAACCGGGTGAGGTCGTTCTCGTTATGTGAAACTAGCACCAGGGTCCGGCCCTCGGCGAGAAGTCGCTCGATCGTGGCGTAGCACTTCTTCTTGAACTCGGCGTCGCCGACCGCGAGCACCTCGTCGACCAGCAGGATCGGGTGCGGGAGCTGGGCGATGACGGAGAAGCCGAGCCGGACCTTCATACCGGACGAGAAGTGCCGCACCGGGGTGTCGATCCCCTTCTGCACCTGCTCGCCGGCGAAGTCCAGAATCTCGTCGAACTTCTGCTTCATCGTCCGGGCGCTCAGCCCGTGCAGGGAGCCCACCAGGTGTACGTTCTCCCGGCCGGTGAGGTCGTTGGAGAACCCGGCCGACAGCTCCAGCAGCGGGGCGACCGCCCCGCGCACGGTGATCGAGCCCTCGTCGGGGATCAGTACGCCCGCGATCAGCCGCAGCAGGGTGCTCTTGCCGGTGCCGTTCTTCCCGATGATGCCGACCGCCTCGCCCGGCTGCACCCCGAAGGACACGTCACGCAGCGGCCAGAAGACCCCGGACTCCGGCGACCGCCCGCCCTTGTAGATGAACATCTCGCGCAGCCGGAGCTGTCGACGGCGGTTGCGAACGAACTCGATACCAAGCTTGTTCGCCTCGATGATCGGCTGAACCACTACAGCTCCTTGAGGACGGCGGGCTCGAGACGGCGGAACACCCACCAGCCACCGAGGAAGACCACGAGGCTGCCGCCGATGGACGTGCTGAGCAGGAACGCGTCGGGGAACTCGTCGGGGTACCAGGCCGCGTGGTGCAGCTGGAAGATGCCGACGAGCGGGTTGATTTCGTAGAGCACCTTGACCCAGGACGGCATGTCCGAGTCCTTGACCAACGACAGCGGGTAGATGATCGGCGTCGCGTAGAACAGGATCCGGGTGACCAGCCGCATGAAGCGCTCCACGTCGCGCATCAGCACGTTCATCGACGAGAGCAGCAGCGAGAGGCCGACCAGCAGGACGGCCTGGATCAGCACGGCGAGCGGCAACGCGAGCAGGTTGAATCCGAACGTCACGCCGTCGGTGGTCAAGGCGAAGAAGATCGCGAGCCCGAACAGGATCGGCAGACCGGCCAGGTATTCGGCGAACCGGCCGGTCACCCGACCGATCGGGAACACCTCGCGCGGCATCCGCATCGTCGTGATCAGCCGGGCCTGGCCGGTGAGCGCGTTGGTCGCCTCACCGATCGCCGAGTTGGTCCACATCCAGGCGAAGATGCCGGTGACCAGGAACAGCGGGTAGGAACTCGACGCGTCGCCCAGGTGCCGGTTGGTGTCGGTGCCGTAGAGCAGGCCGAACACGAACCAGTAGATGGCCCCCATGCCGAGCGGTTCGATCAACGACCACAGATAGCCCAGGAACGACTGCTGGTACTTGACGGCAAGATCCCGCCGGACCAACAGCCGCAACGCGTTGCGACTGGACCACACCGCGTGGACGCTCGACGTCAAAGCCGCCTCCAGCTATCAGGGAGAGGAATCAGTAACCGGGTGCGTCGATGGCCGGCACCACCCGTGAGCAACCCCGGCGGCGCGCACGCGGTGGCGGCAAGATCGCCGGCGCGGGGCCGCTGACGCGCCATAGGTTAGCAGTCCGTAATAGGCGGGGGTAGGCGGCCGAGGTAGCCACGTTCAGCACTCGATTACATTGACGGCCAACCCACCTCGCGCCGTTTCCTTGTACTTGACTTTCATGTCGGCACCCGTCTCGCGCATCGTTTTGATCACCTTGTCCAACGACACCGCGTGTTCGCCGTCGCCGCGCAGCGCGAGCCGGGCCGCGGTGATCGCCTTTATGCTGGCCACGGCGTTGCGTTCGATGCACGGGATCTGCACGAGGCCACCGACCGGGTCGCACGTGAGGCCGAGATTGTGCTCCATCCCGATCTCGGCGGCGTTCTCCACCTGGGCCGGCGTGCCGCCGAGAGCCTCGGCGAGCCCGGCCGCGGCCATCGAGCAGGCCGAGCCGACCTCGCCCTGGCAGCCGACCTCGGCGCCGGAGATCGAGGCGTTCTCCTTGAAGAGCACACCGATCGCACCCGCCGCAAGAAGAAAACGGACGATACCGTCATCTGAAGCTGACGGAACAAAGCGGTGGTAATAGTGCAAAACTGCCGGAATGATTCCGGCGGCTCCATTCGTGGGTGCTGTCACCACCCGGCCGCCGGCCGCGTTCTCCTCGTTCACGGCGAGCGCGAACAGCGTGACCCAGTCCATGACCCGCAACGGGTCGGCGGAGGCGTCCGGATCGCCCTCCAGGCTCCGCAACAGCTCCGCCGCACGCCGCCGGACCCGCAGCCCGCCGGGCAGCACCCCGGTACGCGTACAGCCGGCCGTCACGCACTCGCGCATCACCCGCCAGATCTCCAGCAGGCCGGCCCGGATGTCCGCCTCGGACCGCCAGGCGCGCTCGTTGGCGAGCATCACCTCACTGACCGACAGGCCGGTCGACCGGGTCACCGCCAGCAGTTCCGCACCGGTGCTGAACGGGTGCGCCACCGTAGTGGTGTCCGGCTTGATCCGGTCCGCCCCGGCCGCCGCTTCGTCGACGACGAACCCGCCGCCCACCGAGTAGTACGTCCTGGCCCGGATCGACCGGCCGGTTCCGTCGTACGCGGTGAACGTCATGCCGTTCGGGTGGTACGGCAACGAGCGCCGGCGGTGCAGCACCAGGTCACCGTCGACGGCGAAGTCGATCGGGTGCGCGCCGAGCAACGCCAGGCGGCCGGTGCCGCGCACCTCCTCGACGAGCGGCCCCACCTGGTCGGTGTCGACGGTCTCCGGCGACTCGCCGCTGAGTCCGAGCAGCACCGCCCGGTCGCTGCCGTGGCCGTGCCCGGTGGCCCCCAGCGAGCCGAACAGCTCCGCATGGACCCGTGCCGTGTCCGACAGCAGCCCGTCGGCCTTGAGGCCGGACACGAAGGTACGCGCGGCGCGCATCGGGCCGACGGTGTGCGAACTGGAGGGGCCGATCCCGATGCTGAAGAGGTCGAAGACGCTGATCACGGTTCCACAGTGCGCCCGCCGGGTAGCAACTGTCCATCCCAACGAACAGCCAGAAGCAGACAATCAGCGTTTTCGGCATGGACCGTTACCCGGGGTCCCCGCGCGAGCGGGCGTAAGGGTTGACCACCTACGGGAGCGGCGGCCGGAATCCACCTCCGGACGGAGGGTGCCGACATCGGCCGTTCGTACCGTTGGATGTGGAGCGGCGCATCGCCGCCCGGAGAGGAAGCAGACGACCATGAGTCGCAAACTCGTACGTCCCCGCGACAACCGCATGTTGGCCGGCGTGTGCGCCGGACTCGCCCGCCGCTTCGGCATGTCGACCGGACTGGTCCGGCTCCTCTTCCTCCTGTCGCTGCTGCTGCCGGGCACTCAGGTGATCATCTACCTGGCCCTGTGGATCATCATGCCGAACGAGGACCGGCAACTCGCCTACTGATCCGTCACCCTGACCACCACGAAGGCCCGGACGGCGATGCCGTCCGGGCCTTTCCGGATCTGCGTGGGTCAGCCGGCGGTCACTTGCGGATCGCCACCACGACGTTGTTCGGCAGTCCCTCGACGACGGTGAAGTGCTCAGGCGCGAACTGGTCCGGGCTGAACGACACCCCGCGCAGCCACGACCACTGGCCCTCGTCGGTCCGCAGGACGAAGATGTCGATCGGCCCGAAGGCCGTACTGCGCGACTCCGCGGCGAACTCGGCCGGGTCGGTCACGTCGGCGATCCGCTTCACCTCGGCGAACCTCTGGTCCCACCGGGACAACGTGCTGCCGGCGGTACGGTCGTTGTCGAGATATCCGGGCCAGGGCAGATAGGAGAAGATCCGGTCGTCGACCGCCAGCGTCGGACGCTGCGGATCAGGTCCGGTCACCTGCTCCACCGCGGCTTCGACCGCTTCGACAGGGAACCAGTCCCGGCGCACCTCGGTGTCCTTGGGCGCCCACCGGGTGTAGCGACCGTCGGGCAACGGCTCGCTGTGTGCCGCCACCGCGTACCGGTTCTCCGTCTCCGGCATCCAGTTCAGCGTGAAGTTCGCGCCGACCCAGGCGAGGACGACCGCGAGCAGGGCCGCGCCGGCCAGCCGCGGTGGAGTCACCCGCAGCCGGTGCAGCACGATCGGCGCCACGTGGACCAGCACCAGTACGCCGGCGATGGCGAACAGGACACCGTAGAGGCGAACGGTGTAGTGCATGAACCCGGTGTGCCCGGTCGCGACGAACCTCAGCATCGACACGAACCGGTAGGCGTAGGTGCCCAGGATCAGCAGCAGCAGCGGCTGCGCCCACCAGGTCGAACGCCAGAACCAGACCAGGCCGACCAGCCCGATCAACTGGAGGACGCCCATCGGGGTCGGCTCCAGGAACGGGAACAGGCCGTCGTTGACCGACGCGGTCAGGAAGAGATCGGAGATCGACTCGCCACCCCTGGTCAGGGTCAACCACACGAACGGCACGACGTACCAGGCGGACACCGCGAACGCCACCGCGATGATCAACCCGATCCGGCCCAGGTATGCCGCCCGCCGCTTCTCCCGGCGCAGGGTCACCACGCCGAGCACGATCATGCCGGCGGCGGCGTAGACGATCCAGGCCTGGTAGGTCATCACGATGAACCCACCGATGAGTCCGGCCCACAGCCAGTGCATCCGCTTGCGGACCGGACGCGCGAAGACCTCGAGCGCCCAGGGCACGAACAGCGCCAGGGTGATGACCTCGAACGCCTTGCGCGGGTCGGACCAGGCCATCAGCGACACCGCCGAGATGGCCAGCGCCACCCACGGGTTGACGTGCCGGCGCCACATGAGGAACGCGGCGAGCACCGAGGCCGACATGAAGAGCACCTGGGCGCTGCCGAGCAGGGTCCAGGCCGGCTCGTCGAGCAGCACCGCCACCCGGCCGACCAGCCACGCGAAGAACGGCGGATATTCCGAGGGCAGGCTGGGGATGAGCGTGTCGGAGCTGGTGACCGTGGTCGTGTAGCGGGTGATGGAGGCCGACATCCGGCCCATGTCGCCCACCAGGCCGCCGAACCCGAACGGCGTACCCGCGAGCGCGGTGCGCAGCATCAGGACCGGCCAGGCGGCGGCAAGACCAGCGGCCACACCGACGACCAATTCCCCCGACCACCGGGTCGCGACCGCGAAGAGAACGATGATCAACGCGAACGCGCCGGCGATCGGCGCCACCGACGCGCCGACGGCGAACGGATCGGGGTCGGCCCAGGCCGGGATGTAGTAGGCGATCGGCATCGCCACCAGCCAGGTGAGCAACGCGATCGTGCCGCTGTTGGTCAGCCACCGGCGCGGGGTGCGCCGGTCCCGCGGCGCGGGTGCCGCCTTGCCGGGCGACGCCGGCTGGTCGCCGGGTGCCGGCGTCTCGGCATCCGCCGACGGTTCGTCGGCGCCGGTGACCGGGCCGTCGGTGCCCGTGGCTGGGCCGTCGGTGCCGGTGGCCGGGCCGTCGGTGGCCGTGACCGGCCGGTCGGTGCCGGTGACCGGCCCGTCGGTGGCCCGGTCGCTCTCCGCGACCGGCTCCCCGGCGCCGGCGTCGGCAACGTCCGACTGGCGCGGTTCGGTGGTCGTGGTCCCGTCCTGCTCGGCGCCGTCGCGTACCACGGCAACCGGGTCAGCCACGGGTGGCCGTCAGCTCGTCGGTGGGGACCGGGCTCGCCGAGACCGGCGTGCTGATCCGGCGCAGGCTCAGCAGGCTGGCGAACAGCCCGGAGAAGAGCACGGTGATCCCGACCCCGATGGCGGTCGAGGACGGCAACACGACCCGCAACGTCTCACCGAGTTCCTGCGGGCCGAAGCCGGTACGGCCCCAGGCGGTCACGGCGAGGATCGTTCCGGCGAGGCCGACCAGGGTCAGCAGCACCCCGACCGCGGTGCAGGTCTCGAACCGTACGAAGCGACTCCACCGGGCGACCTGGTGCTGGTCGGTGATGCCCTCGTTGTGGCCGTAGAGCAGGGCGAACACCCCGAAGAGCAGCAGTTGGGCACCGACCAGCATGGCCAGGCACGTGTAGACCATGGTGCTGATGTCGAACCCGACCCCGGCGATCTGGACCTGCCCGAACGACAGGATCGTGGTGCCGATCATGCCCAGCACGAACATCGTCAGGCCGGGCCAGATCAGCGTCTTGCGTGGTGCGAAGACCAGCAGGAAGCGCAGGTGCCGCCAGCCGTCCCGCCAGGTACGCAGGTGCGGCGGCCGGCTCCGGCCGTCGGGCTGCAGGGTGGTCGGCACCTCGACGATGTCGTAGCCGTTCAGCGCGGCCCGGACCACCAGCTCGGACGCGAACTCCATGCCCGGCATGCACAGCTCGAGATCACGGATCCGGTCGCGGTTGAAGCCGCGCAGACCGCAGTGGAAGTCACCGACGTTGCGCAGGCCGAAGAGGCGGCGGCCGAGCCAGGACAGCACCGGGTTGCCCAGGTAGCGGTGCAGCGGCGGCATGGCGCCTGGGGCGATCCCGCCCTTGAAGCGGTTGCCCATGACGACGTCGTGCCCGGCGCGCAGCGCCTCGACGAACGGTCCGAGGTTGGACAGGTCGTACGAGTCGTCCGCGTCACCCATGATCACGTAGCGGCCGCGCGCGTGCGCGATGCCGTTGAGCAGGGCACCGCCGTAGCCGCGGATCGGCGCGTGCACCACCCGGGCGCCGGCCTTGGTGGCGATCTCCTGGGATCCGTCGGTCGAGCCGTTGTCGCTGACGAGCACCTCGCCGACCACTCCGAGCTCTTCCATCGCCCGGAGGGCCTTTGTGACACAGACTTCCAGGGTCTCGGCCTCGTTGAGGCAAGGTAGCAGGACGGTCAGCTCGACGTCGTCACTGGCGACAAGCTCTGACACAGGCGTATCTCCCGGATTCGGCGATCACGAGGCCCGGGTCGTCGTTGAGCAAGCTGTAGCCGGGCCAGCCGTAGAGTGTGATGACGCGTACCGTCGAACTGTAGCGACGGCACGATCGAGGAGCGTACCCGGTCGATGACGCTGTCGCGCTCCCTTGGCGCGTCCGAGGTCACTGTCAACCAGCCGTATAGGTGACCGTCACCGTTTCGTAGCCCAGCGATCGCAGTAGGCCCTCGAGCATCTTCCGGGTGTTCTCCTGTGCCCGTTCGGCCAGCCCGGTGTCGCGGGCGGCCGCGGCGATCCGCTCTTCGGCCAGTTGGTAGACCTCGCGCTGCCGGTTGGGGTCGCCCCCGAACACCTCGCCGAGCCGGTTGAGCAGACCGCGCTCCTCGGCGAACACGTAGCTGTTTTCAAGATCAAGGTTGGTCTTGCCGAGTTGCGGCGCGGGCAGCCTGATCTCGACCGTCCGGCCGTCGTCCGACGCCACCACGGCACCTTCGGAGATCTGCGCGAAATCGACGTACGCCTCGACGCTGCCGGCCCCCACGAACAGGGTTCGCTCACGCAGCAGAAAGTCCGGCACGTATTTCCGGTCACGCTCAAGATCGATGACGACCTGGAAGTTGCCCTCGGCGGCGACGTAGCGGCTCAGGTCCTGGATCGACTTGAGCAACGCCGGCTGGCTGCGGTCGGTCTTCTCCTCGGCGAAGGGGTTCCGCCAGCTGGGCAGCAGACCGGTCGCCTGCACCCCCAGGAAGAGCAGGAGCACCACGCCGGCGATGCCGGCGAACCAGAGCAGGCCCCGGTTGCGGCCGGCTGGCAAGGTGGGATCGGCGGCCGGCGAGGTGGCACCGGCGGCCGGCGGTTCGCCGGTCGGACCGCGGTCGCCCGGCTCGACCGCCTCGGCCGAGTCGTCGGACCACGGCGACGGGGCTTCGGGCGCTGTCGCCCGGCCTTTCGGGTATTCCGGGAACTCCCGGGTGGGCTGGTGCGTGTCTCCGTTGCTGGACATCGACTCACCGTCCTCAGCAGACCTGCCGCCCTGAGCGGACCCGCGGTCGGATCGAACGTGATCAGAATCCGCCGGGAGTCCACTCCCTACCGCAGACGGTACGGCTCCGGTACGACACCCGCGACTCGGGCCGGATCCGACCGCGCCGACCAGCGAAATCGCCCACCGCGAGGAGCCGGCCGGCGGTCAGGCGAACGCCGACAGCCCGGTGAGCTTCTGCCCGATGACGAGCTGGTGGATCTCCGAGGTGCCCTCGTATGTCAGCACGCTCTCCAGGTTGTTGGCGTGCCGGAGCACCGGATATTCGCCGCTGACCCCGTTAGCGCCGAGGATCGTCCGGCACTGGCGGGCGATGCCCAGCGCCTCCCGTACGTTGTTGAGCTTGCCCACGCTCACCTGCTCCGGCCGCAGTGTGCCGGCGTCGGCCAGCCGGGCCAGGTGCAATGCGAGCAGGTAGCCCTTCTGCAGCTCGACGGCCATGTCGGCGAGCTTCGCCTGGGTGAGCTGGAAGCCGGCGATCGGCCGGCCGAACTGCGTCCGGCTGCCGGCGTAGTCGATCGCCGTCTGGAGGCAGTCGCGGGCCGCGCCGAGGCTGCCCCAGGCGATCCCCTGCCGGGCCTCGGTGAGGCAGGACAGCGGCGCCTTCAGCCCGATCGCGAGCGGGAGCCGGGCGTCGGCCGGCAGCCGTACGTCGTCGAGCACGACCTCACCGGTCGAGGAGGCGCGCAGTGACATCTTGTTGCGGATCTCGGTGGCGGTGACACCGGGCGTGTCCATCGGCACGACGAAGCCCCGGACCCCCTCGTCGGTCTGGGCCCAGACCACGGCGACGTCCGCGACCGGCGCGTTGGTGATCCACATCTTTCCGCCGGTGAGCACCCAGTCGTCGCCGTCCCGCCGGGCCCGGGTCCGCATCGACGACGGGTCGGAGCCGTGGTCAGGTTCGGTCAGGCCGAAGCAGCCGATCACCTCGCCGGCGGCCATCGCCGGCAGCCAGCGCTGTTTCTGCTCCTCGCCGCCGTAGCGCCAGATGGCGAACATCGCCAGCGAGCCCTGGACCGACACCAGGGACCGTACGCCGGAGTCGCCGGCCTCCAGTTCCAGGCAGGCCAGCCCGTAGGCGACCGCGGAGGAGCCGGCGCAGCCGTAGTCGGTGAGGTGCATGCCGAGCAGGCCGAGCCGGCCAAACTCGGTGGCCAGTTCGCGGACCGGGGCACTGCCGCGCTCGTACCAGCCGGCCACGTGCGGCCGGACCCGGTCGTCGACGACCTGGCGCACGACGGCCCGGATCTGCCGCTCCTCGTCGGTGAGCGACGCGTCCAGGTCGAGCAGGTCGAGCGGGGCGACCCGACTCATGACAGCTTCTCGCTCACGCCGCCACCCTAACGGTCGATCAGCCGGCCAGCACCAGGACCCGGGCGTGGATCTGGTTGCGCTGTTGCAGCGCCGCCCGCAGCGCGCGGTGCAGACCGTCCTCCAGGAAGAGCGAGTTCTGCCACTGCACGACGTGCGGGAAGAGGTCGCCGTAGAAGGTGGAGTCCTCGGCGAGCAGCTTGTCGAGCGCCAGCTCACGCTTCGTGGTCACCAGTTGGTCGAGCCGCAACGGCCGGGGCGGGATCTCGGCCCACTGTTTCAGGGTGAGTCCGTGATCCGGGTAGGGACGCCCGTCCCGAACCGCTTTGAAGATCACGGTGCGCTCCCCCCATCTCGGAACAAATCCATCGGATCAGGCCCGCGAACCGACCCGCCGATACCGCTGCCAGCGTAGCGAGCATCGCTGACATCGCGGTTTGTTACCCGATGTCAGTTTCATTGCTCTCCCGCATCAGATGATGATCCTTTCGCCTCCCACCGGCCACGATGCACCACCTGGTCGACCGGTCGGCGGCCGCGCCGCAGGGACGGGGAGCGGCGGTCCGGCGCCGGATACCCGATGCTTAGCGCACCGATCGGGGTAAATTCATCGGGTACGCCGAAAGCATCCCGATAACTGGCGGTGCGTTCCGGCGGAATTCCGAAGAAACAGGCACCAAGCTCTTCGTCGACGACGGTCAGCAACATCAACATCGCGGCGAATCCGGTGTCGATGTGCCAGTACGGCACCGGCCAGCGTGCCTCGTCCCGATCCGCCCAGCCCTTGTCCGGCTCGGCGTACCGGTCGAGATAGACCGACCGGTTGGAGTGCGGTACGACGATCAGCGGCGCCCGGCGCATCCCGGTCAGCCAATTGCTCGCCGGAGCCCCCTCCGGCGTGGTCGACGCCCAGAACCGCTCCCGGTCCGCCGGGCTCTCGAGCACCAGGAACCCCCAGCCCTGCGAGAACCCGGCCGACGGGGCGCGTACGGCATGGTCGAGCAGCCGGTCCACCACCGCCGCCGGCACCGGCCGGTCGGGGTCGAAGCTGCGCACCATCCGGCGCCGCCGGACGACGTCACGGAACTCCATCACGTACTCCGATCGGGTGGATCAGGCCGGGCGGATGCCCCAGCTCGCGGTGAACGTCTCCCCCGGGGCGAGGACGACCAGGCCGTGCCCGGACCGGAACGCGTCCGGCGGGCAGGTCATCGGCTCGATCGCCACCGAGCGACGGTGCCGCTCGCCGGACAGGGTGTCCCCGGTGAACACCTGCCACCAGCCGAAGGACCGGTCGGCCCAGATCGTCACCGACGCCGTACCGGCGGGGCCGGCGAGCGTGACCGCCGACCCGCCGTCGGCCTCGGTCGCGAGGTCGCCGAACGCGGTGTCGAGCTGCGCCGACCCGATCCGCCGGGGCGCGGTGAAGTCGTACTCGCCGCCGGCCACCTTCGCCGCGCCGATCGGCAGCAGCCGGCCGTCGACCAGCACCCGGGTGCGGGCCGGCACCCGCAGCAGCATGTCGTCCACGGCGACCCCGGGCAGCCGCAGGTAGGGGTGCGTGGCCAGGCCGAACGGCGCGTTCCCGGCACCGAGGTTGGTCGCCTCGTGGGTGGCCCGCAGCCCGTCGGCACCGACCTGCCAGCGGGTACGTAGCAGCAGCGGCCACGGATAGCCCGGCTGGGCGGGCAGCTCGTACTCCACGGTCACCGCGCCGGGCGCCTCGTCGACCCGCCGCCACCGGGCCCAGTTGGCCAGGCCGTGCAGGGCGTTGTGCCGCACCGGTTCGGTGATCGGAAGCTGGTGGACCACGCCGTCGAAGGTGTAGCGGCCGTCCCGGATCCGGTTCGGCCAGGGGGCCAGCACCTGCCCGGCACCGCCGACGCACAGCTCGTCGACGGCGTACCCGTCCAGGTGGTCCACCCCGGCGGACCGGTAGGCGCGCAGGCCGCCGCCCACCTCGACCACGACCGCCTCGTGCCCGTCCGCAGCGATCGTCCACTGTGCACCCGACGGTGGCCGCGGGCCGGTATCGACGTTTTCCATGCCGGGACGATAGCCGCCCGCGGCCGGTGCTGCCGGCACCACCGGCCGCGGGCGGCCCGTCACCCGGTGGTCCGGTAGCGCAGCAACGTCGGGAACACCAGCGCCAGCGCGAGGGCCAGCACCGCCGCCAGCACTCCGCCGGCCACCCAGGAGAAGCTGACCCCGAACGCGGCGGCCATCATCCCGGCCCGCAGGTCGCCCAGGCGCGGGCCGCCGGCGACCACCACCGTGTTGACCCCCTGGAGCCGGCCGCGCAGCTTGTCCGGCGCGTAGACCTGGAGCATCGACTGCCGGAAGACGGCACTGACCAGGTCGGCGGCCCCGGCGACCGCCAGCAGCAGCACCATCAGCCACAACTGGCCGGCCAGTCCGGCCAGGGCCACGGCCACGCCCCAACCGACCACGGCGACCACGAGGGCGACGCCCTGGCGGCGTACCCGGCCGATCCAGCCGGAGGTGAGCCCGCCGAGGACCGATCCGATGGCGATGGCGGCGAAGAGCCAGCCGATGGCCGCGCCGCCACCGAACCGCACCTCGGCGATCTCGGGGAACAGCGCCCGTGGCATGGCCAGCATCATCGCGATGACGTCGATCGCAAAGGAGAGCAGTAGTACCGGCGTGGTGGCCAGGTATCTGATCCCGACGGCGATGCTGCGCAGTCCGGCCGTACGCGGCCCCGGGCTGTCGTCGGGTTCCGGGGGCACCGGTGGCAGCCGCAGGGTGGCCCACATGGAGACGGTGAAGAGCACCGCGTCGACGGCGTACGCGATCGGGAGCGCGAGGTCGGCGTCCCAGCTCGCGAAGATCACCCCGGCGGTGAGCGGGCCGAGGACCATGGTGGCCTGGAAGGTGGTGAAGTGCAGCGTGTTGGCGGCCGGCACCAGCGACTTCGCCACCAGCCGCGGCACGATCGCCTGCCGGGTCGGCGAGCTGACCGCGAAGGCACTGGTCTGCAACGCGACCAGGACCAGCAGCAGGACCGGGCTGCGGACCCCGAGCAGCGCCTGACCGAACAGCCCGAGCGTCGACAGCCACATCAGCGCCGAGCTGGCCAGCAGCAGCTTGCGGCGGTCGACCACGTCGGCGACCGCACCGCCCCACAGGCCAAAGACCAGCAGCGGCACCAGGCCGGCGACGCCCAGCAGCCCCACCCAGAACGATCCGCCGGTGAGCGCGAACATCTCCACCGGGACGGCGACCGCGGTGAACTGGAAGCCGAACATCGAGACGGCGTTGCCGACCCACATCCGGCGGTAGGCCGGGATGCGCAGCGGTCGGATGTCGATCGCCCACCGGGACGGCGGCGGGCCGTCGTCGGCGTCCTTGACCGGCCGGTCGTCGTCGACGCTGGTCATCGCCGGGCCCCGCGCCGCCCGTCCCGCCCGGGCCGGGTCACGGCGCGAGCCGTTCGACGGTCCACGACCCGCCCTCGGTACGCCGGTAGCGCAGCCGGTCGTGCAGCCGGCTGGCCCGGCCCTGCCAGAACTCCACGCTGTCGGGCACCACCCGCAGGCCGCCCCAGTGCGGTGGCGGCGGCACCGGACCGGTGCCGAAGCGGTCGACGACCGTGGCGTAGCCGGCGTCCAGCTCGGCCCGGTCGGCCAGCACCCGCGACTGCGGGCTGGCCCACGCGCCGAGCTGCGACCCGCGCGGCCGGGCGGCGAAATATTCCTCGGTCTCGGCCCGGTCGACCGGCTCGACCCGCCCGCAGACGATCACCTGCCGCTGCATGGCGAACCACGGGAAGAGCAGGCTCGCGTACGGGTTGGCGAGCGCCTCGACGCCCTTGCGCGACTCGTAGTTGGTGTAGAAGACCAGTCCGGCCGCGTCGTACGCCTTGAGCAGCACCGTACGGGCACTCGGCCGGGCCGCCGGGTCGGCGGTGGCGACCACCATCGCGTTCGGTTCGGGCAGGCCGTACGCGACCGCGTCGGCGAACCAGCGGGCGAACTGGGTGTGCCAGTCGGCGGCCAGATCCGCACGGGAAAGGCCTCTCTCGGCCGCGTACTCCTGCCGCATCCCGGCCGGCAATACTGTGTCGCCCGTCACGTCCACCTTCTCCCGAAGCCCGACTGAGCTGCCTGGATGGTCCCCCATCGGCCGACAGATCCCGCCAACCACCCCACCACGACACGGTGAGCAGCGAGGATGTCGCACACAGCACACCATCGGTGGGTCGCGCCGAAGTTACCCGCCAGGCAAGATGTCACGAACCACATCGCCGAGGGTCGACGTGACCCCACCGGACACCGCCGGAAGAGCGCCGCACCCGCTCGCACAGACAGATCAGGAGAACGAAATGTCTGACTTCAAGCCGGGTCTGGAGGGCGTGATCGCCTTCGAGACCCAGATCGCCGAGCCTGACAAGGAAGGCGGGGCGCTGCGCTACCGGGGCGTCGACATCGAGGACCTGATCGGGCAGGTCTCCTTCGGCAACGTGTGGGCACTCCTGGTCGACGGCCGGTTCGGTCCGGGCCTGCCGCCGGCCGAGCCGTTCCCCGTACCGGTGCACTCCGGCGACATCCGGGTCGACGTGCAGTCGGCGGTCGCCATGCTCGCCCCGTACTGGGGGCTCTCCCAGCTTCTCGACATCTCCGACGAGCAGGCCCGCACCGACCTCGCCCGGGTCTCCGTCACCGCGCTGTCGTTCGTCGCCCAGTCGGCCCGCGGCCTCGGCCTGCCGGCGGTGCCGCAGAAGGAGATCGACAAGGCGTCCACGATCGTCGAGCGGTTCATGAAGCGCTGGCGGGGCGAGCCCGACCCCCGCCACGTCAAGGCGGTCGACGCCTACTTCATCTCCGCCGCCGAGCACGGCATGAACGCCTCCACGTTCACCACCCGGGTGGTCGCCTCCACCGGCGCCGACGCCGCCGCCTGCATCTCGTCGGGCATCGGCGCGCTGTCCGGGCCGCTGCACGGCGGCGCGCCGTCGCGCGTACTGCACATGATCGAGGGCGTCGAGCGCAGCGGCGACGCCGCCGGCTACGTCAAGGGCGTGCTCGACCGCGGCGAGCGGCTGATGGGCTTCGGCCACCGGGTCTACCGGGCCGAGGACCCCCGGGCGCGCGTCCTGCGGCGGACCGCGAAGGAGCTGGGCGCCCCCCGCTACGAGGTGGCCGAGGCGCTGGAGAAGGCCGCCCTGGAGGAGCTGCACAACCGCAAGCCCGACCGGGTGCTCGCCACCAACGTCGAGTTCTGGTCGGCCGTCGTGCTCGACTTCGCCGAGGTGCCGGCGCACATGTTCACCTCCATGTTCACCTGCGCCCGGATGGGCGGCTGGAGCGCGCACATCCTGGAGCAGAAGGCGCTCGGCCGGCTGGTCCGCCCGTCGGCCACGTACGTCGGACCGGGGCCGCGCAAGCCCACCGACGTCGAGGGCTGGGACGCCATCCCGCACGGCGTCTGACCGTATCCGTCGCATCGGGGCGCCCCTGCCCGGCCACCGGCCGGGCGGCGGGCGCCCCGACCCGTGTTCACCGGATGTGTTGGACGACTCACCTCCACCGGCGGGATCACACCTGGCCGGCACCTTTGAAGGTGGAAGGATGGGGGCTCGGCAACGCCGCCGGGTATTCCCGCCAGACCGACTGGCCCGCGCCAGCTCGACAGGCTTCTGCCAGCTCAAATGGGGCTAGCCGCCCACCCGAGAGGATCTTCGATAACCGTGGCTGACGTTTCGACCATCCGGATCCCCGACGAGATCAAGCCCGCCGACGGCCGGTTCGGCTGCGGGCCGTCCAAGGTGCGTCCCGAGGCAGTTTCGGCGCTCGCCGACGTGGCCACGACGTACCTCGGCACCTCCCACCGGCAGAAGACGGTCCGGGACCAGGTCGCCCGCCTGCGGCGCGGCCTCACCGACTTCTTCGGCCTGCCCGAGGGCTACGAGGTGGTCCTCGGCAACGGCGGCACCACCGCGTTCTGGGAGGTCGCGGCGTTCGGACTGGTCCGCGACCGGGCCCAGTTCGCGAGCTTCGGCGAGTTCGGGGCCAAGTTCGTCAAGGCGGTCAAGGACGCGCCGTTCCTCGGTGACCCGTCGGTCCACAAGGCCGAGCCGGGCTCGGCCCCGGCGCTGACCGCCGAGGCGGGCGTCGACGTCTACGCGACCCCGCACAACGAGACCTCCACCGGCGTGGCGGTGCCGATCCGGCGGGTGGCCGGTGCCGACGACGGCGCGCTGCTGCTGGTCGACGCCACGTCCGGCGCCGGCGGTCTCGACGTCGACGTCGCCGAGACCGACGTCTACTACTTCGCCCCGCAGAAGTGCTTCGGCTCCGACGGCGGCATCTGGATCGCGCTGATGTCGCCGGCCGCACTCGCCCGGGCCACCGAGATCAAGGAATCCGGCCGCTACATTCCGGCCTTCCTCGACCTGGTCACCGCGATCGACAACTCGCGGCTGGAGCAGACGTACAACACCCCCGCGCTGGCGACGATCTTCCTGGCCGCGGAGCAGACCGACTGGATGAACGCACAGGGCGGGTTGTCCTGGGCGGCCAAGCGCACCGCCGAGAGCGCGGCGACCGTGTACGGCTGGGCCGAGCGGTCGTCGGTGGCCACCCCGTTCGTCACCGACCCGGGTCTGCGCTCCAACGTCGTGGCCACGATCGACTTCGCCGAGGGCGTCGACGCGGCGGCGGTGGCCAAGGCGCTGCGGGCCAACGGCATCGTCGACACCGAGCCCTACCGCAAGCTGGGCCGCAACCAGCTCCGGGTGGCGCTCTTCCCGGCCGTCGACCCGGCCGACGTCGAGGCGCTGACCAAGAGCATCGACTACGTCGTCGAGCGGCTCTGACCCGCTTCCCGCACCGGAACGACGCCGTACGCGGCGGTGGGAGCACCCACGCTGGTGCCCCCACCGCCCGCCGGCTCTGACGGAAACCCAGCTCACATCGGTCGGCGTGGCCTACTCCCATCGGGTGACCGACCGGCGTACCTTGTTTCAAGGACGCTCGGGCGTGGCTGGCCCGGGGCGTCGGCGACCGGGGCGACGGCCCGGGTCGCAGCGGCCAGCGCAGCGGGACGGAGGCAACGCGATGCGCCCAGTACGCTTCGTCGCCCTCTCCGAGGACGGCCAGGCCCTGGTGCTCGCCGACGAGGTGGGTCGCCTTCTTGCGCTGCCCATCGACGAGCGGGTGTCCACGGTCCTACACGCCGACCCGGGCAGTGGCGGCGCCAGTCTCACCGTGGCGATGCCGCCGAGCGACCTGACGCCCTCGCTGTCGCCACGCGACATCCAGGCCCGGATCCGGTCCGGTGAGTCCGCCGACGACGTCGCCCGCATCGCCGGGGTGCCGGTCGACCGGGTGCTGCGCTACGCCGGCCCGGTGCTCCAGGAGCGGGCGATGCTGGCCCAGCACGCGCGCCGCACCCGGCTGAAGAACTCCGACAAGAACGCCCCGCTCGCCGAGGTCGTCGACAGCCGGCTGGCCCAGCACGGCATCGACACCGAGAAGATCTCCTGGGACGCCTACCGCCGCGACGACGGCACCTGGCGGATCGTCGCCACCTGGCCGTCGGGCAAGGCGACCGCCCAGGCGATCTGGGAGCTCGACAAGACCCGCCAGGTCGTCGCACCACATGACGACATGGCGCAATACCTGTGTGCCGAGCGGCCCACCCAGATCCTGGGGCACGAGCCGACCACCGAGCGGGGCGGTCACGCGCTGCCCGGTCCGTCGCGCGGCGAGCCGAGCCGGGGCGGGCACGGCCTGCCGACGGCGGCGCCCGCCGACCACACCCGCCCGGCCCGGGACCCGATCCGGGCCGGACGCGACGCGCTGCTCGCCTCCCTGGACCGCCCGCTCAGCCCCAGCCCGGGGCGCGGGCTCGACCCGGCGGCCGCCACCGACCAGCCCCGCCAACGGCCGGTGGCCGGCGGTGCCGCGGCGCTGCTCGGTGGCGGCGGTGCCGGCTCCGCCTTCGACGACGACGCCGACCTGCCGAAGGAGGTGCCCGCGGTGCCGTCGCTGGCGGTGCTGCGGCCACGCCGCACCACGGGCGGTGCCGCTGCGGCGAGCGAGGCCACCGACGCTCCGGGCAAGTCGCGCAAGCGTCTGCCGAGCTGGGACGACGTCCTGTTCGGCAGCGGCCCGGCAGCCCGCGAAAGCTCCTGACCACCGCGCTGCGGCGCGCCCCGGACTCGCGGGCCCGGGTCGCGCCGACCAGCCCAGGTCCGCGCCGATCAAGGGGATACTTCGGGCATCTCGCCCCGCCTCAGCCACGATTGGGCCTTGATCGGCGCCGAGCCTGAGCGCTAGGCACTCGAAGTCCCCCCGTGACAGGGTGAGTGACATGGACTACACCAACCTCGGACGCACCGGCCTGTCCGTGAGCCGGCTCTGCCTCGGCACGATGAACTTCGGACCGCAGACCACCGAACCCGACAGCTTCGCCATCATGGACCGGGCGCTGGAGCACGGGCTCAACTTCTACGACACCGCCAACGTCTACGGCTGGAAGACCGGTGAGGGCATCACCGAGCAGATCATCGGCCGCTGGTTGGCCCAGGGCGGCGGGCGGCGTGAGAAGGTCGTGCTGGCCACCAAGGTCTACGGCCGGATGGGCGACTGGCCCAACGAGCAGGGGCTGTCCGCCCGGCACATCATCCGGGCCTGCGAAGACTCGCTGCGCCGGCTGCAGACCGACACCATCGACCTCTACCAGATGCACCACGTCTCCCGCAGCACGCCGTGGGAGGAGATCTGGCAGGCCATGCAGACCCTGGTCGACCAGGGCAAGGTGCTCTACGTCGGTTCGTCCAACTTCGCCGGCTGGCACCTCGCCGCCGCCCAGGAGTCGGCCACCCGCCGCAACTTCCTCGGTCTGGTCTCCGAGCAGGCGATCTACAACCTCTTCACCCGGCACATCGAGCTGGAGGTGATCCCGGCGGCCCAGCACTACGGCATCGGCGTCATCCCGTGGTCGCCGCTGCACGGCGGGCTGCTCGGCGGTGCTATCCGCAAGCTGGCCGAGGGTGGGGCGGAGCGGGCCAAGAGCGGCCGGTCGGCCGAGACGCTGGCCGAGCACCGGCCCACCGTCGAGGCGTACGAGAAGCTCTGCGCCGACCTCGGCCACGACCCCGCCGACGTGGCCCTGGCCTGGCTGCTCTCCCGCCCCGGCGTCACCGCACCGATCATCGGGCCGCGTACGGTCGAGCAGCTCGACAAGTCACTCGGCGCGCTCGACGTCAGCCTCTCCGACGACGTGCTGGCCCGGCTCGACGAACTCTTCCCGCCGGTCGGCAAGGGCGGCCCCGGCCCGGAGGCGTGGGCCTGGTAGTCACACCGCCCGGCCGCCGGTCACAGCGGCCACGAACCGAGCCGGTCGTACGTCGGTCGCGGGCCGAGATGGCTAGCCATCAGCACCATCTCGGCCAGCGGCCACCACGGGCCGACGTATTCGGCCAGGTCGGCGAGGTCGGCGTCGACGGCCGCCCGGGGCAGCCGCTCCCCCGGCCGGGCAAGGGTCAGGTGCGGCCGCAGCAGCCGCCGGTCGTACGGCAGCCGGGACCGCCTGAGTTCGCTCCGGACCGCGCCGCTGACCAGGTACAACGCATCGACGTCCCCATCCAGCCCGGCCCACAGCACGGTGAATCGGCCACGGCCGAAGCGGCCACCGCCGGCCAGCCGCAGTCGCGCCACCGGCCCACCGGCGACCGCCGCCACACCACCCGGCGGCACCGGCCCCACCGCCAGGTCGGACTCGGGCGCCAGCAGGTCGGGCTCGGGCACCGGCTCCGGTGGGTGGCGCCAGCGGTCGGACCGGTCCGGCCGGCGGGCTCCACGCCGGCGGGACGGCGTACGCCAGCCCGGTGCCGCCCGGTCCAGCGCCGCCCGTACGTCCGGTAGCCGCCCCTCGTCGACATCGCCGAGGAAGGCAAGGGTGACGTGCAGGTTGTCGGCGCTGGCGAGGCGTACGTTCACCCCGTCGGCGGTGGCCCGGCCGACCCGCAGCCGGTCGACGTACGCGCCGATGTGCGTGACCACGTCGGGCGGCGGATAGAGGGCGACGAAGAGTCTCACCTCGGCTCACGCCGCTGCCAGGTGGTGGCGGCCGGCAGCATCAGGCCGGCGGCCGCCAGTTCGCCCTCCACCCGGATCCGCTCGATGTCGAGGTCGAAGCCGGCGAGTTCGTCGAGGTGCTGGGCGATGCCGAGGCTCTGGCTCGCCATCCGCAGCCGGTCGTCGTATGCCTGCGCGAACGCGCTGCGCCACAGCAGGCTCTCGCTGCCCAGGTAGCGCCGCTGCACCGCGAGCCGGCGCAGGTCGGCCGCGAGCTGCTCGATGGGCACCTGCCGGGAGGGGCCGGCGACCGCCCGGGCGGATGTGATCGCGCCCGGGCCGGCGTCCCGTTCGAACCGGGCGACCGTACGTCGCTCGCGCCGGGCCCGGCGGCGCGCGACGAGCCGGGCGGTCAGCCGGTCGATCATCTCGTCGGCGCAGATCAGCGCCGCCACGGCCGCCGGCAGGCACAGCACGGAGAGCAGCGCCAGTGGCAACACCAGGGCGTCCACGAGGGGCCACAACCTTCGGCACGGGACGGCGGAGCGGACGTCCACCGTCGGATCGGCTTCATCCGTTACAGGGTGGCGACTCCGAGAAGCTGACGGAGCCGGACGACCAGGTCCTTTTCACCCTCGATCCGGACGGCGTCGTCGTCGACCCGTCGCCACAACCACCGTAGGACGGCGGCGGGATCGCCGCTGACCCGGGCGTCCGCCTCGTCGGTGCCCGCCGGCCGCACCGTGACGACGTCACGGTCGAGCCGGACCAGCCACCTGCTCCCGCCACCTGCCACGATGACCCCACGCCCGTCGTTACCCACCATCAGTTCGGTGAAGTATTCCGGCCAGGCGCGGGTCGCATAGGCCAGGAACACCTCGAGCACCTCGTCGATGCCGTCGACGGCGAGATCGTCGGGGACGGTCACGGACGGCACGCCGGCCGCCAGCTCGGCGTCGATCCGGTGCACGACGGTCTCCTGCGCCATCCGGCGGATCCAGAAGCCGACGGTCTGGTCCGGCTCGTACCAGCCGCCGGCCGGAGCCTCCGGCGGTCGGGTGGTGAGCTCGTGGGTCAGCGCGGCGTAGGACCGGTCGAGCAGCGCGACCGGCTCCTCGCCGGAGAGCTCCGGCGGCCATGGATCGGGCTCCGCCCCGTGCCGTATGCACTCGGTCTTGTGCAGGTAGACGTGGGCGACGTGCCCGGCGAGATCGGCCATCGACCAGTCGGGGCAGCTCGGTACGACCGCGTCGAGCGGCCCGCCGGAGACGACCTCGCGCAGCCGGCGGTAGTCGCTCGCCAGGCACTCCAGGTAGCGGGTGTTCTGCATCGGGACAGACAATCAGACGGGTGTGACAGCCGGCTCGGATTTTGCCGCCGGCACCACGTAGAACGCGGGCAGCGGGCGGATCCGCAGCCGGAGGCGGGCACCGGTCCGGTGCAGCTGCCAGGCGAGCGCCAGCAGCGCCACGGCCAGGGAGATCAGACCGCCGAGCCAGATGCTCGCCGCCGCGCCGTACGTCTCGGCGACCCAGCCGATCAGCGGGGCTCCGACCGGGTTGGTGCCCAGGAAGACCAGCACCCACAGGGCCATGACCCGGCCCCGGAAGGCGGCGTCGACGCCGAGCTGGACCCGCTGGTTGGACGCCTGCGCGAAGAAGATCATGAAGAAGCCCGCGGGCAGCAGCAGGAGCACGACCAGCCAGTACGTCGGCGCCAGGCCGACCAGGGTGCCGAAGACCGCACAGCCGACCGCGGCACCGAGCACCAGCCACACCGACGGCCGCTCCCGGCGGGTGCTGCCGGCCAGGGCACCGGCCAGCGAGCCGAGCGCGAGCATGGTGGTGAACACGCCGAAGGTGGCCGCACCGGTGTTGAAGACGGTCTTGGCGAGGGCGGCCAGGGTGATCTGGAAGTTGAACAGGACCATCCCGATGATCGACATGAGCGCCATCGGCAGCAGCAGGTCGGGTCGCCGGGCGACGTACCGCAGCCCGTCGACCACCTTGGCGTTGTCACGTTCGCCGATCGGCAGCAGGTCGGCGCGGTGCAGCTCGGCGCTGCGCATCCGCATCAGGCCGACGAGCGGGGCGACGGTGGCGACCGCGCTCACCAGGAAGACCGGGCCGACGTCGAAGACCGCGATGGCCACGCCGGCCAGCGCCGGTCCGAGGACCCGGGCCGTGTTGAACGTGGCCGACGAGAGGGCGAGGGCGTTCGGCAGCAGGGTGGTGCCGACGAGTTCGGACACGAACGCCTGGCGGACCGGGGTCTCCACCGCGTTGGCCACACCGAGCAGGCCGGCGAAGACGAAGACGTGCCAGAGCTGGACGACCCCGGTGACCACCAGCAGGCTCATCGCCAGGGCGAGCACCGTCCAGGTCGCGTTGGCCACCAGGAGCAGCATCCGCTTGTCGTAACGGTCGGCGAGCCGCCCGGAGAGCAGCGTCAGCAGGAGCACCGGCGCGAACTGGAGGGCGACCACGACGCCGAGGGCGGTCGCCGAATCGCCGGAGAGTTCGAGGACCAGCCAGTCCTGGGCGATGAACATCACCCAGACGCCGATCAGCTTGATCAGTTGACCGATCGCGAAGAGCCGGTAGTTGCGGACCGTCAGGGACTGGAACGTGCTGCTCAGCTTTGCCCGCACTCGGGGTGCGCCTCCTCAGATCGTACGCGTCATCCACAGTGGACGAAGCAGATCCGAGGCCCCACGCGCCGTCAGGCGCGCGCGATCCTCCGCAGGATCTCGGCGGCGCTCGACAGCGTCTCGCGCTCGGCCGCGGTCAGTTCCGCGAGCCTGCTGGCGAGCCACTCGTCGCGGGCCCGCTCGATCTGGTCGAGCATCTCCCGCCCGGCCTCGGTCACCGCGAGGATGACCTGCCGGCCGTCGGTCGGGTGAGGGGTGCGGCCGACGAGGCCACGCTCCTCCAGCTTGGCGACGATCCTGGTCATCGTCGGCGGCTGGACCCGTTCGATGTCGGCCAGTTCACGCGGCGTCAGCGCGCCCCCCAGTTCGAGACTGATGAGGGCGGAGAGCTGGGTCGCGGTGAGGTCGCCGACCGGGCGGGTCTGCCGGACCCGTCGGTTGAGCCGGGTGATCGCGTCGCGCAGGAGAGTCGCCAACTGCGCCGGCGGCAAACGCTTCGCCATCACCGTCCGCTCCGTCACGATCGTTAGCCTAACTAATGAGCGATGCTAACGACCACTCGATATGACAGCCGTCACCGTACCGTGCCCGGCGGAGGCCACCGGGCACGGTACGTCGGAAAACCCGCTAGTAGATCAGCGCCTCGACCGGGCCCCGCATGAAGTACACGACGAACAGCACGGCCACCCCGCACAGCAGCGGATGCACCTCGCGGGCCTTACCACGGACGACCTTGAGCAGGACGTACGTGATCACGCCAGCGCCGATGCCGTTGGAGATCGAGTATGTGAACGGCATCAGCACGATGGTCAGGAACGCCGGGATCGCGATCTCGTAGTCGGACCAGTCGATCGTGCGGATCGTCGTCATCATCAGGAAGCCGACCACGATCAGCGCGGTCGACGCCGCCTCGAACGGCACGACCACCACCAGCGGCGCGAAGAACATCGCCAGCAGGAACAGCCCGCCGGTGACCAGGTTGGCGGCCCCGGTCCGGGCCCCCTCCGCGACACCGGCCGCACTCTCGATGTACGACGTGTTGCTCGATACGCTCGCCGCGCCACCGGCCGCCGCGGCGACCGAGTCGACCAGCAGGATCTCCCGGGTACGCGGTGGCATGCCCTTGTCGTCGAGCAGGTTGCCCTCCTGTCCCACCGCGACCATCGTCCCCATCGTGTCGAAGAAGTCCGTGATGAGGAGCGTGAAGACGAACATCAGGGCGACCAGCCAGCCGGCCCGTTCCCACGAGCCGAGCACGTTGAAGTGCCCCAGCAGCGACAGGTCCGGAACGTCGACCACGGTCTCCGGCACCGCCGGCACGTTCAGCGACCAGCCCTTCGGGTTCGGTACGCCGTCCACGACCGACGGGCCCACCTTCGCCACGGCCTCGACGACGATCGCCAGCAGGGTCGTGGCGAAGATGCCGATCAGGATCGCGCCCTTGACCCGGCGCACGACCAGCACCAGGGTCAGCAGCAGGCCGAGGACGAACACCAGCGCCGGCCAGCTCACCAACCTGCCGTTGATACCGAGGCCGACCGGGACGGTGGTGTTCGCGACATCGGGAACACGCCGGACGAAACCGGAGTCGACCAGGCCGATGATGGTCAGGAACAGGCCGATGCCGACCCCGATGGCGGTCTTCAGCTGGACCGGAACCGACCGGAACACCGCCGTACGCAGGCCGGTCAGCACCAGGATGCCGATCAGCACCCCCTCGATGACCACCAGCCCCATCGCGTCGGCCCAGGTCATCTGCGGCGCGATCTCGTACGCGACCAGCGCGTTGACACCGAGACCGGCGGCCAGCGCCAGCGGGAAGCGGGCGGCGACCCCCATCAGGATCGTCATCACCCCGGCGACCAGGGCGGTCGCCGCCGCGATCGCCGCCATGGCGAGCCGCCGGCCGTCACCGTCGACCGCGTTGCCGAGGATCAACGGGTTGAGTACGACGATGTACCCCATCGTGAAAAAGGTCGCCAGACCGCCACGGACCTCCCGGCTCAGCGTCGAGCCACGCGCGGAGATCTCGAAATAGCGGTCGAAGCGGTTGCGGGCAACGGTCGTCCCGGTGCCCGTCGGGCGTTTGTCCATCTGGTCCTCACCGCACTGGTCACATGATGCCGCGCGCATGATCGCAGATCAGGCGTTTCCAGGGAAATTCCAGCTGGTTACGATCTTCGATATTCGCGCGGCGACCAGGGAGCCGGGAGCCGGCGCAGTAGGCTGACCCTCGTGTCCGACCGCCCCAAGCCCGAGCCGCTCGACCCGCCGATGGTCCCCTTCGCGGTGGCCGGCATCGTGGCGTGGGCGGTCGCCGGCCTGGTCCTGCTGGTCTTCTTCCGCGGCTGGCTGGCCGATCAGGGGCACACCGACTGGCTCTGGACCTGCCTCGCCGGCTTCCTGATGGGCTTTCCCGGCCTGGCGGTGATGATGAAACACGACGCCAACCGGCGGCGCCGCCGCGCCGCGGCCGGCTGACCCAGCCGGCCGGCTCCGGTCAGCCGTGCCCGTACGGCTCGGCCGGCTCGTCCTCGGCGACCGGACCGCCGGTCGTGGCCGCAGCGGCGGTCACGTGCACCGGCACCGCCTCGACCTCGCTGTCGTCGTAGACGGTCGGCAGTTCGTCGACCGGCGTCGGGGCGACGTCGGTCAGCGTCTCCGAGTGGGCACCGCAGCCGTGGTCGGCGCTGACCACCCGGCCGTCGTCGGGGGCGTAGACGTTGGCGCAGGCTCCGAACAGCAGCCGCATCGCACCGGCCAGCGGCAGGTAGAACCCGCACGACCCGCAGCGGGCGGTGCGGGGCGCGGCAACCGAGATCGGCGCTTCCGGCCCGGGGTCGCCCTCGTACCAGCGCTGGCCGGTGTCGGCGCGGCCCTCGCGGGACAGCACCCGCGCCCGGCCGAGGCCCAGCTCCCAGGAGACCTCCTCGACCGCGGGGTCGTCCGACTCCAGATAGCCCGGGGCCAGCCGCTCGTCGTCGGGCGCGGTCGGCAGCAGGTCACCGACGCCCAGGTCGCCGGGCTGAAGCCGCTCGTGCCAGGGCAGCCAGCCGGGGGCGAGCAGCGCGTCGGTGCCGGGCAGCAGCACGGTGTCGCAGACCGTCACGTGCTTGCTGCGGGCCACCCGGGTGACGGTGACCGCCCAGCGCCAGCCCCGGTAGCCGGGCAGCAGGCACTCGAACAGGTGGGTGACCAGCCGGTCACCCTCGACCACCGCCTCCAGGTGGACGCCAACGCCCTCCGGCTCGACCTCGGTGATGGCGGCGCGGGCCACGTCGACGGCGGAGGCACAGACCTGGTCGAGGCGGGCGGCGCGAGTGGTCGTCCTGGTCACACAAACATTGTTCCTCATGCCGGCCGATCGTCGACAGGCACTCCCCGATCCGATCCGCTGCCGGATGGGACGAAGACCCATCGGATGGGCGAGGATGGGAGGCATGCCGCTCTTTCCGTCGCTCGGGCGCACCATCGGTTCCGCGTTCCGCGGCACCCGCGTGCTCGCCAGAGGTTCGGTCAGCGGCGGGCGCTGGGCGACCCGCCGGGTCGGCCGGATTCGCGAGAAGGGCGCCGGCGGCGAACCCGGGATGGTCCGCCTCTTCGACCTGCACGCCGTGTCCTGCGCCGGCGACACGCTCATCGCGATCGGACTGGCCGGCACGATCTTCTTCAACGCGCCGCTCGGCGAGGCCCGCAGCAAGGTCGCCCTCTACCTGCTGGTCACCATGGTCCCGTTCGCGCTGCTCGCCCCGGTGGTCGGTCCGCTGCTCGACCACTTCCGGCACGGCCGGCGCTACGCGCTGGCGGCGACCATGCTCGGCCGGGCGTTCCTCGCCTGGTTGATCTCCGACTACATCCACGGCTTCGGGCTCTATCCGGCCGCCTTCGGGGTGCTCGCCCTGTCCCGGGCCTACGGCGTCGCCCGGTCGGCGGCCGTGCCCCGGCTGCTGCCGGAGAAGCTCGGCCTGTCCCAGGCCGGCGCCCGGGCCAGCGTCTACGGCACGATCGCGGGCGCCGTGGTGGCCCCGCTCGGCCTGGCCGCGTTCTGGTTCGGTCCACAATGGCCACTGCGGGTCGCCTCGGTGATCTTCCTCGTCGGTATGGTGATCGCGCTGCGGCTGCCGCCGCGCGCCGACTCCGATCCCCCGGAGACGGTGCCCCGGGCCTGGCAGATCCTCGGCTTCCGCCGGGGCCGGGGCGAACGGGTGCTGTCCGGCCGGCTGGTCCTCGCCGCCCTGATCGGCAGCGCCAGCCTGCGTGCCCTCTACGGTTTCCTGCTCCTCTTCCTGGCCTTCGCGATCAAGGCCGGTGACCTGACCACGGTGGTGTTCGGCCGCGACCTCGGCGACGAGGCCGCCCTCGGCCTGGTCGGTGCCGCGCTCGCCGTCGGCACCTTCCTGGCCACCGCGATCGGGACCCGGCTACGCATCCACCACCCGCTCGCGCTGCAGTCGAGCGGGCTGGTCATCGTCGCCGGTGTCGCGATCCTCGCCACGATCAAGTTTTCGCTGCTGATGGTCGCCCTGCTGTGCCTGACCAGCGCCGTGATGAGCGGTATCGCCAAGCTCGCCGTCGACGCCTCGATCCAGGAACGGGTCCGGGAACGGATGCGGGCCAGCGCCTTCGCCCACTCCGAAACCGTGCTCATGCTCGCCTTCGTCGCCGGTGGCGCGGTCGGTCTGATCCCGTTCGACGGCCGGGTCGGCATCGGCGTGGTCGCCGGGATCGGCGTACTCGCCGCCGCCCGCGCCGTGTTCGTCGCCGGCCGACTGCGGGCCGAGAGGCTGCAGGGCCGGCCGACGGCCGACGGCGAAGAGCCGACCGACAGCGCGGACCCGCCGACGCCACCCGCCCCCGACCGTGACGCCGAGAAACCGGCCCCGACCGGCCCGGCGGCCGGGAAGGACCCGGACAGCCCCGGGCCGAACCAGAAAGCCAGCGGCATCAGGAGGATGTTCATCCGCAAGAAGGCCGCCGCCAGGGAACCGGCGAAGAGCGCGCCCGACGATCCGCCCACCCGGCTCGAGAAGACGCCCCGGACGCCGACCCAGTCCGTCGGCGACCGGCCGACCACCCCCGTCGAGCGGCCCGAGGCCACCGCCCCACCCGGCTACCACATCTACCGCCCCTCGTCGGCCGTTCCCCGGCCCGGCACCGGCGACGACGAGACCAGCCGCGAATCACGGGGGCCGGCATGATCGCCGACCGCCTGCTGGTGGTCACCGCCGTCGAGGCCGAGGCCGCCGCCGTACGCGCCGGGCTGGGCGACGCCGCCGTGACCGTCACCCCGGTCGGGGTCGGGCCGGCGGCCGCCGCCGCGGGCACCGCCCGGCTGCTCGCCCTCGCCGAGGGCGCCGGACGGCCGTACACGGCGGTGATCTGCGCCGGGATCGCGGGCGGGTTCACCGACCGGGTCGAGGTCGGCGGCACCGTACTGGCCGACCGCAGCATCGCCGCCGACCTCGGCGCCGAGTCGCCCGACGGCTTCATCCCCCTCGACGAACTGGGCTTCGGCGAGACCGTCGCGCCGGTCCACCCGCCGCTGCTGGCGGCGCTGCGCCGGGCGCTGCCCGCCGCCGCCGCCGGCGCGGTGCTCACCGTCGGGACCGTCACCGGCAGCGCCGACTCGGCGAAAGCCCTGGCCGCCCGGCACCCCGACGCCGTGGCCGAGGCCATGGAGGGGTACGGCGTCGCGTGTGCCGCCGCCGGTGCCGGTGTTCCCTTCGCCGAGCTGCGTACGGTCTCGAACCCGATCGGGCCGCGCGACCGGGCCGCGTGGCGGATGCGGGAGGCGTTCGACGCCCTCACCACCGCCGCCACCCGGCTCGCCTGACAACCGCCGCGCCGGGCTGGCCAGCCGCTGGATACGGTGGGGGCGTGACGATCTCGCTGGCCATCTCGCCGTGCCCCAACGACACCTTCGTCTTCCACGCGCTCGTCCACGGCCTGGTGCCCGGGGCGCCGGCGGTCGACGTCACCTACGCCGACGTCGACGTGACCAACACCGCCGCCGAGCGGGGTGCGTACGACATCGTCAAGGTCAGCTACGCCGCGCTGCCCTGGCTGCTCGACGACTACGAGCTGCTGCCGTGCGGCGGTGCGCTCGGCCGGGGCTGCGGCCCGCTCCTGCTCGCCCGCACCGGCGCCGGCACCACCGACCTGACCGGGGCGACCGTCGCCGTACCCGGCGACCGGACGACGGCATACCTGCTCTTCCGGCTCTGGGCGGCGGACCACCCGCCGGCCCGGATCGAGGTCGTGCCCTTCCACGAGATCATGCCGGGCGTGGCCGCCGGCCGGTACGACGCCGGCCTCGTCATCCACGAGGCCCGCTTCACCTATCCCCGCTACGGCCTGACCGCCCTGGTCGACCTCGGCGAATGGTGGGAGAACGACACCGGGCTACCGATCCCGCTCGGCGCGATCCTGGCCCGGCGGGGGGCCGTCGACCCGGTCGCCGCCGCCGGCTGGATCCGCGAGTCGGTCCGCCAGGCGTGGGCCGACCCGGCGGCCAGCCGCGACTACGTGATGGCGCACGCCCAGGAGATGGAGCCGGACGTCGCCGACCGACACATCGCGCTGTATGTCAACGACTTCACCGCCGACCTGGGCCGCGACGGGCACGCGGCGGTCGACGCGCTGCTGCGCCGGGCCGCCGACGCCGGTCTGACGCCTCAGATCTCCAGCTCGCGGGCCACCGCGTGGACGAGCTGAGCGACGTTCTGGGCGGTCTTGCGGTCGGGGAACCGGCCGCGCCGCAGGTCGGGCTGCACCTTGGCCTCGAGAACCTTGATCATGTCCTCGACCAGCCCGTGCAGTTCCTCGGCCGGACGCCGGCGAAGTTCCGCCATGGACGGTGGGGCGTCGAGCAGCTTCACGCCGTGCGCCTGCGCACCCCGACGGCTGTCCATCAGCCCGAACTCGATCCGCTGGCCACCCTTGAGCTCCGTCACACCCGCCGGCAGCGCGCCCTTCGGCAGGAAGACGTCGCCACCCTCGTCACTGGTGACGAACCCGTAGCCCTTGGCCGCGTCGTACCACTTAACTCGCCCCGTCGGCACCGATGACCCCTGCTTCGTCGAAATTACGGACCTGACAAGGCTATCCGTAGGAACCCGTCGAGTGCGCCCGAGAATCCGCCCGGGCCGGCCGACGCCCCACCGGTCGCCGCCCGCACCGGGACAGATGCTTCCCGGACCGGTCAGGGGACGTGACGACAATCACTCCCCCGCCGGACTCAGCGACTGACGTGCGTGTAGTTCAGGTCTTCCACCGGCAGCGGAAACTGCACGTCGTCGCCGAACGGGGAGGGACCACCCGGCCGGGAGAAGGTGATTTCGGTGACCGCCAGGTGCCCCTGCTTCACCGGCTTGACCCTGGTGTCCCGCGCCGTCCCCGCCGCGTCACGCTCCGGCACCCGCCGTCCGCCGTCCCGAGCCATCCTGAAACTCCCTCCCCGCCGTTCCTTACCTGATCATCGTCGCACGCCACCCGCACGGGCGACCGAGGCCCATCATCCACGTCCGGCCGGATAGCGTGGAAAGACGATGACCACCACCCTCGCCGACCAACTCCGGGCGCTGCCCGACGAAGCGCTCGGCGCCCTGCTGCGCCTGCGCCCCGATCTCGTCGTACCCGTGCCGACCGACATCGGCGCGCTGGCCGCACGCGCCCAGTCGCGGGTCTCGGTGGCCCGGGCGCTCGACGGGCTCGACCGGTTCACGCTGCAGGTCCTCGACGCCGTACGCCTCGCCCGCACCGCCGACGAGGGCACCACCTCGGTCGAGTCCGTGCTGGCGCTGGCCGCCGTACCGGCGCAGGGCGTCGACGCGGCCACCGCCCGGGCCGCCCTCGACCGGCTCCGGGCCCGGTTCATCGTCTACGGCCCGGAGACCGCCCTGCGCCTGGTCGACGCCGTCGACGAGGTCAGTTCGCCGTACCCGGCGGGGTTGGGGCGACCGGCCGCCGACCTCGACTCGCGGACGGCGGCCCTGGTCGCGGACCCGGCCCGGCTGCGCCGCACGGTGCTGGCCGCCCCGCAGCCGGCGCGGGCGGTCCTCGACCGGCTCGCCGCCGGCCCGCCGGTCGGCTCGCCCGCCACCGGTGCCGCCGTCGGCTGGCTGCTCGACAACAACCTGCTCGTGACGATCACCGACGGGGCGTTCTCGGTCGACGCCGACGCCGTCGAACTGCCCCGCGAGATCGGGCTGCTGCTGCGCCGCGACACCGGGGCGCTCGGGCCGTTGCATCCCCGGCCACCCGTCCCGGTCCCCGCCGGCCGGGAACCCAAGGCCGTCGACTCGGCCGGCGCCGGCCAGGCCATGGAGGTCATCCGGCACGTCGAGGCACTGGCCGAGGCGCTGGCCGCCGAGCCGGCACCGGTGCTGCGGTCCGGCGGGATCGGCGTACGCGAACTGCGCCGGCTGGCGAAGGCCGCCGGCCTCGACGACGCGCCGGCCGCACTGCTGATCGAGGTCGGATACGCGGCCGGGCTACTCGGCCCGGCCGACGTGCCCGGAGCGGGTAACCGGGCCGGCGGCGACAGCCAGATCCTGCCGACCACCGGCTACGACGTGTGGCGGGTGATGCCCCTGTCGGCCCGCTGGGAGCAGTTGGCCCGTGGCTGGCTCGGGATGCCCCGCCAGGCCGGCCTGGTGGGCCAGCGCGACGACCGGGACCGGCCGATCACCGTACTGTCCACCGAGGTCGGGCGCGGTTCGGCACCGGCCACCCGGCGGGCCGCGCTCGGCGTGCTCGCCGACCTCGCCCCCGGTGCCGCGCCGACCGCCGACGAGGTGCTGGACCTGCTCGCCTGGGAAGCACCACGCCGCAGCCGCGGCCGCGAGTCGGCCTACCGGGACGCGCTGGCCGAGGCCGCCCGGCTCGGCGTGACCGGGCTCGGCGCGCTCACCAGCTTCGGACGGGTGCTGCTCGCCGAGACGACACCGGACCGGACGTCCACCGTCGAGGAGGACCCGCTGGGCGTACGGTCGACCGTCGGCAGCCCGGCCGACCTGCCGGCGGTGGCCCGGACACTCGACGGGCTGCTGCCCGCCCCGGTCGACCACCTGCTGGTGCAGGCCGACCTGACCGTGGTCGTACCCGGTCCGCCGGAACCGGCCCTCGCCGCCGAACTGGACGTCGTCGCCGAGCCCGAGTCAGCCGGCGGAGCCAGCGTCTACCGGGTCACCCCGGCCAGCGTCCGCCGCGCCCTCGACGCCGGATACTCCGCCGACGACCTGCACGCACTGTTCGACCGCCGGTCGCGTACCCCGGTGCCGCAGGCGCTGCGTTACCTCGTCGACGACACCGCCCGCAAGCACGGCGGGCTGCGGGCCGGGCCGGCCGGGTCATACCTGCGCAGCGACGACGAGGCCCTGCTCACCCAGGCACTCGCCGACCGGCGGCTGACGGTGCTGGCGCTGCGCCGGTTGGCCCCGACCGTGCTGGTGACCCCGCACCAGACCGGTCGGCTGCTCGCCACGCTCCGGGAGGCCGGCTACGCCCCCGTGCCCGAGGACGCGAGCGGCGCCGCCGTGCTGTCCCGGCCGAAGGTCCGCCGGGCACCGCTGCGTACGCCCGACCGGGGCGCCGACCCGCTGGCCGCGCCGGCCCTGACCCAGCCCCGGGTGCTGGGCATCGTCGAACAACTCCGCCGCGGCGACGCCGCCGCCCGGGCAGCTCGCCGGGCGCCGGCGACGATGCGGACAGCGGGTGGGCGCAACGGCGAGCGGCTGACCACCGTGCAGGCCCACACCCAGGCGCTGGCGGTGCTGCAGCAGGCGGTCCGGGACCGGTCCCAGGTCTGGGTCGGATACGTCGACGCGCACGGCGGCACCACGTCGCGGCTGCTGCGACCGGTGTCGATCGGTGGCGGTTACCTGCGCGCGGAGGACGACCGGACGGAGACGCTGCACACGTTCGCCCTGCACCGGATCACCGCGGCGGTCGTCGAGGAGTGACCTGACCCGCTCATCGTCGGTGGCGGCGGGCCATCCCGACGATCGACACCAGCAGGAGCAGGGCGGACGCGGTGCCCAGCGCCTCGCCGACCGAGTCGACGAAGCCCTGCTGCTGGACCAGCCAGCCGAAGAGGAACCAGCCGAAGAGCAGTGCGGCGGCGCAGCCGTACGCGACGATCGTGGCGCGCGACACCGGCGCCGGATCGTCGGACGCGGCGTACCCCGGCTCGGTTCGGCGGGCCGTCTCACCATCCACTGACATGCGCCCTCCCCGTCTCCACCAGCCGGTTCCATCCAGACTGGCAGCAGTGCGGCGCTTCTGACAGGGTTTTCGCCCCGGAGTCCGCTCCGGGTTCGCCCCGTCAGGGCAGGTCGGACGGCCGGTGGGCGGCCGCCGCGGACCGGCACCGGACCGTCGCGTGCGTGCAACACTGGAGGGTCCTTTCCGCGCGGTCGAGGGGGAAAACCGGCGTGAACAGCGGTCCGCTGATCGTCCAGTCCGACAAGACTCTTCTGCTGGAGGTCGACCACCCCGACGCGCAGGCCTGCCGCATCGCGATCGCGCCGTTCGCCGAACTGGAGCGCTCGCCGGAGCACGTGCACACCTACCGGCTCACGCCGCTCGGGCTGTGGAACGCGCGGGCCGCCGGCCACGACGCCGAGGGCGTGGTCGACGCCCTGATCAAGTTCTCTCGCTATCCGGTGCCGCACGCGTTGCTGGTCGACGTCGCCGAGACGATGGACCGGTACGGCCGGCTGCAACTGGCCAACCACCCCACGCACGGTCTGGTGCTACGCGCCCTGGACCGGATGGTGCTGATCGAGGTGGCCAAGAGCAAGAAGCTTGCCGGCATGCTCGGTGCCAAGATCGACGACGACACCCTGGTCGTGCACCCGTCCGAACGCGGACGGCTCAAGCAGGCGCTGCTCAAGCTCGGCTGGCCGGCGGAGGACCTGGCCGGTTACGTCGACGGCGAGGCGCATCAGATCGACCTCGCCGAGGCCGGCAAGGACGGCCGGCCGGCCTGGACGCTGCGGTCGTACCAGCGCGAGGCGGTCGACACCTTCTGGGCCGGCGGCTCCGGCGTGGTAGTCCTCCCCTGTGGCGCCGGCAAGACGCTGGTCGGGGCGGCGGCGATGGCCGAGGCGAAGGCGACCACGCTGATCCTCGTCACGAACACCGTCGCCGGCCGGCAGTGGAAGCGGGAACTGGTCGCCCGGACGTCGCTGACCGAGGAGGAGATCGGCGAATACTCCGGCGAACGCAAGGAGATCCGGCCGGTCACCATCGCGACGTACCAGGTGCTGACCGCGCGGCGCGGTGGCGCCTTCACCCACCTCGACCTCTTCAACGCCCGCGACTGGGGCCTGGTCATCTACGACGAGGTGCACCTGCTGCCGGCGCCGATCTTCCGGTTCACCGCCGACCTGCAGGCCCGCCGCCGGCTCGGCCTGACCGCGACCCTGGTCCGCGAGGACGGCCGCGAGGGCGACGTCTTCTCCCTGATCGGGCCGAAGCGCTACGACGCGCCCTGGAAGGACATCGAGGCGCAGGGCTGGATCGCCCCGGCCGAGTGCACCGAGGTACGGGTCACGCTGACCGACGCCGAACGGATGGCGTACGCCGTCGCCGAGCCGGAGGAGCGCTACCGGGTGGCGGCGACGGCCCGTACGAAGCTGCCCGTGGTCCGCCGCCTGGTCGAGCGGCACCACGGCGACCAGGTGCTGGTCATCGGCGCCTACATCGAGCAGTTGCACCAGCTCGGCGAGTTCCTCGACGCGCCGATCGTGCAGGGGTCGACGACCAACAAGGAGCGGGAACGGCTCTTCGACGCGTTCCGCTCCGGCGAGGTGTCGACGCTGGTGATCTCCAAGGTGGGCAACTTCTCCATCGACCTGCCGGAGGCGGCGGTGGCGATCCAGGTGTCCGGCACGTTCGGGTCCCGGCAGGAAGAGGCGCAGCGGCTCGGCCGGGTGCTGCGGCCGAAGTCCGACGGACGGCAGGCGCACTTCTACACGGTGGTGTCCCGGGACACGATCGACACCGAGTACGCCGCGCACCGGCAGCGGTTCCTGGCCGAGCAGGGGTATGCGTACACGATCGTCGACGCCGACGACGTGCTCGGCCCGCCGCTGCCGTCGACCGACTGATCCGGGGATCGCCGGGGCGGGCGTGGGTGGCGGGCGGCGCCGAGGCGGGTGTCAGGCGCCGAGCACTCCGGCACGGCGTGCGCCAGGTATTGCTGATGTGGGCCACAGCGAATTCGCTGTTGTCTTGGACAGCTATGTCGTGCCCGGCCGGAGAGCCCAACCGCGAGGCAGTCGGGCTTCACCAACGGCCGACCCGCCGCCCGGGCCGCCCTGACCGCACGATCGGCCGGTCCGGGAATCGGCCGGTCCGGGAATCGGCCAGTCCGGGCGATCGGCCGGATAGGGCGGTCGGTCGGCAGGCGCGGGTGGCCGGACTGGGCGATCGGCCGGACTAGGCGATCGGCCGGCGCGGGTGGGGTCAGGGTGGGGGCAATCAGGTGGGCAGGGCCGGGCCGGGGGTGACGAGGTCGGCCATCAGGTCGCCGTACCGGTCGACGCGGTCCAGGACCTCGGCGGCGGTGAACGGGCGGACGGCCCGAGCGTCGCCGTCGGCGGCCGCCTCGACCTCGGCCCAGGTCAGCGGGGTGGAGACGAAGGGTTGCGGTTCGGCGCGCAGCGAGTACGGCGCCACGGTCGTCTTGGCCGCGTTGTTCTGGCTCCAGTCGATGAACACCTTGCCGGGGCGCAGGTTGCGGGCCATCTTCGAGGTGATCGACTTCGGTGCCGTCCGTTCCAGTTCCTCCGCGATCCGCCGGGCGTAGTCGCTGACCACCTCGGCGGACTGCCCGGCGGAGATCGGGCAGCACAGTTGCATGCCCTTCTTGCCCGACGTCTTGGGCTGGCTGACCAGGCCGTCGTCGGCGAGGCGTTCGCGCAGCAGCAGCGCGACGCCGCAGCACTCGCGCAGGCCGGCCGGGCGACCCGGGTCGAGGTCGACCACCATCAGGTCGGGGTGGGTGCCGATCCGCCACTGCGGGGTGTGCAACTCCAGGGCGGCCAGGTTGGCGAGCCAGACCAGGGTCGGCAGGTCGTCGGCGACCACGTAGTCGATTTTCTCCCGGTTCTTGGTCGAACCGGGTGCCGGCAGGCGCTCGGTCCGCACCCAGTCCGGAGTGCTCGCCGGGGCGTTCTTCTCGAAGAAGAACTGCTGGTCGACGCCGTTGGGATAGCGGATGCGGGTCAGTGCGCGGTCGCGCAGGTGTGGCAGCAGGACCGGCGCGACGCGGGTGTAGTAGTCGATCACCTCACCCTTGGTGAACCCGCTCGCCGGGTAGAGCACCTTGTCGAGGTTGGACAGGTCGAGTTCGCGGTCGCCGACCTCGACCCTGATCCGGTCACCACTCGCCATCGACGTCCTCCGGTCGCAGGTCGGGGCGGCGCCGCAGGAAGCGGGGGAAGCGCAGCCGGCCGTCGGGGGTGCGCTGGCCGTACTTCACCTCCACGACCACCTCGGGGCGTACCCAGTGGGCGCCCCGGGCGTCCTCGCGCGACACCCCAGGGGCGAACGGTGAGGCGTCGGCGCGGCGTGGTTCGAGTTCGGCGAGCAGGTCGCGCTCGGCGGCCGCCCCGATGCCGCCGCCGACCCGGCCCCGGTAGGTGAGCCGCCCGTCCGGACCGGGCACCCCGACCAGCAGCCCGCCGAGCCGACGGGCGCCGGGTCGCCAGCCGCCGACGACGAAGTCGGCGGTCACCTCGACCTTGGTCTTGACCCAGTCGGGGGTACGCACCCCCGCACGGTAGGCGGAGTCGAGCCGTTTGGCGACGACTCCCTCCAGGCCGTGTTCGCGAGCGGCGGCGTAGGTCGCGGGGCCGTCGGTGAACGTCGGAGGTACCGCCCAGCGTGGTCCTACGAGCTCCAGCCCGTCCAGTTCCGCGCGCCGCTCCCGATAGGTCCGTCCGGTCAGGTCCACGCCCCGCAGCCGGAGCAGGTCGAAGATCATGTACATGGCCGGTACGGTCGCCGCCAGCCGCGCCGCCCGGCCCGGGTCGCGTACGTGCATCCGCTCGGCCAGCGCGGTGAACGAGGGCACGCCACCCTCGTCGAGCACGACGATCTCGCCGTCGAACTGGACGTCGTCGAACAGCCTGGTCAGGGCGGTGAACTCGGGGTAGGCGACGGTGATCTCGACCCCGGACCGGGCGAAGAACCGGCCGCCGCCGGCGGCGACGTCGGCCAGCGCCCGGACGCCGTCCCACTTGAACTCGTAGCCCCAGCCGGGGCCGGCGGGCAGGTCGCCGGTGACGGCGAGCATCGGCTTACGCGGCGGGGCCGGCACCTGCCCATCGTAGGACGAATCCGGCCTGGCCAGGCCATACATCCGCCAGCCGTCGGAGGGAAACCCTCCCGCTGGACGCCCCCCGGTGCGATCCTGGTCTATACCGGGCTGCTCCGGCCCCGGTACGGCGGATTTCCACAGGTCAGGCCGGGTATCTCCAGCAATGGAGCCGGGTAAGGAGCGACATGCGGGCTATCTGGAAGGGTGCCGTCTCGTTCGGTCTTGTCTCGATCGCGGTCAAGCTCTACTCGGCCACCGAGGAAAAGGACATCCGCTTCCATCAGGTGCACCGCGAGGACGGCGGCCGGATCCGCTACAAGCGCACCTGCTCGATCTGCGGGGAAGAGGTCAAGTACGACGACATCGCCAAGGGCTATGACATCGGCGGTGGCGAGATGGTGATCCTCACCGACGAGGACTTCGCCGACCTGCCGCTGACCACCTCGCACGCCATCGACGTCATGGAGTTCGTGCCCGCCGAGCAGGTCGACCCGATCCTCTACAACAAGGCGTACTTCCTGGAACCCGAGGGCGCGGCCACCAAGCCGTACGTGCTGCTGCGCGACGCGCTGACCGACTCCGACCGGGTCGCGATCGTCAAGGTGGCGCTGCGGCAGCGCGAACAGCTCGCCACGCTACGGGTCCGCGAAGGCGTACTGCTGCTCAACACGATGTTGTGGCCGGACGAGATCCGTAAGCCGTCGTTCGGTTTCCTCGACGACGACATCCAGGTCCGCCCGCCGGAACTGGCGATGGCCAGTTCGCTGATCGACTCGATGGCCGGCGACTTCGAACCCGACGCGTTCACCGACGACTACCGCGCCGCGTTGCAGGAGGTCATCGACGCCAAGGTGGAGGGCCGCGAGGTCGTACAGCCCGAAGAGGTGGAGGAGGCGCCGGCTGCGGCCGTCGACCTGATGGCGGCGCTGCGGGCCTCGGTCGAGCGGGCCAGGGTCGCCCGGGGCGAACCTGCCGAGGAGGCACCGAAGAAGGCCCCGGCCAAGAAGGCGGCGAAGAAGGCGGCGCCCCGGAAGGCCGCGAAGAAGACGGCGGCCAAGAAGGCGGGGTCCGCCCGGACCCCGACCCGCAAGACCGCCTGACCGCCGTCCCGGCCCGGAGGGCTCAGCCCTGACCGAGGCGCTCGGTCGGCGTGATCCGTACGATCACCCGCTGCTCGCCCGGCTTCCGCATCGGATAGGTCGGCTGGCCCAGGTATTTCTGTGCCATCTTGTCGATGTGCTCGTCGGCACCCTCGTCGACGAACTCGGCCGTCCCCTTCACCCACAGCGTCCGGTAGTCGTTGTTCTTGTCCACCACCGACACCGCCACCCGCGGGTCCCGCAGGATGTTGTCGTATTTCACCCGGCCCTTGGCCGTGTTGAAGATGATCCGTTCCCGTCGGTGTCCACCCACACCGGCGTGACGTGCGGCGAGCCGTCGGCCTCGATGGTGGCGACGTGGGCGAGGTGTGGCTCGTTGAGCAGGGCGACATCGGCCTCGGTCAGAATCGACATGAACCCGAATCTACAGCGACCGCGAGAAGGGCGACGGCGGTTGACGGATCAGCCGATCAAGGTCACCCGGTCGCGGGTGCTCGCCTACCGGGTGGCGGCGCAGCGGCTCGACCGGGCCGGCGGCGGTGACCCGGCCGCACTCGCCGTGCTCGACCTCGGCGTGCAGGACACGCCGTACGGGTCGGCCCGCCAGGCGGTCGCGGCCCGCTCCGGGGCTGCCCTCGACACCGACGCGTTCGCCTGACCGTCGACTGAGCGGACGCGGCCCGGTCAGGGGCAGGCGGTGGCGCGCAGCGGGCCCGGTGCCGGCTGGCCGTCCAGCGAGGTCGGGTCGACGCTCCAGGCCCGGGCCAGCCGCATGACGTCGTCCTCGGCGACGAGGATGTCGGTGTCGGTGTCGACCTCCGGTGGCAGGCCGATCGCCCGTTCGGCGTCGTCGGGGTCGCCGCGCCACTCGGTGACCTCGCCGGTCTCGCCGATGTAGCCGAACGCCCGGACCGACACGCCGTCGACGGCGCGTTCCCAGCGGTGCACCTCGGACACCCGGTAGGTGGCGAAGAACTGCACCTCGGTCTGCATGATCGCCGACAGTTCGATGACGTCGACGGCGGAGCGCGGGCCGAGCAGCCAGCGTCCGGTGGCCAGCAGCCAGTGTGAGCCACGGGCGCCGGGCAGCGGCGGGGTGAGCACCAGCCGGTCGTCGGTCAGGTAGGCCAGGTCGATGCCGTCCCGCCAGGGCACGGTGCCCAGGTCACGCAGTCCGAGTACGGTGACCACCGCCGCCGGGTCGCCGTCCCGCACCGCGAGCCACGCCTGCTTGTAACCGAACCCGACCATGGTCTCACCCATGCCCCGCACGTTACCGATCGCGCACCCCGCCCACTGCCCAGTCCGGCGGGCCGCCGCGCGGTCATCGGCCGCCTCTAAGGTGATCTGATGGCGTACCTTCCGTGGGCGGAGTCCTACCTGGGGCAGCTTCGCGCGCTTGCCGGCGACCGCACCCTGATGTTCGTCGGGTCGCGGGCCGTGGTCCGTGACGACGGTGGCCGGGTGCTGCTGATCGAGCGTTCGGACAACGGGATCTGGGCGTTGCCGGCCGGGGCGATGGAGCTGGGCGAGTCGATTTCGGACTGCGTGATACGTGAGGTGTGGGAAGAGACCGGGCTGACCGCGACCGGGGTGACGCCGTTCGCGTTCTACACCGGCCCGGACTACACCCACACCAACATGTACGGCCACAACTACCAGCTCTTCGTGGTCGCCTTCCGGGTCGACCGCTGGGAGGGGGAGCTGGCCCGGGTGACGACGGAGAGCACCGACGCCGGCTTCTTCGCCGCCGACGCCGTACCCGCGCCGATCTCCCCGGTGGTGGCCGAGGTCCTCGCCGACCTGGCGACGTTCGAGGAGACGGGCCAACTGCTGATGAAGTGAGCGGCCAGCACGAACGAGCAAAGCGAGTAGGCGTCAGATCATCGTCTGCGACTTGGCTTCCATCTCGGCGGCGGCGTCGTCGTGCGGCTCCTTGCGCAGGGCGTCGTCGCTGGCCGCGGGCATGGCGCCGCGCAGCTCGTGGTCGGGCAGCAGGACGGTGACCGCGACGGCGATGATGGCGATCAGCCCGGCGACCAGGAAGACGACGTGCAGCGAGTCGACGAACGACTCCTGGACGGCGGCCCGGATCGGGTCCGGCAGGGCGAGGATCACCGAGGGCTCGTTGACCGAGAAGCTCGTGCTGGAGGCGCCGGCGAAGGCGGCCGCCTGCTCGGGCGGCAGTTGGGCGATCGCCCTCGGCATCCGGTCGGCCAGTTCGGTGGTGAGCCGGGCGGACAGCACCGCGCCGAGAATCGCGACGCCGAACGAGCCGCCGAGCGAGCGGAAGAAGGTGACCGCGGACGTACCGGCACCGAGGTCGCGGGGTGGTACGCCGTTCTGTACGGCGAGGACCAGCGACTGCATGCACAGGCCCAGCCCGACGCCGATCACGACCATGAACCCGAAGGCGAGCCAGAGCGAGGTGTCGACCTCAAGCCGGGTGAAGAGCAGCATGCCGACCAGCAGTACGACGGAGCCGGCCACCGGGAACCACTTGTAGCGGCCCCGGCGGCTCATCGCGCGGCCGGAGAGCACCGAGGTGACGATGACGCCGGCCATCATCGGCAGCATCAGCAGGCCGCTGCGGGTGGGTGAGGCGCCCTTGACGATCTGGAGGTAGAGCGGGATGAAGATGATCGACCCGAACATCACCAGGCCGAGCACGAAGCCGGCGGCGTTGGCCAGGGCGAAGGTCGGGATGCGGAAGAACCGCAACGAGAGGATGGGTTCGGCTACCCGGGACTCCTGGAACAGGAACAGCAGCGACAGCACGCCACCGGCGACGAACAGGCCGATGATGACCGGCGAACCCCAGGCGTATTCGTTGCCGCCCCAGCTCAGGGCGAGCAGCAGGCAGCTCACGGCGGCGACCATGAGGGCGGCGCCGAGCCAGTCGACCGCGTGGTCGCGGCGCTGGAACGGGACCAACTTCATGACCTGATAGCAGACGAGGATGGCGACCACGCCGAGCGGGACGTTGATGAAGAAGATCCACCGCCAGTCGGTCTCGGCGAAGTATCCGCCGACCAGCGGGCCGGCGACCGAGGAGACGCCGAAGACCGCGCCGAACAGCCCCTGGTAGCGGCCGCGCTCCCGGGGCGACACGACGTCGGAGATGATCGTGAAGGCGAGCGTCATCAGGCCGCCGGCGCCGATGCCCTGGATGCCCCGGGTGATGATGAGCTGGGTCATGTCCTGGGCGAAGCCGGCGAGCAGCGAGCCGAGGACGAAGGTGCCGATGGAGAAGAGGAAGACCGGCCGGCGGCCGTAGAGGTCGGCCATCTTGCCGTAGAGCGGGGTGGAGGCGGTGGAGGCCAGCAGGTAGGCGGTCACCACCCAGGAGTAGTGGTTGATCCCGCCCAACTCGCCGACGATGGTCGGCAGGGCGGTGCCGACGATGGTCTGGTCGAGCGCGGCGAGCAGCATGCCGGTCATCAGCCCGACCATCAGCAGCAGGATCTGCCGGTGGGTCAGCCGCGGCGTGGCGGTCTGGTCGACGGTGGTCATGGTGCGTTCTCCCCGTTGTTCGCCGGCGCCGGCACGGCGGGCGGTACGGCTATCGATTCGTTGAGGCGGGCGAACAGGCGGGCGAACTCGTCGCGCTCGTCCGGTGTCCAGTCGGCGAGGGCGTCGCGCAGGGCGGCCACCCACTGTGCGCGGTAGCGCCGGTAGGACTCGACGCCGGTGGCGGTGGCGGTGATGACGCTCGCCCGGCGGTCGGCGGGATCGGGGTTACGGGTCACCAGTCCTCTGGTCTCCAGGGCGGTGACCTGCCGGCTGACCGTCGACAGGTCGAGTTCGAGGTCTTCGGCGAGTGCGGTGAGCCGGGCGGGGCCGGCGGAGCCGAGCCGGCTCAGCAGCGTGTACGCGGACCGCTCCAGGCCCTGGTCGGGGCGCAGTCGCTGGTAGAGCAGGTTGACCCGCCGGTAGAACAGCCCGATCGACCGGCCGATCTCGACGTATCCGGCGTCCGGGTCGTGTGTCGTCTGCATCGCCACCCCAAAAGCTTGCTTGCTACAAGCACTCTGCCATCGGCGACGCTGGCTTACCCACGGAACGGGCTGTGATACGGCCCATGGAAAACCCGCTCGACACGCCGCCCGGTCGTCGGTCAACATCTCGTCCGTGAAATGGGGACTGTTCCGGCGCGTGGCGCTGGACGTCACCCCGCTGAAGACCTCGCGCGACTACCGGTTCCAGTTCGCCGCCAGCGGAATCTCGGCGTTCGGGGCGTTCATCGCCTACGTCACGATCCCGTACCAGGTCTTCCTGATCACCGACGATCCGCTGCTGGTCGGCCTGATCGGCGTCTTCGAACTCGTACCGCTGCTCTTCATGGCCTTCGTCGGCGGCGCGCTCGCCGACTACCTCGACCGGCGGCTGATCGTCATCGGCGGCGAGGTCGCCTTCACCGCGCTCTGCGGGGTGCTGCTGCTCAACTCGCTGTCCGACGAGCCGCACCTGTGGCTGCTCTACCTGGTCGCCGCGCTGACCGCGGCGGTCGACGGCGTGCAGCGCCCGGCGATGGAGAGCCTGACGCCGCGGCTGGTCAAGCCCGAGGAGATCCCGGCCGCCAGCTCGCTCAACGCGCTACGGATGCAGGTGGCCCAACTCGGCGGACCGGGTGTCGCCGGCGTCCTCATCGCCTCGGTCGACCTGACCTGGGTGTACGCCATCACCATGGGCACCCTGGCCGTGTCACTGGTCTTCCTGACCCTGATCAGGGCGGTGCCGCCGCCACCGGACGCCGACCGGCCGTCGCTGCGGTCGGTGGTGACCGGCCTGCGGTACGCCCGCAGCCGCCCCGAACTGCTCGGCACCTACCTGGTCGACATCAACGCGATGTTCTTCGGCATGCCGCAGGCGCTGTATCCGTTCATGGCGGAGAAGTTCGGCGGCCCGGCGGTGCTGGGCCTGCTCTACGCCGCCCCGGCGGTGGGCTCGCTGGTCGCCACGGTCAGCTCGGGCTGGACCAGGTACGTGGACCGGCACGGGCTGATGGTCGTGCTCGCGGCCGGGGCGTGGGGTCTGGCGATCATCGGCTTCGGGGTGGTCGACACGCTCTGGCTGGCGGTGCTCTTCCTCGCCCTGGCCGGCGCCGCCGACATGATCTCCGGCCTCTTCCGCATGATCATCTGGAACCAGAGCATCCCCGACCACCTGCGCGGCCGGCTCGCCGGCATCGAGATGCTGTCGTACACGACCGGCCCACTGCTGGGGCAACTCCGCTCCGGCCTGTCCGCCCGCTGGCTCGGCATCAACGGCTCGATCGTCTCCGGCGGGGTGCTCTGCGTGCTCGGCACCGTGGCCCTGGCCGCCCTGATGCCGTCGTTCCTTCGCTACGACGGGCGCGAGGGACGGGCCCGCAAGGAGGCCGAGGACGCGGCCTGGGCGGCGAAGGCCGGCAGCGGCCCAGCCCCGTCCTGACCCGGCGAGGCCGCCCCGGGAAGCCGACCGGCGCCCCGGGACGTCCCACGGCAGGCTCAGCTACGTGCCCCGGCGAACTCCTTGACGATCGTGCGGCAGAAGGCCGGCAGGTCGTCCGGCTTCCGGCTGGTCACCAGCCCCCGGTCGACGAAACACTCCTCGTCGACCCAGGTGGCCCCGGCGTTCGTCAGATCCGTACGCAGGGTCGGCCACGAGGTCAGCGTGCGCCCCTCGACCACCCCGGCGTCGATGAGCGTCCACGGCGCGTGGCAGATGGCGGCGACGGGTTTGCCCGCGTCGAAGAACCCCCGGACGAACCGCCGTACGTCGGTGTCCGTACGCAGGAAGTCCGGGTTCGCCACGCCGCCGGGCAGCACCAGGGCGTCGTAGTCGGCGACGTCGGCGTCGGCCACCACCCGGTCGACCCCGTGAATGCCGCCCTTGTCGAGGTGCTCGAACGCCTGGATGGTGCCGGAACTCAACGAGATCAGGTCGACGGTCGCACCGGCCTCCTCGACCGCCGTCCGCGGCTCGGTCAGTTCGATCTCCTCGACGCCGTCGGTGGCGAGGAAGGCGATCCGGCGGCCCTGAAGTGTCGTACCCATGGTTGATCTCCCGTCTCGTCGGTGGCTCCCTTTTTCAATCTCCGCAGGTCGGTGGCCCAAACACCGGCCCGCGTCGCCCGCCTCACGTTTGACCCGCGGCACCCCGGGGATCCGCAGCGGCATGTCAGAGGTCGCCGCCGTCGTCGACAACTGGGCCGACCGGGAGGTGCTGGTCGTCGGCGACGCCATGCTCGACGAGTGGCGGTTCGCCGACACCGACCGGCTCTGCCGCGAGGCGCCCGCCCCCGTACTCACCCTGCGGCACCGGCTGGCGAGCGCCGGCGGGGCGGCGAACACGGCCGTCAACGTCGCCGCGCTCGGCGGCCGGGCCACCCTCGTCGCGCCCGTCGGCGCGGACACCGCCGGCGGCGAGGTCCGCGCCTGCCTGGACCGGGCCGGGGTACGCGACCACACCCTGCTCCGCCCCGGCCACCCCACCCCGGTCAAGCGCCGCCTGCTCGCCGCCGACCAGATCCTGGTACGCGAGGACGAGGGTGGGCCGGCCGGGCCGCTGCCGGACGACGCCGTACGGCTGCTCCTCGACGTGCTGACCGATGCCGTCGAGGTCACCGGCCCCGGCGCCGCCCTGGTGATCTGCGACTACGGGCTGGGCGCGCTGCCCGGGCCGGTACGCGCCTGGCTGCTCGCCCACCGGCACCGCTTCGACACCGTCGCGCTCGACGCGCACGATCTGACCCCCTGGGGCGGCCTCGCCCCGACGGTGGTGACCCCGAGCCTCGGCGAGGCACACGCGGCGCTGCGGCCCGGTTCCGGGCCACCCCCCGGCAGCCCGCCGGGGCCGGCCGCCGGGTCGCCGGAGCGGGTCGCGCTGGCCGAGTCGTACCTGCCGGAGCTGCGCCGACGGACCGGGGCCGACGTCGTCGCACTCACTCTCGACGTCGACGGGTCCGTGGTCAGCGACGGGGTCGGGAGCCCGTACCGCAGCCATGCCGACCCGGTGCCGGCGAGCCACGCGGTCGGTGCCGGCGACGTCTACCTGGCCGCGATCACCCTGGCCCTGACCACCGGGGTGCCGGCCGGGGTCGCCGCCGGGATCGCGCAGTCGGCCGCCAGCCGCACCCTGGACGGCCCCGGCACCTGCGTCTGCGACCGGGACCGACTGGTCGCCACGCCCGGCCCGACCGGCACCGCCCGGCGTCCGGTCGTCGACGCCGCCGCCCTGGTCGCCGCGGTCGACCGGCAGCGGACGGCCGGCGCCCGGATCGTCTTCACCAACGGCTGCTTCGACATGCTGCACCGCGGCCACGTCCGGTTCCTCGAACAGGCGGCCGAACTCGGCGACGTGCTCGTGGTGGCGGTCAACTCCGACGACAGCGTCCGCCGGCTGAAGGGGCGCGACCGGCCGGTGAACCCGGTCGAGGACCGGGTCGCCGTGCTCGCCGCGCTGTCCTGTGTGGACCACGTGGTGACCTTCGCCGCGGACTCACCGGCCGACCTGCTGCGCGCGGTCCGGCCCGAGGTGTACGTCAAGGGCGGCGACTATCCGCCCGACCTGGTCCCCGAGGCCCCCCTGGTCCGTGGACTCGGCGGCGAGGTACGGATCCTCGGATACGTGCCGGACCGCTCCACCTCGGCGATCATCGAGCGCATCCGGTCCAGGAGCAGGGTTGGCAGCCTTGACCCGACCGATTGACCCCGGCGAGCCGGCCGCCTTCCGGGCCGGCCGGCTGCTCGACGTGCTCATCCCGACCCGGAACCGGCCCGCCGAACTGGCCACCACGCTGTCGGGGCTGGCCGGACAGCCCGGCCCGGCCGGATTCGGCGTGCTGGTCAGCGACCAGTCCGACGGCGAGCCGTCGTGGGCACATCCGGCAGCCGCCGCGATGGCCCGGGTGCTGCGTCACCGTGGCCACCCGGTGCTGCTGGCCCGGCACCTGCCGGCACGGGGCATGGCCGAGCAGCGGGCCTTCCTGCTCGCCGGTTCGGCGGCCCGCTACGTACTCTTCCTCGACGACGACGTGTGGCTCGAACCCGGGGCGGTGGACCGGCTGGTCACCGCCATCGGGCGGCTCGGCTGCGGCTTCGTCGGCAACGCCGTACAGGGACTGTCCTATCTGGATGACCTGCGGACGGCGGAACAGGCGACGTACGAGGAGTGGCCCGGCCGGCCGGAACCCGAACGGATCCGTTCCGGCGGGCCCGGCTGGGACCGGTGGCGGCTGCATTCCGCCGCCAACCTGCTGCACATCGCCGACCGGCTCGGCCTCGGCCCCGGGCAGTGGCGGGCCTACAAGGTCGCCTGGATCGGCGGCTGCGTCCTCTTCGACCGGGCAAAGCTCGTCCGCGCCGGCGGGTTCGACTTCTGGCCCCGGGTGCCCGCCGACCATCAGGGCGAGGACGTGGCCGCGCAGCTACGGGTGATGGAGCGCGACGGCGCGGCGGGCGTGCTGCCCAGCGGCGCCTTCCACCTGGAGTCGCCGACCACGCTCACCGACCGGGGCGTGGAGTGCTGGCAGGTCGTGCTCGGCGACGGGACCGGCGCGGACTACCCACCGACGACCGGCTTGCCGGCGACCGGGCCGGGCGTGCCGAGCCGCGCCGGCTGAGTCCGGGCGTGCCGGAGCAGGTCCTCCACGGCGTCGAGGACCTCGCGCACCGTTATCTCGGCGACGAACGACTCCCGGTGGTCGCAGGTTCTGCCGCCGCCGGGCCGGTCCGGGTAGAGGTCCCGGGTGCAGTCCAGCCCGCAGACCGGGCAGTGGACGGTCCACGACTCCAGCGCCCGGTGCCGGCCACGCACCCCCGCCGCACAGTTGATCAGGTTGCCGATCCAGTAGATCCCGACCGTCGGCGTCCCCACCGCCGCCGCCAGGTGCACCGGGCCGGTGTCGTTGGAGACCACCACCGCACAGTCCGCGAAGAGGCCGGCGAGGCCGCCCAGCGACAACACGCCGACCAGCGGACGGACCGGGGCACGCGCGGCAGCGCGGACCGCCTCGACCACGTCGCGTTCGGCCGGCGTACCGGTGACCAGCACCTCGAACCCGTCAGCCGCGAGCCGGTCGCCGATCTGCGCGAACCGGTCCGGCGGCCAGCGGCGCCGGGAATCGCTGGCACCCGGATGCAACACGGCCCGCGGGACGGTCGGAGCACCGACGACCGCCGCCGCCTCCTCCCGGTCGGCGGTGGTGACCTCGATCGACGGGGTCAGCGTGACCGGCTCCGCGCCGACCAGGGCGACCGCCTCCAGATAGCGGACGACCTCCGGCTGGTAGTAGACGTAGCGGAGCCAGCGGTCCAGCGGCGGCGCGTCGGGCGCGCGCAGGCCGGCGGTCAGCCCGGCGCCGAGCCGGCGGACGAACGGGTTGCTGTTACGCCCGCCGCCGTGCAGCTGCAGCACCAGGTCGAAACCCTCCCGCCGGGTAAGGGCCGCGAAGCGCGCCTCCTGCCCGGCCGGATCGGGTTCACCGGGGACCGGCCCGCGTACGCCGCCGATCGGCGGCACGACGACCACCCGGTCCACCGGACCGGGCCGGCCGGTGAGCCAGTCCGCGTGCCAGGGGGCGCCGAGCAGCACCAGCTCCGCCCCCGGGTACGCGGCCCGCAGCGCGTCCAGGGCCGGCAGCACGAAGATGAAGTCGCCAAGGGCGTTGGCCCGCAGTACACCGATCCGGCGTACCCCCTCGACGAGGCCGGTGCCGGTCACCAGCCGATCTGCCCGCCGGCGGTGGGAAACGACACGTCCGGCCGGTGCATCTCCCGGTCGGCGACCGGATCGGGGATCGTGACCGGACCGGGTCGGGACTTCGGCTCGGGTGGCGGTGTCCGCGCCGCCGGCTCCGGTCGCGCCCCGGCGGGCCGCTCCGGGTCGTACTGCCGGCGGCCGACGACGATCGTACGGCGCAGCACCCGGGTGCCCCGGGGCAGCGTGACGGTGAGCAGCCCGTGGTCCATCACCGCGTCGACCCGGGACAGGTCCACGTCGGCGGGCAGGTCGATCCGGTGCTCGAAGGCCCGGGTGGAGCCCGCGCCGTCCGGGATGCCGTTGTCGGCGTCGACCTCCTCCGGCGTCCGGGCGCGAACGCACAGTGCCCGGTCGTCGAGTTCGACGGCGACCTCCTCGGGCGCGACACCGGGCAGCCGTACGACCACCGTGTAGCCGCCGTCGGTCGGGGTCACCTCCGCGTCCGAGCGGCCGACCCGGCCACCGGTCAGCGTCGCCAGCACCCGGTTCAGCCCGGACCGCAGCGTCCGCAGGTCCTCGACCGGATTCCAGCCCCACTCGGGGCGTGCCTTCAGCAACGACTGGTTCACCGGTCGCCCCCGGCACGCCCCAGCCGGGTGGCGGACAGCGAGTTGGGGGCGTTCAGGTCGGCCTCCCGGTCGACGCCGACGCCGAGCCGGTCGACGAGTTCGCCGCCCAGCCACGCGGCCACCCCGGTGCCGGCGATGGCCACGATCTCGATGGCCAGCAGTCCGCCGCCGGCCACCCGCTGGTCGGCGGCCGTCCGGACCACCCAGACGCCCGCGAACAGCAGGATCATCGCCGTGTTGACCAGGGCGTGCATGACCCCGATCCGTTTGGCCCGGGTGTTGCGCGGGATGGCCCGCAGGTCGACCGCCCCGGCGCCGGCGGCGAGGATGCCGCCGATCAGGCCGACACTGATGTTCCAGTACGCGACCTCACCGAGGATCCGTGGTCCGCCGGCCACGTCGATGACATCGAAGATCACGGCGGTGACGAACAGCCCGACCGGCAGTGTCACCAGCATTGGATGGACCGGATGGCCCAGCACCTTGAGACGGCTCTCCATTGGTCGTTCTCCCAGCCTCGGCCGGCGCGGCCGCGACAGCCCCGGCGTGGGCCACTGCCGTACCCGGCGAGGGGAGGCACAAACGCGGAGGTGGCCCGCTCTCCGGTCGGAGAGCGGGCCACCCGCGTGTCGAAACGGTCGTTCGGCCCTCGGGGAGGTCAGTCCTCGGGGGTGGTGAGCACGACCCGCCGGCGCCGGGCGAAGTACGCCGCGACGACGCCACCGATCAGCAGGAGCAGGCCGACGGTCACGATGCCCGTCGTGGCGGCACCGGTGACCGGCAGGCCCGGGTCGTCGCCGCCACCGCCGCCACCGACCGGGGGCGCGTCCTTGACGTGCACGGCCCGCTTGGCGGTGTCTGCGGTGATCGGGCTGTTCGCCTCGACGTAGGCGACCAGCATGGTCAGGTCGTTGTCACCGGTGGTGGTCCGGTTGGTGCCCTCGCCCAGCGCGGCGAAGTTGTCACCGCCGGACGCCAGGAACGAGTTGATCGTCACCCGGTAGGTGCCGGCCGGGTCGATGGCGGTGCCGTTCAGCGTCATCCGGACGATCCGGCTGCCGGCGGCGGCGTCCGGGTCGAAGACGTAGCTGAATCCCTTCGAGACGCCGAGGTGCAGGTAGGGGCGGCTGGAGCCGGCCGGCTGCCACTGCTGCTCCAGCGCCGACTTGATCTGCGCGCCGGTCAGGGTCACCGTGACCAGGTCGTTGGCGAACGGCTGGACGGCCGCCAGGTCGGCGTACGTGACCACGCCGTCGTCGCCCTTGAGCAGGTCGTCCCGCAGGCCGCCCGGGTTCATGAAGGCGATCTGGGCACCGCCACGGCCTGCGGTTTTGGTCTGCTCGAACTGCACGTCGGCGATGAAGTTGCCGAGCGTCGACTCGGCGCCACGGTTCTCCGAGCCGTCGGCGTTCTTGGCCCGGGTGATGTCGGCGGTGATCTCGCCGACCTTGACCGAACCGACCACGTCGGCCTCGTCCTTGGCCTTCGCGACCAGCGCGGCGACGTCCGGGTCCGGGGTGAAGCCGGACACCGGCTGGTTCTCGGCCTCGATCGCGGTGACCGCACCGTCGGTGAGGGTGATGTTGAGCTGGCCGAGCAGCGCGCCGTACTGGCCGGACTGCAGGACCGCACGCTCGTGTCCGAGCCCGGTGACCGGGTAGGAGCAGGAGTATGCCTGGTGGGTGTGCGCCGAGAAGATGGCGTTGATGTCGGCGCTCGCACCATTCACGATCTTGCCGAAGTCGGTCGACGGGTTCCGCACCGCCGCGCAGTCGGTCGCCTCGGAGCCCTCATGCGCGAGCAGCACCACGAGGTCGGCCCCCTCGGCCTTGAGCTTGGCGGCGACCCGGTTGGCCTCGGTCGTGGGGTCCTTGAACTCGATTCCGGCGATGCCGTCGGGCGACACCAGCGACGGGGTCTCCTCGGTCACCACACCGACGAAGCCGACCTTGACGCCGTCGACCGTCGCGACGAACGACTCGTCCAGGGCCGGCGAGCCGCCCTTGTAGACGTTCGCGCCGAGGTACGGGAAGTCGGCCAGGTCGTCGACCCGGCCGTCGAGGTCGGCGAAGCCCTTGTCGAACTCGTGGTTGCCGACCGCCGACACGTCGAGTTCGATCATGTTGAGGAACTCGAGCGTCGGCTTGTCCTGCTGCACGGCGGAAATGAACGGCGAGGCGCCGATGTTGTCGCCGGCGGAGACCACGAGGGTGTTCGGGTTCTCCGCACGCTTCGCATTGATCATGCCGGCGAGCTGGGCGGCGCCGCCGACGGGCGGGGTGCCGGTGGCCTCCAGGCGGCCGTGGAAGTCGTTGAAGCCGAGAATCTGGATCTCGGTCGTGGCCGGGGCGGCACTCGCGGGTGTCGCCATCGCACCCATGGCGAGCAGCGCGGCGCCGGTCGCCGCGCCGAACGCGCGCAGGGGTGACTTGCGCATGAATCCTCCTGTTGCCGCGCCGGTCCACCGGATCGACAGCCGCCGGTGCCGGCGCGTGACGCGGCCCCGATGGTGCGGAGCCGGGAGTCGCGGGTGAAGACGTCGCTCGTCACGATCGGGAATCTCGGCGCGCACGTCAAGACGGACGCGCGTTACGGCTGGTTTCGATACTCGACCAAAGCTTTCAAGGCCGGCAGAGCCGACATAGCGCACCAATGCCCATTTGGCATGTTCTATCCGACCGGAAAGCCGGACCAACCGGCAGCCTCACGCCCGGTCCACGCTCGACCAGTGACCTTCATAACTAACTGGTAACAAGAATGCGTGGTCGGCGAGCGCGATGAACGATACGCCAACGCGCCATGAACCGGGTGTCCGGCGGCATCAAAAAGCGCCCCACCGATCGGTGGGGCGCTTTATCTGGAGCCGCCTAACGGAATCGAACCGTTGACCCCGATATTACGAGTATCGTGCTCTACCGACTGAGCTAAGGCGGCACGCGCGCATGCTGGTGCACCGCGCCGGACCAGTGTACGCGACCCGGCGGCCGACGGGCGCACCGCACCCCGGACAGCGGCTAGGCTGCCGATCCGTGACGGATGACCGCGCCACACCACCCCCACCGGTCGAACCGAACCACGACGGGCGCCCCCGGCCGCGCAGCCTCGACCCGCACGAACTCGGCTTCACCCCGCGCGGGCCGGTCCCCTGGCTCGGCCCGTTCCTGCTGCTCAGCACCGGTCTGCGTACGCTGCTGGCGATCCTGTTCGGCGCCTATCTCGACAAGCGTGAACTCCAGAACGCGTTGCCCGGCGACGTGCTCGAAGAGGCCGGCACCGACGGCGAACTCTGGCTCGACTACGTCGCCGACCTCGGTGACGGCTTCGACGCCACCTATTCGGTGGCGTACCTGCTGGGCCGTCCCGAGTTGGAGATCGACGGGCGGCGACTGCCGCGCGGCCAGGTGCTGCTGATGGGTGGCGACCAGGTCTATCCGACCGCGAGCGGGTCGGCGTACGAGGACCGCTGCAAGGGGCCGTACCAGGCGGCCCTGCCCGGCAGCGCCGAGCCCCGACCGAGCCTCTACGCGGTGCCCGGCAACCACGACTGGTACGACGGGCTGACCGCCTTCCTGCGCCTGTTCACCCGCCACCGCGACGCCAGTATCGGCGGCTGGAAAACCAAGCAGTCCCGCTCGTACTTCGCCGTCGAACTGCCGGCCAACTGGTGGCTGTTCGCCATCGACGAGCAGTTCGGGGCGTACCTCGACGATCCGCAGCTCAGCTATTTCGAGAAGGCCGCCACCCGGCTCGGCCCCGACGACCGGGTCATCCTCGCCGTGCCGGCACCGACCTGGGTCAAGGCCGTCGAGGAACCGCAGGCGTACGACGCGGTCGACTACTTCATCCGTACCGTCATCAAGCCGACCGGGGCGCAGGTCCGCCTGATCGTCTCCGGCGACCTGCACCACTACGCCCGCTACTCCGGCCCGGACCGCGAACTGGTCACCTGCGGCGGCGGTGGCGCCTACCTCTACCCCACCCATAAGCTGCCGGAACGCATCGAGGTGCCGCCGCGCCGCACGCTCGCCCGCCGGTCCAGCACCACGCAGGAGTACGACCTCACCGCCCGCTACCCGACCGCGCAGAAGTCCCGCCGGCTCGGCTGGGGCATCTTCGGCAAGCTGCCGCTGCGCAACCCCGGCTTCACCACCCTGCTCGGCGTGCTCCACGCCCTGCTGCTGCTCGCCATGACCAGCTTCGCGGAAGAGCGGGTCAGCGGCACCGAACAGCGGCTCTTCAGCATCCCGCTGGCCCTGGTGCTGATCACGACTCTGCTCGGCGCGGCCCTGTTCGCCAAGCCGCCGAGCGCGTCCGGCAGCCGCCGTACGCCGCACTGGATCCTCGGCACCGCCCACGGCCTGGCCCACATCGCGCTCGCCATCGGCGGCACCCTGCTGTGGCTGCGGCTGCCGTTCCACGACTGGGCGTGGCCGCTGCCACTGCTCGTCGCCGCCCTGCTCTACGCGCCGGTGGCCGGGCTGGTGGCCAGCCAGGTGACGGCGGCGTACCTGCTGGTCGCCAGCAAGTTCAAGGTCAACCTGAACGAACTCTTCGCCGGGCAGGGCATCGAGGACGCCAAGAGCTTCCTGCGGCTGCACATCGCGGCCGACGGCACGCTGACCGGCTATCCGGTCGCCGTCGACAAGGTCTGCCGCCGCTGGCGGCCCAACCCCGACGGCCCGTACGACGCGCCGTGGCTGGAGCCGGAAACCCCGCTCACCGTACGGCTCGCCGAGGAGCCGTTCACGATCCGCTGATCACCGGCCCCGGCGCCCGGTTCAGCCGTAGTGCTCGTCGTGGGCCTTTCGAGGACCGCAGACCGAGGCGCGGCTGCACGAGCAGCGGGAGCCGTCGGCGTCCAGCCGGACCGTGACCGAGTCGCGCGGCACGCTGTGCGCCACCACCCGCCCGTCGCCCTCCGGCGTCGAAACCCGGGACCCGATCGACGGTGCGGAAGCCTGGAACTGCTGGTAGAGCGGGTGTTCGTACTTCAGGCAGCACATCAGCCGGCCGCAGGCGCCGGAGATCCGCAGCGGGTTGAGCGGCAGGTCCTGGTCCTTCGCCATCCGGATGGTCACCGGCTCGAAGTCGTTGAGGAAGGTGGCGCAGCACAGGTCGCGCCCGCAGGACCCGATGCCGCCCTGGACCCGGGCCGAGTCGCGGGCGGAGAGCTGCCGCAGTTCCACCCGGCAGTGCAGGGTGGCGCCGAGGTCGCGGACCAGGGACCGGAAGTCGACCCGGTGCGGCGCGGTGAAGTAGATCGTGGTGCGGGCGCCACCACCCGCCGACGGGCCGCCGGCCTGGTCGAGCGTGTGGTCGACCGCCACCACCTTCATCGGCAGCCCGTGCTCGCGGATCAGCCGCTTCGCGGCGACCTTGGCCTCGGCCTTCCGCTTGCGCTGCGTCTCGTCGCGGCGCAGGTCGCTCTCGGTGGCCATGCCGGCCAGCCGGGGAAACCCGCTGGTCTCCTCGTCGACCCACTGGGCGGCCCAGACGCACTCGGCGACCTCGGTGCCGTCGTCGGTGGGGACCAGCACCTTGTCACCGACGACGGGGTGCAGGTCGCCGGGGTCGAGGTAGTAGAGGCGCCCGTATCGGTTGAAGCTGACGGCGCAGAGCATCCCCATGCACCACACCCTACGACGGACACGGGCAACCGGAGAACACTGACCATTCGGACTATCCGTGCTGACCGTATGAATGGGACTTACTTTTTGTCCGCAACCCGAGGGCGGGGCCGTCGTTGGGATCGATCAGTAGACACCGTCTGACGCGGTGCCGACGGCATACCGCCGTATGCCGTCGCCCCTGGTTCCCGGTCACCGGAGGATGTCGATGACGGACGCCCAGTCCGCCCGTACCACCCTGCCCAAGCACAGCCGGCGCCTCGCCGGACTCACCGTCGCCGGTCTCGCCGGCGCCCTGGTCAGCCCCGCCCTGGCGATAACGCCCGCGGCCGCGGACCCCGTGTGCGCCACTCCCGCCGCGTACGGCGCCCTCGCCAGCGCCGAACTGGTCAAGCTCGGCCTGCTCGACCTGCGTCCGCTCGGCCTGCCTCTCGGCCCGGTCGCCGACGTACGGCTGGCCTCGGCCAACTCCGGGCTCAACGCCCAGGCCGAAGTCAACTCGGGTGCCGCGGCCCGGCTGCTCGAAGCCGACCTGCTCGGCATCGACCTGCCGCTCGGCCCGCTGACCCGGCCGCTGCACCAGCAGGCCCCGCCGACCAACGCCGAGCCGGCCACCCGCTCACTGGCCCGAGCCGACCTCGGCGTGCTGTCGCTCGGCGTCGGCGAACTCAAGGCCCACGCCCAGTGGGACGAAGCGATGGCCTGCGGAAAGAAGGTCGGCCAGACGACACTGTCGTCGGCCAGCATCGCCAGCGCCAAGGTGCTGCCCGGCCCGTTCGGTCGGGCCCTGGTCAGCGTGCCGAACAACCTGTCGAGCACCAGCACCACCGGCCTCGCCGAAGAGGGCGGCGCGGTCCGCTCGGTCGGCGCCGCCTCGATCGGGGTCAGCGAGGTGCGGCTCTTCGCCGGCTCGTCGTCCGAGATCGTGGTCAAGGTGATCAAGCCGCCGACGCTGCGGGTCACCACCGCCGGTACGCGGGACAGCGCCACCGTGCAGTACGACGCGCCCATCCTGGAGGTCTCCGCCGCCGGCATCGCCTCGGCCCGGATCGAGTCGCCCGGCGAATACGTCGACCTGGCCCTGCCGGCCCGCACCCTCGGACTGCCCGGGGCACGGGCGGCCGCCGAATCCGGTGACGTGCCACTGGTCGGCAGCAACCCGCTCGACGGCCTGCTGAAGGAACTCGACCCCGACCAGGCCCGCACCGGCGCCGCCGCCGGACCGCTCGCCCTGCCCGGCGTACCCGGGCTGCCCGGCCTGCCGGACCTGCCCCCCGCCGGAGAGATCATCGGTGGCATTCCGGAACGGCTGCCCGTGCTCGGCGGCGACCTCGCGCTCGTCCGCCTGTCCGTCGGCAAGCTCGAACAGCGGATCACCGACCAGGCCGTGCACGCGAACGCCGCCTCGCTGCGCCTGCAGGTGCTGAGCGGCCCGCCGAGCCGGGACACGAACGGAAACACCGAACGGCGCAGCGTCGTCGACGTCGGGGTCGGCCTGCTCCAAGCCGCGGCCGTGGCCCCCGTACCTGCGGCCAGCCCGAGCCCGTCCACGCCCCCGCCGAACGCCGGTGGTGGCGGCGGCCTGCCGGTCACCGGCGTGAACGTCGGGGTGGTGGCGGGCGCCGGCCTGCTGCTGCTCGCCGGCGGCGGCGGTCTGCTCGTCGCCACCCGGCGGCGCCGTACGACCTGATTCCTTCCCCCGCCTTCGGGCCGCACACGTCCCCGGTGTGCGGCCCGAAGGGCTTACTGGAGGTGCTGCCCGAAGGGCTTACTGGGGGTCAGATCAGCAGCAGCGCGGCCCTCAGTTCGGGGCTGCGTAGCAGCGGAAGTAGCGGGGCCGGAAGCGAGAAGGCGTTATCGGCGCCTGGCGCGACCGCCTGGCGCAGCATCGCCTGGCACACATCGGCGAACGGCTGCTCCCGTACGGTCAGCACCGCTTCATCCATCGCCGACCGGTCATCGGCGGCATAGGCGGTCCCCCACCTTTCCAGGCAGAGGATCACGACCCGCAGGGCCTGCATCCGGCCGCGTGCCAGCAGCGGCCGGTTGAGGCCACACACCTCGATCGTCGCGCCGCCCTTCGGCGTCAAGGGGCTGTAGAGGCCGACGGTGAGCGACAGGAACAGGTGCTCGAACGGGTCCTCGGTGGTCGGGTCGATCAACAGCGGCCGGCCGGCTTCGTCGATCGGAAACGCGTCCCGCTTCCCGTGGCTGTTGCAGGTGGAGCAGGCCAGCAGATGGTTCAGCCAGTCGAAGGTGCGCAGCGGACTGCGCGAGACCGGCTCGAAGTGGTCGATGTCGGTGCCGTGGTTGTCGCCGCAGTACATGCAGTGCTCGCGACCGGGCGACATTTCCGCCAGCACTTCGCGCAGCGGCTGACGTACGGTGTTGCGGACCGTCGTCGCCTTCCACAGTTCCCGTGCCCGGGCGACCCGGCGTGCCGGCTCGACGGCGAGAATGTCCTGGCTCAGCGCGGCCATCCGCCCGCCGACCGCATCGGGCAGCCGGCGCCGGGTAATCCTGATCATGCCTCCGGCTCACCGGCCGGACGAAGCCGCGCCGCCACCTCGTCGACCCGCGCCGACGGGGAACTGGTAAGCGTCCTGGCAAGATCGCGATATCGTTCGACCTGCGCCGCTTCCGCCGTTCCGGCGAGCACCGCGATCTCGAGCCGGACCAACTCCCGCCGAAGGGCCTCCGCCCGTTCGGAGTACGGCGTCTCCAGGCCGAACAGGTCCGACAGCACCGCGTCGTCACCGCTACCGAAGACGACCCGCTCGTAGAGGTCCTGGTCGACGACACACGGCGGACGCATCTCGTCGGGGCCGGGCAGCCTGATCAGACCGCCCGGATCGGCCGCCTGGCAGATGTAAGGGCTGTGCGTGGTCACGATGAACTGCACTCGGGGAAAGTGCGCCTTCAGCCACTCCCCGATCCGCTTCTGCCAGGAGACGTGCAGGTGCGCGTCGATCTCGTCGATGATGACCACGCCGGGGGCGTTGATCGTCACCTTGCCGTCCGTCGACTTCGCCATCAGCTCGCCGTACGCTTCGTGGATCTGTTTGATCAGGTCGACGACGAGAGCCGCGACGGTACGGTAACCGTCACTCATCTCCCGCAGCGGGAAACGGTTTCCGTCCTTGGTCACCCAGAGACCTTCGGAATCGACCCGCCCGACTCCGTATCCGTCGGGCAGCAGACCGTCGCGCAGGATTTCGAGCGCCACGTTCTTTATCTCCTCGGCACCCGGTCGTTCCTCCAAGGAGCGCAGATGCTGCTCGATCAGCCAGGAAACGCCTTCGGCCAGCGATGCGTCCTCGTTGAAAAGCGTCGCGAGCCGGGCCACCGGACCGGGCGTCAGCATGAGTCGCTGCGCGTCGCCGGAGCCACCGACCAATCGTCGGAAGGGACCGTAGGCGGCACAGAACCAGCCGGTGGGGTTGTCCTGCCAGGGGCCCTCGCGGGGAGCCAGTTCGGCGGTCGCCTCCGCCTCGAACTCGCTCAACGCGGGCTGCGCGCCGCGCCGGGGGCCATGTTCGTTGGAGGCCGGCGCCACCCATTCCAGGCCGGCCCAGAACGCCTCCCCCGACGGCCGATCCCCTGCGCCGCCGGTCCGGTCGAGATTGCGGTCGTAGACCAGCCGCACAGCGGCCTCGGCGGACTTCCGGCCGACCGAGATCCAGTTTTCGAATCCGGGTACGAGGGTCCGGGCGACCGCCGGTCCGCTGATCGCCAACGCGATGCCACGCAGAAGCGAGGTCTTCCCCGATCCGTTCCGGCCGGCGACCACCGTCCAACCGGCGTGGGTCGAGTCCGGCCTCTTGAGATCGAGATCGACCGCCCGTTCGCCGTGGAAACCTCGAACATTGGTGAGTCGCACCCGCGTGACGTACACAGCGCCAACCCCTCCGCCCACGACCGGGTCACGTCCGGCGCCCATCGACTCTATCGGCAGGTCCGCGCCACTGGCCGGATCGACCGTACGCGTCGAGACTCCCCGCCGGACCGGACCTGGATCAGAGCGGGAGGCGGAGGTCGGTGTGGTGGCCGGGCGGCGGGTCCGCAGGGGCCCGGTAGGGCACTTCGGCCAGGCCGGACGCGTGCCGCCGGAGCAGGGCCTCGCCGCTTTCGTACACGTCGGCCACGGCCTGGAGCAGGACGGTGCCGACGCGCGCCGCGGCGAGCGCGTCGTCGCTGTCCGGGCCGGATCCGGCCGGAGCCGGCGCCGTCAGGGTGACCGCTTCGGCGCAGGTCAGCACGGTAGCCAGGGTACGGGCCAGCGTGGCCCTGCTCCGCGCCAGCCATTCGGCGACCGCTTCGGCGTACGCCGCCGTCGCCGCCAGCCGGCCGGCCAGCCCGTCCGGGTCGTCGGACAGGTGGGTGGCGAGCGCCATGCGGTGTGCCTCGAAGGTGTCGGCACCGCCGCCCGTCCAGTCGATGCCGCGGGCGACGGCGGCGTGGCCGCGGGCGTAGCCGGGGCGCAGGTCGTGCAGCGCGGACCCGGCGGTGGCCAGCGGTGCCGGGTCGAACGCGGCGACCGCGCGGACCGCCTCACCGGGCAGGGCCCGTAGGCGGCGCAGCAGTGGCCAGACCGGGTCGCCGTCCGGGGCACCGGACCGGGCGAGGATGTCGTCGACCCGGACGAGCAGTCCGGCGCCGGCCCGGACGAGCTGGTCGAGCGCGTCCATCAGGTCTCCTCGGGCTGCCGCCGGCGGGCGGCGTCGTCGGTGTCCGCGTAGTGGCCGGCGAGTTGGCGCAGGGTGTCGGCGACCTCGGCGAGGCGGGTGGCGGCGGTGGTGGCCTCGTCGCAGCGGGCGCCGGCCGCGACGAGCCACTGGTCGCGCAGGTCACGGGTGAGGTCGCCGAGCCGGCCGGGGCCGGGCGGGCCGAGGTCGGCGCCGGTGGCTCCGGTGACGGCGATGCGGCGGGCCGCGTCGGTCAGGTTGCCGGCCGCCGCGTCGAACCGGTCGGCAGCCTGCCGCAGGCTGTCCATTCAGGACCTCCCGAGCGGCGGGTAGTCGGTGAACGTCTCGGCGTGCAGCTTCTCGCGGGCCCAGCGGGCGGCGTCGGCCGCGGCGGTGACCGCCGCGTGGATCGAGCGGGCGACCTCGGTGTTGGCCCGGTTGTGCAGCGTGCCGGGGATGCGGATATCGGTGATGACGCCGGCGGCGGTGACGACGACCTCGATCAGCCCGTCGGGCGAGCGCACGGTCACCTCGACGCCCTGCACCGCCTTGTCGAACTCGGCCCGGAGTGACTCGATGCGGCGGTGCCGCTCGACCGCCTCCTCGATCCATGCCTCGTCGATCTCGCGCGCCATGCACAGGCTCCTCACCCGATGTGCCGCTCCGGTTGCGGTACGGCACCGAACCGTACCGGTCGGGCTGCGGTTGCGATACCCCGTGGCCGTCGAGCCCGGGATGGCCGGCGGACGGTCAGCCGCGCCAGAGGGCGAGCATCATCGCCTCGACGGCGATGCGGGGTTTCACGTTGGCCCCGATTGCCTCCCGGCAGGCGAGCACCGCCTCCAGGCGGCGCAGCGTGCTCTCCGGGGTCCACTTCTCGGCGGCCGCCTCGGCAAGCGGTGCGGTGTCGGTGTGCACCGGGGAGACCGGGGCGCGCAGCAGGGTGGTGAGCACGTCGCGGTAGAAACCGGCCAGGTCGACCAGGGCCCGGTCGAGGGCGTCGCGCTGGGCGCGGGTGGCCCGCGACTTCTGCCGGCGTTCGAGTTCCTTGATCTGCCCGGCGGAGCCACGGGCCGCGCCGGCGGCGCCCCGGCCGGTGCCACCGGCACCGAGCGCGGTCTCCAGTGCGGCCCGTTCGGCGGCGTCGGACTCGGCGACCGAGGCGGCCGCCTCGGCCTCGGTGGCCTCGATGAGTGCCGAGGCGGCGTCGAAGCAGGCGCCGACGCTGCTGAGCCGGCGGGGTACGGCGAGCACGGCGTCGCGGCGCTTGCGGGCCTCCGGGTCGCGGGCCAGCAGCCGGGCCCGGCCCACGTCGCCCTGGGCCGCGGCGGCGGCCCACCGCGCGACCTCGGCGTCGATCCCGTCGCGGGCCCCGAGGACCGCGGCGACCGCTTCGGCGGGAGGCTGGCGCAGCGGGACCAGCCGGCACCGGGAGCGGATGGTGACGGAGATGTCGTCGGGGTGGGTGGACGGCGTGCAGAGCAGGAACACCGTCCGTGGTGGCGGCTCCTCGACCGCTTTGAGCAGGGCGTTGCCGGCCGCTTCGGTGAGCCGGTCGGCGTCGGTGACGACGACCACCTGCCAGCGGCCGCCGGCCGGGGTGCTCGCGGCGCGCAGCACCAGGGCACGCATCTCGCCGACACCGATCGACAGCCCCTCGGGCACCACGAACCGTACGTCGGCGTGGGTGCCGGCGAGCGTGGTGTGGCAGCCGGTGCAGTCGCCGCAGCCGGTGCCGTGGACGCATTCGAGGGCGGCGGCGAAGGCCCGGGCGGCGACTGTGCGACCCGAACCGGGCGGCCCGGTGAAGATCCAGGCGTGGGTCATCGCGCCGGTGCCCGGGCCGGCCGTGCCGTTTCCGTCGGCACCGTCCTCGTGGGCGGCCCGGACGATGCCGGCCGCGTCGGCGGCGGCCCGGCGCAGGGTTTCGACGGCCTCGTCCTGGCCGACGAGTTCGGCGAACACGCCGAGGCTCATCGGCCCGCCTCCACCGCGTTGTCCGCCATCGACATCCGATCGTCCTGGGGCGGCTTCGGCGGCCGGGCGGGTTCGGTCTCGCCGTCCGCGCGGCTCCGGTCGCCGGGATCGGTCCCGTGACCGGCGAGCAGTTCGGTGACCCGGGCGGCGACCGCCCGGGCGATGTCGTCGGCCGGCAGGGCGGCGTCGAGCACCAGGTAGCGCTTCGGGTCGGCGGCGGCCAGGTCGAGGAAGGCGTACCGGACCCGCTCGTGGAAGGCGACCGACTCGCTTTCCAGGCGGTCGGCGGCCGTGCCCCGCCCGGCGGCGCGGGCCAGCCCCACCGCCGGGTCGACGTCGAGCAGGACGACCAGGTCGGGCTTGAGCCCGCCGGTCGCCCACGACGACAGCCAGGAGACCTCGTCGACCGGCAGGGTACGGCCGGCCCCCTGGTAGGCGAGTGACGAGTCGACGTACCGGTCGCTGACGACGACGGCGCCCCGGGCGAGGGCGGGCCGTACGACGGTGGCGACGTGGTGGGCCCGGTCGGCGGCGTAGAGCAGCGCCTCGGCGCGGGGCGAGGGGGCCGACGGGCCGGTCCCGTCGGAGAGCAGCAGGGTACGGATCCGCACGCCGATGTCGGTGGCGCCGGGTTCCCGGGTCACCACGACCTCGTGCCCGTGCTCGCCCACGGCGGCGGCCAGCCGGTTGACCTGGGTCGACTTGCCGGCACCCTCGCCGCCCTCGAAGACGACGAACAGGCCGCTGCGGGCGAACGACTCGCCGACCGACAGCGGCCGCCCCCGGACCGAACCCCACAGGTCGGGCAGCACCGGCACCCCGGGCTTGTCGTCCATCTGCCGGAAGGCGCTGATGCCGGCGAAGATGCCGAAGACACCGGCGGCGAGCAGGAGGAGGCGGGTCGACGAGATCGAGATCCCGAGATCGGCGATCCGCAGTTCGCGGGAGCCGCCGACCCCGACGAGCAGGCTGCTGAGCGAGATGGCGAGCATCAGCACGATCCGGGTACCGGTCTGCACGACGGCGAAGACGCGACCCCGGACCTCGTCGGCGATCTCGCCGCCGAGCAGGGTGGTGCCGGCCAGGAACGCCATGCCGGCGCCGGCGCCGACCAGGATCGCGCCGAGGATGGCCATCGACAGGTGGATCGCCGCGGCGAGCAGGAGCACCGAGGCGCTGGCGAGCACGATGCTCATGCCGAACCAGCGGCGCCGGGACAGCTCCCGGATGACCATCGGGCCGAGGCCGATGCCGATCGCCAGGCCGACGAAGATCGAGCCGAAGAGCAGGTAGAAGGCGGCGTCACCGGCGCTGAGCGAGTTGGTGAAGAAGCGGGCGGTGCCGATGACGATGCCGCCGCCGGCGAAGGCGCCGAAGATGCCGAGGACGAGGCCGCGGACCAGCGGGGTCTTGCCGATGAACCGCCAGCCCTCGACGAACTGCTTCATCACGCTCTGGCCGGGGCCGTCCGGCCGGCCGCCCCGGCCGCTGATCTCCTTGATGCCGAAGAAGACGACGAGCGCGGTGGCGAGCCGGGACAGCGAGTTGAAGTAGAGCGCCAGCTGTGCGGGTTCGACCCACGCTGGCGGCTCGCCGGAGGAGATGCCCCGGACCGTCCGGTCGAGGGCGGCCAGGACGGCGGCGGCCAGGACCGGGGTGATGCCGTACGTGGTGATCAGGGTGAGCTGGTTGGAGACCTCCAGCCGGGCCCGCGGGATCAGGTTGGGGACCGCGGCCTCCTTGGCCGGGATCCAGATCAGCGTGACCGCCTCGATCAGGAAGGTGGCGACGGCCGCCCAGGTGACGGTGACGCCGCCGCTCGCGCCCAGGAGCGCCACCAGCGGGATGGAGGCGAACAGGACGAACCGCAGCAGGTCACAGATGACCATCGTGTAGCGGCGGTCGAAGCGGTCGGCGAGGATGCCGGCGATCGGGCCGAGGACGAGGGCCGGCAGCAGGCGTACGGCGATGACGCCGCCGAACGCGAGGCCCTTGGCGGCGTCGCTCTCGACCTGGGTGGCGGCGAAGACCGAGGTGGCAAGCAGGCCGAGCCAGTCGCCCAGGGAGGCGACCCCCAGCACGGCCCAGAGCCGGCGGAACGGGCGGATCCGCAGCACGGACCGTAACGCCGGCAGACCGGACATCTCCATCCCGGCCGAGGACTTCGCCTTCCCGGTGGATGCCGACCTGTTGTCTCCGGTCTGATCGCCGTCTGCCGAGCCGCTCGCCTGCGTGTCGATGGCCGTACCTCCGCGTGCCGGCCCATCGCTGGGCTCCCCCGGATGACACTCTAACGGCGGGGCCCATCAGGCCGGTCCCCGACATTCCCCTGATCGGCCGGCCGAAGCGGCGCGACGATGATTAATACACGAAGGTATTTCGCATTGATCGGCGGCCCGCTAGCGTGCTGTCGTGCCCACCGAACGTGACCTGCTGCGCGACCGGCTCGACCGGGCGACCGCGCACCTCGACCCGCCGATCGCGGTGATCGACCTATCGGCCTTCGACGCCAACGCCGCCACGCTCGCCCGGCAGGCCGGCAAGCCGCTACGGGTGGCCAGCAAGTCCGTACGCAGCCGGGCCCTGCTCAGCCGCGCGCTGGCCACGCCGGGCTGGCAGACGGTGATGGCGTACACGGTGGCGGAGGCGATCTGGCTGGTCCGCACCGGCGTCACCAGGGACGTGCTGGTGGCGTACCCGAGCGCGGACCGGCAGGCGCTCGCCGAACTGGCCGCCGACGCCGACCTCGCCGCCGCCGTCACGATCACCGTCGACAGTGCCGAGCAGCTCGACGCGGTCGACGCCGCCGCTCCCCCGGCCCGCCGGCCGGAGATCCGGGTCTGCCTCGAACTCGACGCCTCCTGGCGGCCGCTCGGTGGGCGGCTGCACCTGGGGGTACGCCGTTCGCCGGTGCACACGCCCGCGGCGGCCGGCACGCTCGCCGCGCTGATCACCGCCCGCCCCGGGTTCCGGCTGGTCGGGCTGATGGCGTACGAGGCGCAGATCGCCGGGCTGGGCGACATGCCGCCGGGGCAGGCCCTGCGCGGTACGGCGATCCGGGCGGTGCAGCGCCGGTCGTACCGGGAACTGGTGCGGCGCCGGGCCGCCGCGGTGGCGGCGGTACGCGACCACGCCGACCTGGAGTTCGTCAACGGCGGTGGCACCGGCAGCGTCGCCGCGACCGGTGCCGACAGCTCGGTCACCGAGGTCGCCGCCGGCTCCGGCCTCTTCGGGCCCACGCTGTTCGACGCCTACCGGGCGTGGCGGCCGGCGCCCGCCGCGTTCTTCGCCCTGCCGGTCGTACGTCGCCCGGCGCCAAAGGTGGCGACCGTGCTCGGCGGCGGCTGGATCGCGTCCGGGCCGGCCGAGGCGAGCCGGCTGCCGACACCGTGGCTGCCGGCCGGGCTGCGGCTGACCGGCACCGAGGGGGCCGGCGAGGTGCAGACGCCGCTGACCGGGGCGGCCGCCGACTCGCTGCGGGTGGGCGACCGGGTGTGGTTCCGCCACGCCAAGGCCGGTGAGCTGAGTGAGCACGTACGCGAGCTGCACCTGGTCGACGACGACCGGATCGTGGACACGGTCCCGACCTACCGGGGCGAGGACCAGGCGTTTCTCTAGCGGGTGGCCGGGCGGGCGGCACGGCCCGCCGGCCGGTCAGGTGGTGCTGACGTCGACGTGCCGGTGCAGGTATTCCCTGATCAGCGCCTTGGCCTCGCCGAGCACCTCGTCGTCGCCCTCGGGGTCGCGCCGGAACGCCAGCTTGATCAGGGCGTCGGCGGACTCGACCGCGATCTCCAGCGCGAAGCGCAGGCGCGGCTCGTCGGCCACCCCGAACTGCTCGACCAGCACCCGGGCCAACTCCTCGGCGATGACCGCGTTGTTGTCGCGCTCGTCGTCGAGCAGGTGCACGTCGACGATGTCGCCGAAGTGCAGGGTACGGAAGCCGGGCAGCGACCGGTGCATCGAGATGTATTCGTCGATGCCGGCGTCCACGCCGTCCCACCAGTTCTCGAGGTCGCCCTGGCCGAATCTGGCGGACAGCCGCTGGAGGTACGCCTCCATGTTGCGCAGGGTCAGCGCCTGCACGATGGCCCGCTTGTCGGGGAAGAACTGGTAGACCGACCCGATCGCGACCCCGGCCCGCTCGGCGAGCAGGGTCGTGGTCAGGCCGTCGTAGCCGACCTCGTCGACCAGGACGGCGCAGGCGTCGAGCATCCGCTGGACCCGGGCCACGCTGCGTCCCTGCACCGGCACCCGGCGCAGGGGTCCGGCGGTGACGGTAGATGTCGCCACTCGTCGCCACTCCCTTTCAAAGATCGGTCGTCGGTCGTTCCGGATGAGAACGTCACCAGGATCAACGAACGACCCGCATCGACGGTGTTTACTCATATCAGTGGGCCTGATATGAAGGCTACTCACGTTCTCTGTGCGGACTCCGGAGGGTCCCATGCGAGGCACCGCCACAACGGGGTCCACGACCGGCAACACCTGGTCGAACTGGGCCGGCAACCAGCACGCCACCGCCGCCTCGGTACTCATACCGGGCAGCGTCGATGATGTAGTCGCCGCCGTCAATGCCGCCGCCGTCGCCGGCCAGCGGATCAAGCCGGTGGGCTCCGGACACTCGTTCACCGACATCGCCCGCACCGACGCACACCGCGTCGACCTCACCCGGCTCGCCGGCCTGGTCGGGGTCGACCGGTCGGCCCGGCTGGTCACCGTAGGGGCCGGCACCCGACTGCGGGCGCTCAACGAACTGCTCGCCGAGCACGGGCTCGCCATGCCCAACCTCGGCGACATCGACGAACAGACGATAGCCGGCGCGCTGGCCACCGGCACCCACGGCACCGGCGCCGGCTACGGCTGCCTGTCCACCTTCGTCGAGGCGCTGACCCTGGTCACCGGCACCGGCGCGGTGCTGCGCTGCTCGGCCACGGAGAACCCGGACGTCTTCGCCGCCGCCCGGGTCGGCCTCGGCGCCGTCGGGGTGCTGGTCGAGGTCACCCTGCGCTGCGCCGACGCGTTCGTGCTCCGGGCCCACGAACGGCCCGCCCCGCTGCCGGCCGTACTCGCCGAACTCGAGACGTACGTCACCGGCAACGACCACTTCGAGATGTACTGGTTCCCGTACACCGACCGGGTCCAGGTCAAGACGAACAACCGGGTGCCGGCCGACGATCAGCCGCTGCCCCGGCTGCGCGGCTGGCTCGACGACGAGTTCCTGTCCAACACCGTGTTCGCCGGCGTCTGCCGGCTCGGCCGTGCCGTGCCCCACCTCGCGCCGACGCTCAGCTCCGTCTCGGCCCGGGCGTTGACCGCCCGCACCTACACCGCCCGCTCCGACCGGGTCTTCTGCACCCCGCGCCGGGTCCGGTTCACCGAGATGGAGTACGGCCTGCCCCGCGCCGCCCTGCCCGAGGCCCTGGCCGCCCTCCGGAAGATCGTCGACGGGCTGCCGTTCAAGGTGCTCTTCCCGGTGGAGGTGCGGTTCACCGCCGCCGACGACATCTGGCTGTCGCACGGCTACGGGCGTGAGTCGGCGTACGTCGCCGTGCACCAGTACGTCGGCATGCCGTACGAGCCGTACTTCCGGGCCTTCGAACAGGTCGCGCAGGCACTCGGCGGTCGACCGCACTGGGGCAAACTGCACTACCGTGACGCCGCGTCGCTGCGGCCGGCCTATCCCCGCTTCGACGACTTCCTGGCCGTACGCGACCGGCTCGACCCGCGCCGCATCTTCGCCAACGACTACACGGCACGGGTGCTGGGCGCCTGACGGCGCCCGGTCACTCCGCCGCCGGCTGCCCGGCGGCCGCCTTCTTCGGCGCCGCCTTCTTGGCCGGTGCCGCCTTGGCCGTCGTCTTCTTCGCCGCGGTCTTCTTGGCCGCCTTGCGCGGTGCCGCCTTCTTCGCCGGCGTGCCGCCGTCGGCCGCCGCCTTCTTCGCGGCGGTCTTCTTCGCCGTGGCCTTCTTCGGCGCCGGCCCCTTCGCCCGCTTCTCCGACAGCATCTCCGACGCCTGCTCGATGGTCAGCGCCTCCGGCGTCTGCCCCCGGCGAAGCGAGGCGTTGGTCTCGCCGTCGGTCACGTAAGGCCCGAACCGGCCGTCCTTGATGACCAGCGGTTTGTCGGTCAGCGGGTCGACGCCCATCTCCCGCAGCGGCGGGGCGGCCGCCCGGCGCTGCCGGGTCTTCGGCGCGGCCAGCAGGGCCAGCGCCTCGTCGAGGCTGACCGTGAAGATCTTGTCTTCGGAGTCCAGCGACCGGTAGTCGTCGCCGCGCTTGACGTACGGGCCGTAGCGACCGGACGCGGCGAACACCTCCGCCCCCTCCGGGTCCGCCCCGACGAGCCGGGGCAGGCTCAGCAGGCGCAGCGCTTCGTCGAGCGTCAGCGCGTCCGGCGACTGCGTCTTGAACAGCGAGGCCTTGCGGTCCCCGCTGGCGACGTACGGCCCGAACCGGCCGGACTTGAGCACGATCGGCTCACCGGTGTCGGGGTGCTCGCCCAGCTTCCGCTCGCCGCCCCCGCCGAGGAACAGCTCGTTGACCTTCTCCGGGGTCAGCTCGTCCGGTGCCACCCCCTCGGGGATGGACGCCCGGTCACCGGTCGGCCCCTCGCCGCCCTCGCCCTCGACGACCGGCGCCGCCTCCGCACCCGGCAACGCCCGCTGCAGGTACGGCCCGTAGCGGCCGACCCGGACCACGACGTCGCGGCCCTCGTCGTCGCGGAACAGCGGGATCGAGTTGACGCTACGCGCGTCGATCTCGCTGAGGTTCTCGGTGACCAGCCGCTTCAGGCCGCCGGCCCGGGCGATCGAGTCGTCGCCGGCCACCTCGCTGCCGAAGTAGAACGAGGTGAGGAAGTCCACCGCCGCCGAGTCGCCGCCGGCGATCTCGTCGAGCTGGTTCTCCATCGCCGCGGTGAAGTTGTAGTCGACCAGCCGCGGGTAGTGCCGCTCCAGCAGCCCGACCACGGCGAACGCCAGGAACGACGGGATCAGCGCCTGGCCGCGCTTGACGACGTAACCACGGTCCTGGATCGTCTGCATGATCGACGCGTACGTCGAGGGGCGGCCGATGCCCAGCTCCTCCAGCGCCTTGACCAGCGACGCCTCGGTGTAACGCGACGGCGGCGACGTGTGGTGCCCGGTCGGAGCCAGTTCGTCGGCGGTGAGCGGCTGGTCCTTGGCCAGCTTCGGCAGCCGGCGCTCGGCGTCCTCGGCCTCGGCGCTCTCGTCGTCGCTGGACTCGACGTATGCCTTCAGGAAGCCCGGCTCGGTGATCGTCTTGCCGGTGGCGCCGAAGTCGGCCTCCTCGCCGGCCGTCGACACCGCGCGGATCCGCACCGACACCGACATGCCGACCGCGTCGGTCATCTGCGAGGCGATCGTCCGCCGCCAGATCAGCTCGTAGAGCTTTCGCTCCTCGGTCGACAGCTCGTTCGCCACCTCACCCGGGGTGCGGAAGTTGTCGCCGGCCGGGCGGATCGCCTCGTGCGCCTCCTGGGCGTTCTTGACCTTGCCCGTGTAGCGGCGCGGCTCCGGCGGAACGCTGCCGGCGCCGTACAGCTCGGTGATCTGCCGGCGGGCCGCGGCGATCGCGGTCTCCGACAGGTTGACCGAGTCGGTACGCATGTAGGTGATGTAGCCGTTCTCGTAGAGCCGCTGCGCCGTACGCATCGTCTGCTGTGACGAGAACCTCAGCTTGCGGGCCGCCTCCTGCTGCAGGGTGGAGGTGATGAACGGCGCGTACGGCCGACGCCGGTAGGGCTTCTCCTCGACCCGGGTGACGGTGAACGGGCGGCCGTCGAGGCGGGCGGCCAGCCCGCGGGCGCCATCGCCGTCGAGGTGCACCACGGACGCGCCGGGCTTGACCCGGCCGGTGGTCGGCTCGAAGTCCTTGCCGGTGGCGATCCGGTCGCCGCCGAGAGCGACGAGGGTGGCGTGGAAGGTGCGTGGGCCCTCACCGACGTCCTTCGCGTCGACCGCCAGGGTAGCCAGGATGTCCCAGTATTCCGCGCTGCGGAACGCCATCCGCTGGCGCTCCCGCTCGACCACGATCCGGGTCGCCACGGACTGCACCCGGCCGGCCGACAGCCGCGGCATGACCTTCTTCCACAGGACCGGGGAGACCTCGTATCCGTACAGCCGATCAAGGATCCGGCGGGCCTCCTGGGCGTCGACCAGGTGGCGGTCGATCTCCCTCGGGTTGGCCACGGCCGCCTGGATGGCCGGCTTGGTGATCTCGTGGAAGACCATCCGCTTCACCGGCACCTTGGGCTTGAGGGTCTCGACCAGGTGCCAGGCGATCGCCTCGCCCTCGCGGTCCTCATCGGTGGCGAGGAAGACCTCGTCGACCTCCTTGGCCAGCTTGGTCAGCTTCGCGATCTGCTGGCGCCGGTCGGCGGAGACGACGTAGAGCGCGGTGAAGCCGTTGTCGACGTCGACGCCGAGCCGCGCCCACGGCTCCTTCTTGAACCTGGCGGGCACGTCGGCGGCGTTACGGGGCAGGTCACGGACGTGGCCCAGGCTGGCCTCGACGACATACCCCGGGCCCAGGTAGCCCGAGATCGTCTTGGCCTTCGCCGGGGACTCGACGATGACCAGACGGTTGCTCCTGTCGTTACTCGGCACGTCTCTCCCTGACCTCGACCTCGTGTGCCGCCCGGCTGACCCGCCGTGCAGGCAGACGTCCAACGTAACCCGCGTTCCGTTCCGAGGCCGCGCGGGCGGTCAAACCTCCCTCACAAACCGCCCCTGACCGGGTGTGGAGCGCCGCCCGTGGCTCATCCGACGGACGGCGACACCGTACACCTATGAACAACGTGACGGCGCCCACCGCACCGGAGGTAGGCCGATCTCACCAGGCTACGGAAAGCCACCGTACGGATGCGGTTGGTGTTCGAGGACCGCCCGCGATCAGGGCAGATGACACCGAATCCCGCGTAACCGCACCCCGACCCGCAACAACCATCTACTGTCGTGAATTAGACAGTTGGGTCGGGCCACTCGGCCACCGGGGCGGCTGGCGGGCGGTCACCGACCATCTCCGCCAGCCGACGCAGGCGCCGACGCCCGGTGATCCGGTATGCCGGACCACCACCCCCGCCACCGATCAGGGCCGCCGGCAGGCCGACCGCCGCCAGCGCACCTCCCACCGGCTCCCAGCAGCCCTCGTCGCCGGCACCCAGACGCAGCACGAACCCGGTCGGCTCGACCGCGCCGGCCGCCGCCACCCACAGCCGCAGCCGCCGCCCGTTGAGATGCAGGCCACCCGGCGGCTGCTTCACCGCACCCCGCAGCCAGGCCCGCCCGAGCGGAGCGAGAGTCGTCGCGTACGACGTACGCACGACGAGCCGGTCGTCCGGCGCTGGCTCCCAGGTCGCCGCCAGCCCACGGGCCGCGAACTCGGCGACCAGCACGTGCACCCGCCAGGCCGCGTCAACGGCGACCGACACCCGCGCCGTGCCACCCATCCGCACCACCTCGCCCGGCCCGGCCAGCAGGCCGGCCAGGTCGGCCGGCGACGGCTCCGCCGCCTCCACCCCGAACAGCGAGAGCTGCCGAACCGGGTCCGACGACCCCGGCATCCCCGCGGGAGGAGGCGTCAGCGACACTCCGGGACCTCGTCGAAGGCCTGCGTCAGCTCCTCGGAGTTGAGCCTGCTGGTGTCCAGCGCGCTCTCGTCGTACTCCTTGTTGAGCACGTCGACGGCGGCCCGGACACCGGCGTAGAAGGTCTCCGGCGCCCCGGTGGTGGCCAGTGCGTCGATCGTCGTCCTGGCCCGGCCGTAGGCGTCGCGAACCGCGGTGAGCGACGTGACGAAGCCCCTGGCGACCACCTCGCCCTGCTCCACGTCGGGCACCCCGGCCTGCTCGACCTTGGACCGGGCGGTCTCGCTCGCCTGCTCGGCGCCGCCGAGCAGGCGTACCAGGTTCTCTTTGGCCTGTGCCGGCGTGGTCATCGCGGTCATCTGCTGCTGGGTCCGGCTGGTGAGGTTGTGGATCTCCGTTCGCCACGGGCCGAGCGCGTCGCAGACGGCGGCCGCCCAGGCCCTGGGCGCCGGAGCGGAGGAGCAGCCGGCCAGGACCGCGAACGCGGCCACCACCGCCGTGAAGACACCGACGGTCGTCGCCCGGGACCTACGCATGCGAAGCAGCGTACGGCCTGACGGCCAGCCAGGAGCAGTGTGATCACGGCCGGACGACGACCGGGTGCCGTCCGGGCGAGACGACAGGACCCCCTGCCGGCATCCGGCAAGGGGTCCCGCAACCGTCGATCCGTTCAGGCGGTGACCGTCTCCGGCTTCTGGTCCGGAGCACCGTCACCGGTGCTGCCCGGCCCGCCCGCGTTGTCGCCGATGGCGATCGGCTTGCGCTTGCTGAACACCACGGCCGCCACGATGACCAGCACGGCGACCGCGGCGATGGCGATCCGTGCCGGGTGGTTGGCGTCGTCACCGATGCTGAGGGTCACGACCGCCGGGGCGATCAGCAGCGAGACCAGGTTCATCACCTTGATCAGCGGGTTGATCGCCGGGCCGGCGGTGTCCTTGAACGGGTCACCCACGGTGTCGCCGATGACCGTCGCGGAGTGCGACTCCGAACCCTTGCCGCCGTACGCACCGTCCTCGACCAGCTTCTTCGCGTTGTCCCAGGCGCCACCGGAGTTGGCCAGGAACACCGCCATCAGCACGCCGGCACCGATCGCGCCGGCCAGGTAGGCCGCCAGCGCGCCGGCACCGAGACCGAAGCCGACCGCGATGGGTGCCATGATCGCCAACAGACCGGGGGTCAGCAGCTCACGCTGGGCGTCCCGCGTGCAGATGTCGACGACCCGCCCGTATTCCGGACGCTGGGTGCGGTCCATGATGCCGGGGAACTCGCGGAACTGCCGGCGGACCTCCATGACCACCGCGCCCGCCGACCGGGACACCGCGTTGATGGCCAGCCCGGAGAAGAGGAAGACCACGGCCGCGCCGACGATCAGCCCGACCAGGTTGCCCGGGTTGGCCACGTTGAGCAGCTCGGAGACGAAGGCGTCCAACTCCTCCTGGGTCGGGAAGTCCAACGCCGTCCGCACGCTGCTGGTGTAGGAGCCGAAGAGCGCGGTCGCCGCCAGCACGGCCGTCGCGATCGCGATGCCCTTCGTGATGGCCTTCGTCGTGTTGCCCACCGCGTCGAGTTCGGTGAGCGTACGGGCCCCCTGCTCGTCGATGTCGCCGGACATCTCCGCGATCCCCTGCGCGTTGTCGGAGATCGGGCCGAAGGTGTCCATCGCCACGATGACGCCGACAGTGGTCAGCAGGCCGGTGCCGGCCAGCGCCACCGCGAAGAGCGACAGGGTCAGCGAGCCGCCGCCGAGCAGGAACGCGCCGTAGACGCCGGCGCCGACCAGCAGCGCCGAGTAGACGGCCGACTCCAGCCCGACGCTGATGCCGGCCAGCACGACGGTCGCCGGCCCGGTCAGCGAGCTCTTGCCGATGTCCTGCACCGGACGCCGGTGCGTCTCGGTGAAGTAGCCGGTGAGCGCCTGGATCGCCGCCGCCAGCACGATGCCGATGACGACCGCCCCGATGGCCACCAGCGGCGGGCTCAACGGAAGGCTCTCGTCGGCGTCGAGGTCCAGCACCGACCGCCAGTCGTCGCCGAGCAGCGCCGGCCAGGTCGACGGGAGGTAGAGCCACGACACGATCGCGACCAGGACCGCCGACAGCACCGCCGAGGCGTAGAACGCCCGGTTGATCGCCACCATCCCGTTACGGTCGGACGCCCGCAGGCGGGTGATGAAGACGCCGATGATCGCGATGATCACACCAACGGTGGACACGATGAGCGGGAACACCAGCCCCTGCTCGCCGAACGCGGCCCGGCCCAGGATCAGCGCGGCGACCAGGGTCACCGCGTACGACTCGAACAGGTCGGCGGCCATGCCGGCGCAGTCGCCGACGTTGTCGCCCACGTTGTCGGCGATCGTCGCCGGGTTACGCGCGTCGTCCTCGGGGATGCCCTGCTCGACCTTGCCCACCAGGTCGGCGCCGACGTCGGCCGCCTTGGTGAAGATGCCGCCGCCGACCCGCATGAACATGGCCAACAGCGCGGCACCGAAGCCGAAGCCCTCCAGCACGGTCGCCGCGTCGGCCTTGAAGATCAGCACGACCACCGCGGCACCGAGCAGGCCCAGGCCGACGGTGAGGAAGCCGACCACACCACCGGTGCGGAACGCGATCTGCATGGCCGCCTCGCGGCCACCGCTGCTCTCCCGCGCCGCCGCGGCCACCCGCAGGTTGGCCCGGGTCGCCAGCGCCATACCGGCCCCACCGATGAAGGCGCTGAACGCCGCACCGACGACGAAGAAGGCCGACCGGCCGATCTTCACCAGGGTCTCGTTGTCGCCCGCGCCGTGCACCGGCAGCAGGAAAAGCAGCACCACGGCGATGACGACGAAAATGCCGAGGGTTTTGAACTGGCGGAACAGGTATGCCGAGGCGCCCTCCTGGACGGCCCCGGCGATCTCCTGCATGTTGGTGGTGCCCCTACCGGTCGCCAGAACCGCCTTGACGAGCGCACCGGCAAAGCCGAGCGCCACCAACGCGATTACCGCGGCGACAATTACGTACGAGAGATTCTCGCCGGTAAGGGACAACCCGCCGCCCTCGGCGGCCAAGGTCCCGGACATCTATGTCCTCCTGTACCGAACGCTCGCGCCGACCCGGCGGACGAACCGGCCCGGCGACTCCACGCGTGGAGCATCGACTCACCCGGCATCGCGGGCTGCGGGCCAGGCTGTTGCTGATAACCCCGGGTACTGTAGCGGCAGACCGTGGTGGAGGTCACACCGTCCACCCACTGTGACACGGTGATGTTTTTCGCTGTAGTACCGGTTGCGAGAAGCGGCGCCATCGGCTTCGGCTTCCGAGGCGGTCGGTCGGAGGGTCCCGCGTTACCGCCCCACCGGCCACACCATCCGGACCTCGGTGCCGATCCCTTCGTCGACCGGACGCACCTGAAGGTCCTCGACAAAGCCCGCCAGCAGGGCGAATCCCACTCCGACGGTGAGTGCCTCGTCGGTCAGCGACTCGTCGGCGAGTTCGTCCGGCGGTAGCGCGGCCAGCCCCAGCCCAGCCTCGATCGGCGCCCGGTCGATCACCCGCACGGTGTAGGAGACGTCGTCGGACATCTCCATCAACACCAGGTCGGGCAGCCCGTACTGGCGGTGCAGGGCGACCGCCCGGGTGCACGCCTCGCCGATCGCGAGACGTACCTCGTCGAGCAGTTCCTCGGCCACCCCGGCCCGACGGGCGACGGCCACACCGACCAGCCTCGCGGTCCGTACGTGCACCGGGGCTGGCGAGAACGAGAGTCGAACCGTCGACATCACGCCGCCGGACCGGCCTGACCGGCGCTGAGGGCCTCCTCCGCAGTGGCGAAGATCGGGAAGACCTGGTCGAGGGCGGTGATCCGGAAGATCTTGAGCAGCGGCTCCTTGTCACAGACCAGGCTGAACGTGCCCCCGACGGCACGCAGTCGCTTCAGGCCGCCGAGCAGCACCCCCAACCCGGTGGAGTCGATGAACGTCACCCCACCCAGGTCGACCACGATGCTGCGTGACCCGCCGTCGATCAGCTGGAGGAACCGCTCCCGCAGCCGGGTGCCGGAGACAAGATCGACCTCGCCGCCGACCTCCAACACCGTATGCGCGTCAACGGTGCGGGTCGTGAGCGACATCGCATCTCTGGACTGCCCCTCACTGTCCATCGGCCTGTCCATGGATCCTCCTCCGCCAGGAACGCTCCTGGCATCTAACCATCGGGTGGGCGGACGGGTCCGCACGAGGTTCAACCCGGTGCCGTCGCGTCATATACCCCGCGCGACCATTTCCCATATCCGCACACCAGTGCGAGAGTGCAGGGCGTGACCTCCGCAGCCACACTATCCGCGGCGGGCGGCCCGGATCGGCCGCCGGTCACGGCCGCCGTGACGCCGCCCGACCTGCTGCGGCACCTGCGACCGCGGGCCGACAGCGGCACCGGGGACTCCGCCGTCACCCACGTCGAGCGGATGCCGGCCCGGGCCGGCGTCACCGCCGAATGGCCCCGGTGGGTGCCGGAGGAACTGCGGGACACCCTCACCCGGCGGGGCGTCGCCGCACCCTGGCAGCACCAGGCGCGGGCGGCCGAACTCGCATACGACGGCCACCACGTCGTCGTCGCCACCGGCACCGCGTCGGGTAAGTCACTGGCCTACCAGCTGCCGGCCCTGTCCCGGCTGCTCGCCGACCCGCGAGCCACCGTGCTCTACCTCGCACCGACCAAGGCGCTGGCCGCCGACCAGTTGCGCGCCGTCGACGGCCTGGCCCTTTCCGGGGTACGCCCGGCGGCGTACGACGGCGACACGCCACGCACCGAACGGGAGTGGATCCGGCAACACTCCCGGTTCGTGCTGACCAACCCGGACATGCTGCACCACAGCATCCTGCCCGGCCACGCCCGCTGGGCCGGCTTCCTGCGCCGGCTGGCGTTCGTCGTCGTCGACGAGTGCCACACCTACCGCGGTGTCTTCGGCTCGCACGTCGCACACGTGCTGCGCCGGCTGCGCCGCCAGGTCGCCCGGTACGGACGTACCCCGGTCTTCGTGCTGGCGTCGGCGACCTCGGGCGATCCGGCCGCGGCGGCGGGGCGGCTCATCGGCCTGCCCGTCGAGGCCGTCGTCGAGGACACCTCGCCCCGTGGCGGGGTGACCTTCGCGCTGTGGGAACCGCCACTCCTGCCCGCCGACCGGCCGGACGGGGACGGGGTCGTGGTGCCGGCGACCCGGCGGCCGGCCCTGCGGGAGGGGGACGGGCGGCCCGCCGACGGCGACGAACCAGCCCCGGACGCCATACGCCGGTCGGCGCTGCGGGAGACAGCCGACCTGCTCGCCGACGCGGTCGCCGCCGGGGTACGCACGCTGGCCTTCGTCCGCTCGCGCAAGGGCGCCGAGGTGGTGGCGACGATGGCGCGGCGATCGCTCGACGAGGCGGTCCCGGGCCTCGGCGACAGGGTGGCGGCCTACCGGGCCGGCTATCTCAAGGAGGAGCGGCGGTCGCTGGAACGCGCCCTGCTCGACGGCGAACTGCTCGGCCTGGCCTCGACGAACGCACTGGAACTGGGCGTCGACCTGATCGGCCTCGACGCCGTGCTGATCTGCGGCTATCCGGGCACCAGGGCCTCGCTGTGGCAGCAGGCCGGCCGGGCCGGGCGGGCCGGTGGTGAGGCGCTGGCCGTGCTGGTCGCCCGTGACGACCCGCTCGACACCTACCTGGTGCACCACCCCGAAGCGGTGTTCGGACGCCCGGTCGAGTCGACCGTGCTGGACCCGTCCAACCCGTACGTCCTCGGCCCGCAGCTCTGCTGTGCCGCGGTCGAGGCCCCGTTGACACCGGCCGACCTGGAACTCTTCGGCCCCGGCGCGAACGACGCGGTGACGGCGCTCGTCGAGGCCGGCGCCCTGCGGCAGCGGCCCACGGGCTGGTACTGGCGGCACAGCGGGCGACCCGAAGTCGACCTGCGCGGCACCGGGGGCGCACCGCTGTGCGTGGTCGAGTCGGCGACCGGACGGCTGCTCGGCACCGTCGACCCGGCGTCGGCGCACTTCCTGGTCCACCCCGGCGCGGTCTATCTGCACCAGGGCGTGTCGTACGTCGTCGACGAACTCGACCTCGACGACGCCTGCGCGCTGGTGCACGCCGAGGAGCCCGACTGGTCGACCCATGCCCGCGACGTCACCTCCCTCTCCGTGGTCTCGGTCCGGTCCTACGTGGACGCCGGACCGGTCGGACTGTTCCTCGGCGAGGTCGACGTGACCAGCCAGGTCGTGTCGTACCAGCGTCGGCGCATCGGCTCGGGCGAGGTCATCGACACCCGCCCGCTGGATCTGCCGACCCGCGAGCTGCGGACCGTCGCGGTGTGGTTCACCCTCTCCCCGCCGGCCCTCGCGGCGGCCGGTGTCGACGTGGCCGACATACCGGGTGCGCTGCACGCCGCCGAGCACGCCGCCATCGGCCTGCTTCCGCTGGTGGCCACCTGTGACCGGTGGGACATCGGCGGGTTGTCGACCGCGGCGCACGCCGACACCGAGGCTCCGACCGTGTTCGTCTACGACGGACACCCGGGCGGTGCCGGGTTCGCCGAGCGGGCGTACGGGACGGCGGCCTCGTGGCTGCGGGCGACCCGTGACGCGATCGCCGGATGCCGCTGCGAGACCGGCTGCCCGTCGTGCGTCCAGTCGCCGAAGTGCGGCAACGGCAACAACCCGCTGGCGAAGGCCGAGGCGGTGAAGGTCCTCGACGTGGTGCTGGCGCACCTTCCGGAGTAGACCGTCGGGCCACCGCAGTCGGCCGTCCCGTGGCCGGGTCGTCCCGCACCTCATGGCGGGCCGCCCGGGCCGGCGCGGACCGGGCCGGCCCGGGACGTGGCACTGGCGGTCCGGGCCAGGCCGGGCATCGGATGCACGACCACGTCGGCGGTGACGAGGAGGTCGAGACCGTCGGGCGTGCACGAGACGAGTCGGGCGCCGTTCGCCTCGACGATCATCGCGGCGCGGGCACAGGCCGGACCGGCTCCGTCGAGAGTCCGGGTGGCCCCGGCCAGCGCCCCCAGGTCGGCCGCCACCTTCGCCTGCCGGCCGGCGACCCGGGCGGCGCCGACCGCGGCACCGGCGATGCCGGCCGCCACGAGCAGCAGGCCGACGGCCAGCAACCACAGCGACGCACTCCCCCGATCGGATGGGGCCGCGTACGTCCGCGGACCGGCGGCGGTCATGGGGCCGGCTCCGGCAGGTCGGGCTCGACAGCGGCGACAGCGGTGGCGGTCACCGTCAGGCGTGGCAGGCGTGCGCCGAGGGTGCGTACCGGCGCCCGCACCGTCGCCACGACCGTGTCGCCCCGGACGGACACCGAGACCGCTCCGCCCGGCGGGGCGGCCCGTTCCCCCGCCGCTGTTCCCGGCTCGCCGCGGGAGGCGGCCAGCGCCGCCTCCCGCGCCGCGTCGACGCATTGCGCCTTCGCGCTCACCGCGTCGACCGCGGTGAGTCCGACCAGCAGCAACAGCAGGAGCGCCGGCAGCCCGGCCGCGGCCTCGACGGTGAACGAGCCTCGGTCGCGGCCACCTGACCGGCGCCGGATCACTTGAGCGCCCGGTCGATCACGGCGGTGAGCGCGGACTGGACGTTGCCGGAGGTCAGCACCTTGAGCAGGATGCCGGCGAAGGCCACGGCGGCGAGAGTGCCGACGGCGTACTCGGCGGTGTTCATTCCGGCGTCGCCCTGGAGCCGGGCGATGAGTTTGCGCATGACGGGTTCCCTTTCCTCGGTCGGGTTACAGCACGTCGTCGAGCACGGCGACGATCACCGGCACCAGGCCGGCGAGAATGAAGGCGGGCAGGAAGCACAGCCCGAGCGGCAACACGATGAGCACGCCCGCCCGCCGGGCCGCCGCCTCGGCGGCGACCGCCCGGTCTGCCCGCAGGTCGTCGGCGAGCCGGGTCAGCGCCCCGGCCAGGGCGCCGCCGCTGCCCGCCGATCGCACCGCCGCGGCGGCCAGCCGCTCGGCACCGGCCACGGGGGCGAGGTGCGCCCACGCCTCTTCCGGTTCGGCACCGAGCCGCAGCGACCGGGCGACCGCCGTCAGCCGGACGCCGAGCGGACCGTCCAGGGCCTGCGCCACGGCGCTGACCGCCCGGTCCACCGGCGCACCGGATCGCAGCGCCGCGGCGAGCAGATCGGCGGCCAGCGGCAGGTCCGCCAGCTCGCGCAGCCGTCTCGCCCGCTGCGCGGCCGGTTCGAGGCGGCGCAGCGCCCGGTCGAGCCCGACGGCGACGGCGACACCGGCCACGAGTCCGCCCCAGCCACCGAGTACGACCGCCGCGGCCAGCCCACCGAGCACGGCACCGGCGCGGACGACATCGGGGCGCCGTGGAGCCCGCGGGTGAGGATCGCCGAGCACCTGGACGAGCCGGCGCCTGGTCGCCGTACGGGCCGGCCGGCCGGGGAACACGACCAGGAGGGCGATCACGGCGAGGCAGCCGGCGGCGATGATCGGTGCCGACATCAGGGCACCCGGCCGGGAATGCCGTTACGGGTGGTCGGGCGTGCCGCCGCGCCGGCCGTTGCCCGGACCGGGGTGTCGTGGGCACCGTCCGGGGCGGACGCGGCGGCGGCAGTGCCGCTTTGCTCCACGGTGCCAGGGCCGCTGGTCCGCTCCGGTGGGTTCACCAGCCGGTCCGTCCAGGTCAGTCCGGCGAACTGGAGCGCGACCGCGCCGAGTGCGCAGGCGGCACCGATCGGGGTGTGCAGAAGGACGGCGAGCGGGTCCACGCCGATGCCGTAGCCGAGAGCGATACCGCCGACGGGTAACCCGGCCAGGAGGTAGCCGGTGGCCCGGGCACCCGCCGCCTGCGCCGCCGCGGCGGCCCGGGCACGATCCATGGCCCGTGCGTCCGCCTCGATCCGTTCGATCAGCTCGGCCAGGGGCGCACCGGTCTGCTCGGCGAGCCGGGCCGCGGCACCGGTCAGCCGGGAGAGCCGGTCGTCGCTGCGGGTGGCCCGCTCACGCGAGGTGGCGGCCGCGGCCGTGCGGGTGGGTGGGGTGGCCGGGGCCAGCAGGGTGGCGGCCGGCAGCCCGGCACGCAGGTCGGCGGCCAGCCCGCACAGGTCGTCGAGGGCTTCCCGGTGCCGCCGGGCGGTTTCGCGGGCGGCCCGGCCGCGCAGCACGGTGCGTGCGGCAAGCCAGCCGTAGACCGCCGCGACCGTCGCGGCGACCGGTCCGCCGGCGAGCCCGCCCGGCACCGCCACCACCACCGCGGCGAGCAGGGCCGCCCGCCCCGGTGGCAGGGCGTCGAGGGTCAGGTGGCGGCCGAGCCGCCGGGCCGCAGGGGCTGCCCGGTGACCGACCAGTCCGGCCCAGCGGACCCGTCCCTGCCTGGCGGGCCAGCCGACCACGGTCGCGGCCGCGAGGAGGCTGACGGCGGTGAGCCATCCGTTCATGCGCGGTCACCGTCGATGGTGGCGGGAGCGGCGACGCCACGCTGGGCGAACAGCCGGGCCAGCAGGGGTGCGCCCGGGCCTGCGCCCGGCCCGTTGCGCCAGGCCGGTACGGCGGTCACCAGCCGGTCCGGCCCGGCCGGCAGGAGCAGGCAGATCGCCTCCAGCACCCGGCCGTCGCGGGTACGGCGTACCTGGATCAGCACCTGGAGCGCGGCGGCGACCTGGGCGTGCAAAGCCGCTCTGGGCAGGCCGCCGAGCAGGCCGAGTGCCTCCAGCCGGGCGGGTACGTCGGCGGGTGCGTTGGCGTGCAGGGTGCCCGCTCCGCCGTCGTGCCCGGTGTTCAACGCGGCGAGCAGGTCCACGATTTCGGCGCCCCGACACTCACCGACGACCAGCCGGTCGGGGCGCATCCGCAGGGCCTGACGTACGAGGTCGCTGAGGCCGACCGACCCGACTCCCTCCACGTTGGACGTGCGGGCCTGGAGTGCGACCACGTGCGGGTGGACCGGACGCAGCTCGGCGGCATCTTCGACCAGGACGATCCGCTCGTGCGACGGCACCATGCCGAGCAGCGTGTTCAGCAGCGTCGTCTTGCCCGAGCCGGTCCCGCCGGTCACCAGGTAGGCGAGCCGGCCGGCCACGATCCCGGCGAGCAGCGGCTCGGCCTCGGCCGGCACGGTGCCGCAGCCGACGAGTTCGGCGAGGGTGAAGGGGCGCTGCCGGAAGGTACGCAGCGACAGGTACGGCCCGGCGACCGCCACCGGCGGCAGCACGGCGTGCAGCCGGGTGCCGTCGGGCAGCCGCGCGTCGGCGTACGGCGCCCCGTCGTCGAGGCGGCGCCCGCAGGCGGCGGCGAGGCGCTGGGCCAGCCGCCGTACGTCGTCGACCCCGCCGAGCGGCACCGCCACCCGGCGCAGTCCTCGCCCCCGGTCGACCCAGACGTCGATTCCGTTCACGAGAATGTCGGTGACCTCGGCGTCGGCCAGCAGCGGGGCGAGCGGGCCGGCACCGACGAGATCGTCGTGCACCCGGGTGGCCAGGCGCAGCAGCGCGTTGTCGCCGAGGACCGCCGCACCGCCGTCCTCGCGTACGGCGGTGACGACGGCGGCGGGCGTCACGTCGGCGCCCCGGGTGACGAAGTGCCGCCGGACCCGTACGGCGAGGTCGGTGCCCTGGGCGGACGGCCGGGCGGGCCGGATGCCGGTCATGCCGCCGCCGCGTCGGTGCCGGTGACCTCGGCGACGATCCGCTGGCACAGTTCAGCCAGCGGGCCGCGTCCGGTGGCGGCGGGGGCCTCGCCGCGTTCGAGCCCCCGGCACAGGCCGGGCTCGGGGCGCAGCGTCCCGGCCAGCGGCATTCCGAGGGCGCGGGCGATCTCCCGGCCCTTCAGCCGGCCGGGTGCCGGGCCGCGCACGATGGCGGCAAGGTTGGCACTGTGCACCGCCGCGGCGGCGGCGACCCGGGCCGCGGCGGCGGTGGCCCGCAGTTCGGCGGGCACGATCACGAAGGCGTGGTCGGCGGCCTGGAGCGCGACGACGGCCGCGTCGTCGAACTGCCTGGGCAGGTCGACCACGACGATGTCGCGGCCCCGCCGGCCGGCGTCGATGGTGGCGGCCATCGCCTCGGCGGGCAGGTCCAGCAGGTCGCCGCGGTCCCAGGAAAGCATCACCAGGTCACCCCGGCTCGGCAGGGCCCGGACCAGGGCGGGCACGTCGACCCGGCCGTCGGCGCGGGTGAGCGCCGGCCAGCGCAGTCCCTCCAGTTGCTCCCAGCCGAGCACCAGGTCGAGGCCGCCGCCGAGGGGGTCGGCGTCGACGAGGAGGGTGCGCAGGCCGGCCCGGGAGGCGGTGATCGCCAGGCCGCCGGCGAGCACGCTGGCGCCCGCGCCACCGCGGCCGCCGACCACGGCGACGATCCGGCCGGCGGCGGCGCGTTCGACGACGGGCTCGGCGAACCGGTCGACCAGCCAGGGTTCGGCCGCCGGGAGCAGTGCCACGTGCTCGGCGCCGATCAGTTGGGCGATCTCGAAGACCGTGTTGTCGGCGCCGGAGCGGCCGACGAGCACCAACCGGGGGCGGCCGGGCAGCCGGGCGCGCAGGCAGGGCTGAACCTGGTCATGGCCGACGAACACCAGCGGGGCGGTGCTCCAGCGCGACCGGGCGGCGGCGGGATCGGTGGCCACGTCGACCTCGCGGCCGCCGGCGGCGGCGAGCCGGAGCAGGTCGTCGAGAAGGTCGGTGTCGGAGGTCACCACGAGCGGGAGCCGCGGCGCGGGGCGGACGGACGTACGGGGTGGCATCGCGCTCCTCCAACGGTCGGGTGCGGTAGGGCACAACCGTGGCGGAGCGGGGGCGGCCGGTGCGGCCTGCGATGGCGTACCTGTGGATAACCGACCCGCCTGTGGACAACGCCGAGGGTCGATGGTGGATCTGCTATCGGAGCGGTGACGAAGTACCCTTCGGGGGACGCACCAGACTCATGATCGACAATGTTGCGCTACCCGATTCGGCACCGCGTCAGGCGGCGTGGGAGCGCTACCCCGGGAAATGGGACGACCCCCGTCGGGGGGAGACGGGGGTCGTCTTGAGGTTCGGCTCCGGGGGGGTCGAGCCGAACCCACTCAGCGGTCACGGGGGGTGCAACCGCTGAGGGCCAGTCGGACGAGCCGATCACACAGAACTCTGTCGCGATTACAAGCATGCCTGAGTGGACCGGTGCGCGTCGAGTGGCGTTTACCCCAACACACGGCACCGGCTGACACCGGGCCCGGGATCGACGGCCGCCACATCGCTGACCTGCGTATCAGGATTCGCAGGCCGACGGGGCGACGACCATGCCCCCCGTGCACCCGCAGACCATAGACCATCCGGCTAGACTTGCGCGCCGTGGGCCGAAGTGCCGCGTTTTTCGATCTCGACAAGACCGTGATCGCCAAGTCCAGTGCCTTGGCGTTCGGTCGGCCGTTCTACCGCGACGGCCTGATCACGCGACGAGACGTGGTCAAGTCCGCGTACGCCCAGTTGATGTTCCGGTTGGGCGGCACGGACGAGCAGACGATGGCGCGCACCCGCGACTACCTGGCGACCCTGTGCAAGGGGTGGCAGGTCGACCAGGTCCGACAGATCGTCGCGGAGACCCTGCACGAGCTGATCAACCCCTACGTCTACGCCGAGGCGGCCGCGCTGATCGAGGAACACCAGGCGGCCGGCCGGGATGTCGTCCTCGTGTCCGCCTCCGGCGAGGAGATGGTCCGGCCGATCGGCGAGCTGCTCGGGGTGCCCGACGTCATCGCCACCCGGATGATGATCTCCGAGGGGCGTTACACCGGCGAGGTCGAGTTCTACGCGGCCGGCCCGGCCAAGGTCGACGCGGTCGGTGAGCTGGCCAAGGCGCGCGGCTACGACCTGGCCGAGTGCTTCGCCTATTCCGACTCGTCGAGCGACATTCCGCTGCTGGAGTGCGTGGGCCACCCGACCGCGGTCAACCCCGACCGGACGCTGCGCAAGCTCGCGTCGGAAAACTCGTGGCCGGTGCTGGAGTTCCGCCACCCGATCCCGCTGCACCGCCGGTTGCGTGAGCGGCCGGCCGTACCGGTCGCCGCGGCGGCGATCGGGGTCGGCGTCGGGGTGGCGATCGGCATCGCCTGGTACGGCCGCCACCGCCGGACCCGCACCGCCTCGGCCTGACCCCGTCCGGGGCCGCCGCACACCGCCCGCTATCCGGCGGCGAGCACCTCGTCGCCGACGACGGTGAGCTGGTCGGCCCCGACCTCGATCGCCGCGGTGTAGTGCCGCAGCCACGCGCGCACCCCGTCCGGCGTCCCGGTGGCGAACGCGCCGGCCGCGCCGACGTACTCGGGTTCCCGCTCGCGGTGGCCGACGTCGACGGCGACCAGTCCACGCGGGTCGAAGCCGGTGGACAGCAGGGTCAGGCGCGCGGCGGCCCGGGCGACCACGCCGGACGGGCCGGCGAACGGCCGCAGCGCGAGCAGTTCCCCGTGTACGACGGCGGCCAGCACCAACGGAGAAACCGAGGTGCCGCCGGTGACCAGGGCGGACAGGGCGTCGAGCCGGGCCGCCGCCGCCGGCTCGTCGGGGGCGCCGCCCGCCGGCCGGCCGAGGGCGTCCTCGGCCACGGCGCCGCGGGCCGCGAGCACGTGCAGGCGGGCGAGCACCTGCCGGGGCGCCTTCGGCCAGAGGTCGGCGAGACCGGGCAGGGCGCCGGCGACCCGGAGCGCCCCCTGCGCCACGGGGTCGGTGACGGTGCCGGCGCGAACGGCCTCCCGCTCGTGGACGTACCCCTCCAGAGCTGCGCTGGCGACCGCGGACCGCAGGCTGATCTCGGCCGCGACCTGGCCGCCGTGGCGGCGCAGGGCGCGGTGTCGCAGAGCCTGGTCGACCCGCTCGCGGGCCCGGTCGACGGCCGGCGCGACGTCGGCCAGGGCGAGAAGCGGGGCGAGCGGGTCGGCGGTCACGCTGCCACGCTAACCGGGTCCGTCGGTGGCCAGCGGTTCGGGTACGAAACAAGGGCTGCGTGATTGCGCTCGTAAGTGGCAAGATTCGATCAGGTGTGGCCAACCGGCGCGCAGCACCCGCGCATCGGCCCGGCCCCGCCCACATCGACCACCGCGACGACCACACCCACCCCGCCCCACGTCGGCGGCAGCGGCGGACCGGCCGGCGCGCGGCAGCGGCCACTCGGCGCGCCGTCCCGCCTCCGGCCCCGCCTGCTGTCGCACCGGTCCGGACATCGCAACTAACCTCGCGATGGAGACGCAAATCACGTGACGCACGAGGAGCCTTACGCATGAGCGAGACTCTCGAGAACCTGCTTCAGGAGACGCGGCAGTTCGAACCCCCCGCGGCACTCGCCGACGCCGCAAACGTCACCGCCGCCGCCTACGACGAGGCGGCCGAGGACCGGCTCGCGTTCTGGGCCCGCCAGGCCGGTCGGCTCGACTGGGCGAAACAGTGGGACGAGATCCTCGACTGGTCGAACCCACCGTTCGCGAAGTGGTTCGTCGGCGGGCAACTCAACGTCGCCTACAACTGCCTCGACCGGCACGTCGAGGCCGGCCGGGGCGACCGGGTCGCGATCCACTGGGAGGGCGAGCCGGGCGACACCCGCACCATCACGTACGCCGAACTGCACCGGCTGACCAGCCAGGCCGCCAACGCGCTGACCGATCTGGGCGTCACCGCCGGCGACCGGGTGGCGATCTACATGCCGATGGTCCCCGAGGCAGCGGTCGCGATGCTGGCCTGTGCCCGGATCGGGGCGACCCACAGCGTGGTCTTCGGCGGCTTCTCGGTCGACGCGCTGTCCAGCCGGATCGCCGACGCCAGCGCCAAGGTCGTCATCACCGCCGACGGCGGCTACCGCCGGGGCAAGCCGTCGGCGCTGAAGCCGACCGTCGACGAGGCGGTCGCCAAGTCGCCGACGGTGGAGCACGTGCTGGTCGTACGTCGTACGGGACAGGACGTGGCCTGGACGGACAAGGACCTGTGGTGGCACGAGACCGTCGAGACGGCCAGCGACCAGCACGAGGCGCAGCCGTTCGACGCCGAGCAGCCGCTGTTCATCCTCTACACCAGCGGCACGACAGCCAAGCCCAAGGGCATCCTGCACACCAGCGGCGGCTACCTGACCCAGGTGGCGTACACGCACCACGCGGTCTTCGACCTCAAGCCGGAGACCGACGTCTACTGGTGCACCGCCGACATCGGCTGGGTGACCGGCCACTCCTACATCGTCTACGGGCCGCTGGCCAACGGCGCCACCCAGATCATGTACGAGGGCACCCCGGACACCCCGTCGAAGGCCCGCTTCTGGGAGATCGTCGACCGTTACAAGGTCAGCATCCTCTACACCGCGCCGACCCTGATCCGCACGATGATGAAGTGGGGCGACGACATCCCGGCCGGCTTCGACCTGTCGTCGCTGCGGGTGCTCGGCAGCGTCGGTGAGCCGATCAACCCCGAGGCGTGGATGTGGTACCGGGAGAACATCGGCCGGGCCCGGACCCCGATCGTCGACACCTGGTGGCAGACCGAGACCGGCGCGATCATGATCTCGCCGCTGCCCGGCGTCACCGCGACCAAGCCGGGCAGCGCGATGAGCCCGCTGCCGGGAATCGCCGCCGACGTGGTCGACGACCAGGGGCAGTCGGTGCCCAACGGGGGCGGCGGCTACCTGGTGCTGCGCGAGCCGTGGCCGTCGATGCTGCGCACCATCTGGGGCGACGACGACCGGTTCGTCGAGACGTACTGGTCGCGGTTCGAGGGGATGTACTTCGCCGGCGACGGGGCCAAGAAGGACAGTGACGGGCACCTGTGGCTGCTCGGCCGGGTCGACGACGTGATGCTGGTGTCCGGCCACAACATCTCCACGACGGAGGTCGAATCGGCGCTGGTCAGCCACCCCTCGGTCGCCGAGGCCGCGGTGGTCGGCGCGACCGACCCGACGACCGGTCAGGCGATCGTGGCCTTCACGATCCCGCGGGGCAGTGTGGACACCTCCGGCGACGCGGGCGAGGCCCTGATCCAGGAGTTGCGCAATCACGTCGCGAAGACCCTCGGCCCGATCGCAAAGCCGCGCCAGATCATGCTCGTACCGGAACTGCCGAAAACCCGCTCCGGCAAGATCATGCGCCGGCTGCTGCGTGATGTGGCGGAAAACCGGTCACTCGGCGACGTCACCACGCTCCAGGACTCGGCGGTCATGGATCTGATTTCCTCCGGGATGCAGTCCGGAAAGTCCGACGAAGACTGATTTTCATCGTCGACGGTGAGTGGGTCCTGACTGAGGACTCACTCACCGTCGGTCTTTTGGCAGGCAGAGACACCTCCGGGGGCCAGCCGTACGGAACTGAACATCCGATGGATGTGACATATGGGGCAGCGACTGCGAATTTCCTGCAACAAACTGACGTCGGTGACTTCCCACGATCCCCATCAGTGTTTAGGTTTCTCAATGGCCCCATAAAACAGGGCCGTCCCCCGACCCCTCTAACCCCCGTCGGGTCGGTTCCCTCAAACCGGAGGTACCACGTGCGCAGAGTCGCAGTGGGGCTGCTCGGGCTCACGCTGACGGCGACGTCGAGCTTCGCGCTCAGCTCGCCGGCCTATGCCGCGCCCCCGGCACAGACGCCGGACGCATCCCCGTCGGTTTCGGATCCCGCGCCCTTCCACGACGAGTTGCCCAACCCGCTCGAAGACAAGCGCCGTGAACTGCGCCAGCAGGGTCTCACGGACGTTCTGACCGGCCGCTCGACGCCGGAGAAGCGCAACGGCAGCACCGTCGTCAAGGTCGGCGAGACCGCCGGCAACGGGCCGGCCGGCCGCAGCGCCGGCGCCCGCAAGGCCGGAGCACAGACCACCGATCAGTACGTCGAGCTGTCCCGTGAGAAGACCGACCGGATCTTCGTGATCCTGGCCGAGTTCGGCAACGACCGGCACCCCAGCTACCCCGACATCGACAGCAACCCCAACGTGCCGGGGCCGATCCGTTTCGACGGTCCACTCCACAACGAGATCCCCGCCCCCAACCGGGCGGTCGACAACTCGACCGTGTGGCGCTCCGACTTCAGTGCCGACTACTTCCGCGACCTCTACTTCGGCGAGGGCGCGGGCACCGAGTCGGTCAAGCAGTACTTCGAGGCGCAGTCCTCCGGCCGCTACAGCGTCGAAGGCACCGTGACCGACTGGGTCAAGGTCAACTACAACGAGGCCCGTTACGGCCGCGACCTGTGTGGCAGCAACGTCTGCTCCAACGTCTGGGCGCTGGTCAAGGACGCCGCCAACCAGTGGGTCGCCGACCAGAAGGCCGCCGGCCGCACCGACGCGCAGATCGCCGCGGACATGCGCGAGTTCGACAAGTGGGACCGTTACGACTTCGACGGCGACGGCGACTTCAACGAGCCCGACGGCTACATCGACCACTTCCAGATCGTCCACGCCGGTGGCGACGCCGCCGACGGTGACCCCTGGCAGGGCGAGGACGCCATCTGGAGCCACCGCTGGTACGCGTACAACAACCTCGTCGGCCTCGACGGCCCGGCGACGAACCCGCTCGGCGGCACCCAGATCGGCAGCACCGGGATCTGGATCGGTGACTACACGATCCAGCCGGAAAACGGTGGCCGAAGCGTCTTCTACCACGAATACGCGCACGACCTCGGTCTGCCGGACGACTACAACGTCCTCAGCGGCGGCGACAACAACAACGAGCACTGGACGCTGATGGCGCAGAGCCGCCTCGGCGCCCCGGGCGACGGCGGCATCGGCGAGCGCGGCGGTGACCTCGGCGCGTGGAACAAGCTCCAGCTCGGCTGGCTCGACTACGAGGTCGTGGTGGCCGGCCAGAAACGCACGCTGGAACTCGGCCCACAGGCCTACAACACGAACAAGGCGCAGTCGGTCGTCGTGGTGCTCCCGCAGCGGGAATACTCCTTCGACCTCGGCGCACCGTTCGAGGGCACGAAGCAGTTCTTCTCGGGCAACGAGAACGACCGCAACGACTCGCTGGCGACCTCGATCGACCTGACCGGCAAGACGTCCGCGTCCGTGTCGCTCAAGGGCCGCTACGACATCGAGGCGGGCTACGACTACCTCTACTTCGAGGCCTCGTTCGACGGTGGCTCGACCTGGACGGCCCTGCCGTTCACGGTCAACGGCACGCCGGGCGGCACCGACGGCGGCAGCCGGCCGGCGCTCGACGGCAGCTCCGGCGGCGAGTGGGCGAACATCAACATCCCGCTCAACGAGGGTGCCGGCAAGGTCGTTCCGTTCCGGTTCCGCTACGTGACCGACGCCGCGGTGGCCGACGGTGGCTTCTTCGGTGACGCGATCACCGTGACCGCCGACGGCGCGACGCTGTCCACCGAGGGCGCCGAGAGCGGTGCCCCGGGCTGGACCCTGGGTGGTGAGTGGGCGATCGTCAGCGAGAGCGACACCCGCCTGTTCGACAACTTCTACATCGCCGGCCACCGGACGTACACCGGTTACGACAAGTACCTCGAAACCGGCCCGTACTTCTTCGGCTACGCCAACACCCGGCCGGACTACGTCGACCACTACGCGTACCAGGAAGGTCTCCTGATCTCGTACTGGAACACCCGGTGGGCCGACAACGACACCTTCGCCCACCCGGGTGAGGGTCGTAACCTCTACATCGACGCCCACCCGCGGCCGATCTACAATCTGACCGGCCAGCCGTGGCGGGCCCGGGTCCAGGTCTACGACGCGACGTTCAGCCTGCGGAAGGCCGACTCCTTCACGCTGCACCTGAACAGCCAGCCGCAGTACATCCGTGGCCAGGCCGCGGCCCCGCTGTTCGACGACACCAAGAAGTACTTCTACGACGAGCTGCCGAACCACGGCGTCAAGCTCCCGGCGACCGGTGTCAAGATCCGGGTCGTGGAAGAGAACGGCACTTCGATGAAGATCCGTATCTCCTGACCCACCTCGGTCCACCGGCGGCGCCCGGGAAGGTTCTCCTTCCCGG